>NZ_JCBCUY010000005.1:0-172258 GCF_059862705.1 Pseudomonas sp. MF08817
CTGACCGTCGAGGCGGTCAGTCGCGTGGTAACGAAGATCAATTTACGCCCGCGAAAACGCCTGGGCTGGAAGACGCCGTACGAAGTTTATGCAGGGGTGAGCGTTGCACTTATGTGTTGAATTCAGGACCGAAAAACAACATTTTTAATATTGTTAGCACATAACCAACATACCCTTTAACTCCATCCGCGATGACAATTCAACGCAAGAGTCCGGCAACCCCCAAAGACCCAATCCGGCTTATAGAGCTCTACTCTTCATCCACAAAACTTGCTTATAACCTACATGGCTGAGCGCTGCCATACTGTCAAAACTGGAATAACAACCCGTCTAAAACTCTATAAAAAACCGGTAAATATGACAGGTCAACTGCGCACAACCATATGCTAGTTTCAATGGGGAGCAAGGAAGCCGAGAAGCCCCTCCATTTAGTCTTAGCGGGGCAGCCTAGCCTCTGTGATCTGGTTCAAAGATAAATCAGCAGCTATCCAGATATGTATTTTTACTGATTGGACGCATCCAACAAGCCGAACACAGAGGCAAACATAAAGAGCATTAAAGATATGGAATCGCGAAGCGTCGAAAACATACCCCAAAACCACCGAAGAGATTGAAACAAAAAACCTTAAGATAACGGTCGAACTTGATGCCAAGAATCCGCCAAAGAGCCTGAGCAGTTTCTTAAGCGACGCCCACGACGCCTTACTTGATGCTGACGGACTTGAGCGGTTTACCGGCAGTGTGGAAGGCGCACAAAACGGCACGACCACTTGCAATATCATTACCATAACCTTGGTGCAGCCTAACCCTTGCTAGAAAATAAAAACCCGCCTCGCGGCGGGTTTTTATAAATACGCAAAGTTTAGTTAACCTTGGCGTTCAACTCACCTTTCAAATACCGCTGGTACATGGCTTCCAGAGAGATCGGCTTGATCTTCGAGGCATTACCCGCAGTGCCGAACGCTTCGTAGCGGGCGATACAGACATCACGCATGGCAGTCACGGTGGCGCCGAAGAATTTGCGTGGGTCGAACTCGCTCGGATGAGTGGCCATCAGGCGACGCATGGCGCCGGTGGAAGCCAAGCGCAGGTCGGTGTCGATGTTGACTTTGCGCACGCCGTGTTTGATGCCTTCAACGATTTCTTCAACCGGTACGCCGTAGGTTTCTTTGATGTCGCCGCCGTACTCGTTGATGATCGCCAGCCACTCTTGCGGCACCGAGGACGAGCCGTGCATCACCAAGTGGGTGTTGGGGATGCGCTTGTGGATTTCCTTGATACGGTCGATGGCCAGGACGTCGCCGGTCGGTGGTTTGGTGAACTTGTACGCGCCGTGGCTGGTGCCGATGGCGATGGCTAGGGCATCGACCTGGGTACGTTTGACGAAGTCAGCGGCTTCTTCCGGGTCGGTGAGCATCTGGCTGTGATCGAGCACGCCTTCGGCGCCGATGCCGTCTTCTTCGCCGGCCATGCCGGTTTCCAGCGAGCCCAGGCAACCCAGTTCGCCTTCGACCGAAACGCCGCAGGCGTGGGCCAGGGCGACGGTTTGCTGGGTGACGCGCACGTTGTAGTCGTAGTCGGTCGGGGTCTTGCCGTCTTCGCCCAGGGAGCCGTCCATCATCACCGAGCTGAAGCCCAGTTGGATGGAGCGCTGGCAGACGTCAGGGCTGGTGCCGTGGTCCTGGTGCATGCACACCGGGATGTGCGGGAACTCTTCGATGGCGGCGAGGATCAGGTGACGCAGGAACGGTGCGCCGGCGTATTTACGGGCACCGGCCGAAGCCTGGACGATCACCGGGGAGTCAGTCTTGTCAGCGGCTTCCATGATGGCGCGCATCTGCTCAAGGTTGTTGACGTTGAAGGCTGGAACGCCGTAGCCGAATTCGGCTGCGTGGTCCAGCATCTGGCGCATGCTGATAAGTGCCATTGTTCGTGTATCTCCCGGTCGAGGGTCGTTAATCGTGCAAGCCTGCCGGAGCGGCGGCTGCTATTCAAGTGATTGCAGATCGGGGGTAAGGCCGGACCTGCGAATGGGGTGGTGCGAAATGCTCAACGGCTGTGCATAACTTCTGCGGGAGCGGGCTTGCCCGCTCCCGCAGGGTATGGCCACAAGCGTTTTACGGCGCTTTACAGCCGCGGCCGATCAAGTCGTCGGTGGCAACCCAGTAAACCAGGCCCTCGTCACCTTTTTGATGAAACGCCAGCCTGTCGTTGCTGTAGAGCGCGCCGGAGCCACTGGCTTCGAGCTTGAGGCGCTGCACCTGGTCGTCGCCGCCCAGGCGTACATCTACCTGCTCGCGGCTGCTGTCGGTGTAGCGCCACTGCACTTGGGCCTGGCTGTCGCAGGTCCAGGTGGTCCAGTTGTCCGGCGCTGGCGCTGTGCCCAGGCCGAGGCTGGAACAACCGGCGAGCAACGCCAGTGCCGCCAGGGCGATAAAACCTTTCATCGGTGTTCCTCGTGATGCGTGGAGGTTCTGACCCGTCATGGGCAGCCCCGTTCCTTGGCCTTGGCCGGCGTGTCGTATTTGTCCAGCGCCTGGGTCCCGGCTCGCTTGTTAATCACCGGTGCCGTCTCGGCTTGCCAATCGGCCTGGTAGCAATGGCTTTCGGGCTCGGTGGCTTGCGCCTCCTCACGCTTGGCCTGCTGGGCGCCGGCGCAACCGGCCAGCAGCCCCAGGGCGAGCAACAATGCGCATGTCTTGACCATGTGAACACTCCTTTGCCGGGGCACCGGAGGCCTTATGCCTTGGCCCGGCTTTCCAGGACTTCAACGGCGGGCAGCACTTTGCCCTCGACGAATTCGAGGAATGCGCCGCCACCGGTAGAAATGTAGGAGATTTGCTCGGCCACGCCATATTTGTCGATGGCCGCCAGGGTGTCGCCACCGCCGGCAATTGAGAACGCGGCGCTGTCGGCGATGGCCTGGGCCAGCACCTTGGTGCCGTTGCCGAATTGGTCGAACTCGAACACGCCGACCGGGCCGTTCCACAGGATGGTCTGGGAGGATTTCAGCAGTTCGGCGAAGTTGGCCGCGGTTTGCGGGCCAATGTCCAGGATCATGTCGTCTTCGGCGACGTCAGCGATCAGCTTGACGGTGGCCACGGCGCTCTCGGCGAATTCCTTGGCTACCACCACGTCCACCGGCAGCGGCACGCTGACCTTGGCGGCGATGGCGCGGGCGGTGTCCAGCAGGTCCGGCTCGTACAGCGACTTACCCACCGGGTGCCCGGCCGCGGCCAGGAAGGTGTTGGCGATGCCGCCGCCGACGATCAACTGGTTACAGATCTGGCTCAGGCTGTTGAGTACGTCGAGCTTGGTCGACACCTTGGAGCCTGCGACGATCGCCGCCATCGGCTGGGCCGGGGCGCCCAGGGCTTTACCCAAGGCTTCCAGTTCGGCGGCCAGCAACGGGCCAGCAGCGGCAACTTTGGCGAACTTGGCCACGCCATGGGTCGAACCCTCGGCACGGTGCGCGGTGCCGAAGGCGTCCATCACGAACACGTCGCACAGGGCGGCATATTGCTGGGCCAGTTCATCGCTGTTCTTTTTCTCGCCTTTGTTAAAGCGCACGTTCTCGAACAGCACGATGTCGCCCGCTTTCACGTCGACGCCGCCCAGGTAATCGGCCACCAACGGCACGTCACGGCCCAAGGCGCGGCTCAGGTAATCGGCCACAGGCTTGAGGCTGTTTTCGGCGCTGAACTCACCTTCGCTCGGGCGACCCAGGTGGGAGCAGACCATCACGGCCGCGCCTTTTTCCAGGGCCAGCTTGATGGTCGGCAGCGAGGCCAGGATTCGCGCATCGCTGGTGACAACACCGTCCTTGACGGGGACGTTGAGGTCTTCGCGGATCAGTACGCGCTTACCTTGCAGATCGAGGTCGGTCATCTTCAACACGGTCATGGGGGGCAGTTCCTGAATTACTGTTGAGGTGGTTTGGAAGCGACGTGCAGGTAGTGCTCTGCAACGTCCAGCATGCGGTTGGCAAAACCCCATTCGTTATCGAACCAGGCCAGGATGTTCACCAGCCTGGGGCCGGAAACGCGGGTCTGGCTGGCATCGACAATGGCCGAATGGGGGTCATGGTTGAAATCACAACTGGCATGGGGCAGCTCGGTGTACGCCAGCAAGCCCTTGAGCGGGCCCACGGTGGCAGCCTCGCGCAGGATACGGTTGACCTCGCCGGCATCGGTGTCGCTGACGGTTTGCAGAGTGATATCCAGGCACGACACATTCACCGTCGGCACCCGCACGGCTTTGGCCTGGATTCGCCCGGCAAGTTCCGGCAACAGGCGTTCGATACCGCGCGCCAGGCCCGTGGACACCGGGATCACCGACTGAAACGCCGACCGGGTGCGGCGCAGGTCTTCGTGGTGATAGGCGTCGATCACCGGTTGGTCGTTCATCGCCGAGTGGATGGTGGTGATCGACACGTACTCCAGGCCGATGGCCTGGTCCAGCAGGCGCAACAGCGGCACGCCGCAGTTGGTGGTGCAGGAGGCGTTGGACACCAGCAGCTCGGCGCCGGTCAGGCAATCCTGGTTGACGCCGTAGACGATGGTGGCGTCGACATCCGCCTCGCTGGCCATCGGCTGGGAGAACAGCACCCGTGGCGCACCGGCGGCCAAAAAGCGCTCGCCGTCGGCACGGGTGTTGTAGGCACCGGAGCACTCGAGCACCAGATCGACGCCCAGGGCCTTCCAATCGATGCCTTCGGGGGTGGCACTGCGCAGGACTTTCACGCAGGTGCCATTAATGTGCAGACAATCGCCGTCGACCTTTACCTCACCGGGAAAACGCCCGTGGGTGGAGTCGAAGCGTGTCAGGTATTCGATGCTGGCCATGTCGGCCAAGTCGTTGATCGCGACAATTTCAAACCCGGCCGCCGCCCCACGCTCGAACAACGCACGCAAGACGCAACGCCCAATGCGGCCATAGCCGTTGAGTGCAACTTTGTAGGGACGCGGTGGGAGCATGGGGTTCTCGATTACCGATGTAAGTCAGTCAGCGTTGCGTTGTGTTGACCAACGCTATCGCGGGCGAGCCCGCTCCCACAGGGGCGGGCGGTGCATATCCCTGTGGGAGCGGGCTCGCCCGCGATGGCGTCAGAACAGGCAGTACAGAACCTGGCTCAGTCTTCCAGCAGCTCTTCAGCCTGACCCAGGATATTTTCCAGGGTAAAACCGAACTCCTCGAACAAGGCTGGAGCCGGAGCCGACTCGCCATAGGTGGTCATGCCGATCACGCGGCCTTCCAGACCCACGTACTTGTACCAGTAGTCGGCATGGGCCGCTTCGATGGCGATCCGCGCACTGACCTGCAACGGCAGCACGCCTTGCTTGTAGCCGGCGTCCTGGGCGTCGTACACGCTGGTGCACGGCATCGACACCACGCGCACCTTGCGGCCCTGCTCGGTCAGTTTGTCGAACGCCTGCACTGCCAGGCCCACTTCGGAACCGGTAGCGATCAGGATCAGCTCAGGCTCGCCCGCGCAGTCCTTCAATACATAGCCACCGCGGGCGATGTCGGCGATCTGGCCGGCGTCGCGGGTTTGGTGCTGCAGGTTCTGGCGCGAGAAGATCAGCGCGCTCGGGCCGTCCTTGCGCTCGATGGCCGACTTCCAGGCCACCGCCGATTCCACGGCGTCGGCAGGGCGCCAGGTGTCGAGGTTCGGCGTGCAGCGCAGGCTGGCCAGTTGCTCGATGGGCTGGTGCGTCGGGCCGTCTTCGCCCAGGCCGATGGAGTCGTGGGTGTAGACGTGGATCACCCGCTGCTTCATCAGTGCGGCCATGCGCACCGCGTTGCGTGCGTATTCCATGAACATCAGGAAGGTCGCGCCGTAAGGCACCAGGCCACCGTGCAAGGCGACGCCGTTCATGATGGCGCTCATGCCGAACTCGCGCACACCGTAGTACATGTAGTTGCCGCTGGCATCTTGCGCCGAAACGCCTTTGCAGCCTTTCCACAGGGTCAGGTTGGAGCCGGCCAGGTCGGCCGAGCCGCCGAGGAACTCAGGTAACAGCGGGCCAAAGGCGTTCAGGGTGTTCTGGCTGGCCTTGCGGCTGGCAATGGTTTCGCCCTTGGCGGCCACTTCGGCGATGTAGGCCGAGGCCTTTTCGGCGAAATCGGCCGGCAGGTCGCCCGCCATGCGGCGCACCAGTTCGTTGGCCAGCTCCGGGAACTCGGCGCTGTAGGCGGCGAAACGCTGGTCCCACTCGGCTTCAACGGCCAGGCCGGCTTCCTTGGCGTTCCACTCGGCGTAGATGTCGGCCGGGATCTCGAACGGGCCGTGGGTCCATTTCAGGGCTTCACGGGTCAGGGCGATTTCCGCGTCACCCAGTGGGGCGCCGTGGCAGTCTTCCTTGCCTTGCTTGTTCGGCGAGCCGAAGCCGATGGTGGTCTTGCAGCAGATCAGCGTTGGCTGCTCGCTCTTGCGGGCGGTTTCGATGGCGGTCTTGATTTCTTCCGGGTCGTGGCCGTCGACATTGCGGATCACTTGCCAGTTGTAGGCCTCGAAACGCTTGGCGGTGTCGTCGGTGAACCAGCCTTCGACTTCGCCGTCGATGGAGATGCCGTTGTCATCGTAGAACGCGATCAGTTTGCCCAGGCCCAGGGTACCGGCCAGGGAGCTGACTTCGTGGGAAATGCCTTCCATCATGCAGCCATCGCCCAGGAACACGTAGGTGTGGTGGTCGACAACGTTGTGGCCGGGGCGGTTGAACTGCGCCGCCAGCACTTTTTCCGCCAGGGCAAAGCCCACGGCGTTGGCCAGGCCTTGGCCCAGTGGGCCGGTGGTGGTCTCGACGCCTGGGGTGTAGCCGAATTCCGGGTGGCCCGGGGTGCGGCTGTGCAGTTGGCGGAAGCTCTTGAGGTCGTCGATCGACAGGTCGTAGCCGGTCAGGTGCAGCAGCGAGTAGATCAACATCGAGCCATGGCCGTTGGACAGCACGAAGCGGTCACGGTCGGCGAACGAGGGGTTGCTCGGGTTGTGCTTGAGGAAGTCACGCCAAAGTACTTCGGCGATATCCGCCATACCCATAGGGGCACCCGGATGGCCGCTGTTGGCTTTTTGCACGGCATCCATGCTGAGGGCACGAATGGCGTTGGCACGCTCACGACGGCTGGGCATCGCTGATCTCCTGGGGGTTTGAATAAAACGAAACGGAAAAAAGGCGAGCATTTTCCCTCACGGGGCGGCTCTGGGGCAATCACAGATAGTCGCTGGGGCGACTTTTTCCTGTGGATAACCGCCCCCGGGCCTGCTGAAACCATTGCGCACCCTTTGAGTAGAACCCGCCAGCACTGCCGGAGTGCCATTTATCGAGCAATATCAAAACTTTTTGATATTGACCTTGCGGGGCGACAGGCCCGTCACTAGACTGCCGGCCTTATGAATTTACGCGTGCCTTCAATTCGTCATGACGATTGCGATGAGCTGGCAGCCTTGTGCAAGGCTGGCGGCGATCCGTTGCGGCTCAATGTTTTGCGCGCGCTGGCCAACGACTCGTTTGGCGTGCTGGAACTGGCGCAGATCTTCGCCATCGGCCAGTCCGGCATGAGCCACCACTTGAAGGTGCTGGCCCAAGCCGACCTGGTGGCAACACGGCGCGAGGGCAATGCGATTTTTTATCGCCGCGCCCTGCCCCACACCGAATTGCTGGGGGGTAAGTTGCACGCGGCGTTGCTCGATGAAGTGGACAACCTGACCCTGCCCGCCGAAGTGCGCTCGCGGATAGGCCAGGTCCACGGGCAACGGGCCGCCGCCAGCCAGGATTTTTTCTCACGGGTTGCGGAGAAGTTTCGGGCCCAGCAAGACTTGATCGCCGGCTTGCCCCAGTACCGGGAAAGCGTGCTGGCGCTGCTGGACAAGTTGAGCTTCAGTGAAGGCGCCACGGCCATTGAAGTCGGCCCCGGCGACGGCGGTTTCCTGCCGGAGCTGGCGCAGCGTTTCAGCCAGGTCACCGCACTGGAGAACAGCCCGGCGATGCTCGAACTGGCGCGCCAGGTGTGCCAGCGCCAGGCGTTGGGCAATGTGCGCCTGCAACTGGCCGACGCCTTGAACGGCGTCGCCCTGCAAGCCGATTGCGTGGTGCTGAACATGGTGCTACACCATTTCGCCGCGCCCGCCGATGCCCTCAAGCGCATGGCCGATCTGCTGCAACCGGGCGGTAGCCTGCTGGTGACAGAGTTATGCAGTCACAACCAAAGTTGGGCCAGGGAGGCCTGCGGTGATCTTTGGTTGGGGTTTGAACAGGACGATCTGGCCCATTGGGCCACCGCTGCGGGACTCGTTCCCGGGGACAGCCTCTATGTAGGCTTACGTAATGGTTTCCAGATCCAGGTCCGCCATTTTCAGCGGCCGGCTGGCGACACTCACCATCGGTAAACAGTAGGAAACCATCGAGATGAGCGAATACTCCCTTTTCACCTCCGAGTCCGTGTCTGAAGGGCATCCGGACAAAATCGCCGACCAGATTTCTGATGCGGTGCTGGACGCCATCATTGCTGAAGACAAGTTCGCCCGTGTGGCGTGCGAGACTCTGGTGAAAACGGGCGTTGCGATCATCGCCGGCGAAGTCACTACCTCGGCTTGGGTTGATCTGGAGCAGATCGTGCGCGATGTCATCACCGACATCGGCTACACCAGCTCCGACGTCGGCTTCGACGGCGCGACCTGCGGCGTGATGAACATCATTGGCAAGCAGTCCCCCGACATCAACCAGGGTGTTGACCGCGCCAAGCCGGAAGACCAGGGCGCGGGCGACCAGGGCCTGATGTTCGGCTACGCCAGCAACGAAACCGACGTGCTGATGCCCGCACCCATCACCTTCTCCCACCAGTTGGTGCAGCGCCAGGCCGAAGCCCGCAAATCCGGCCTGCTGCCGTGGTTGCGCCCGGATGCCAAATCCCAGGTCACCTGCCGCTATGAAGGCGGCAAGGTGGTGGGCATTGACGCGGTGGTGCTGTCGACCCAGCACAACCCGGAAGTTTCCTACAAAGACCTGCGCGAAGGCGTGATGGAACTGATCGTCAAGCACGTGCTGCCAGCCGAACTGCTGCACAAAGACACCCAGTTCCACATCAACCCTACCGGCCAGTTCATCATCGGCGGCCCGGTGGGCGACTGCGGCCTGACCGGGCGCAAGATCATCGTCGACACCTACGGCGGCATGGCCCGCCACGGCGGCGGCGCGTTCTCCGGCAAAGACCCATCCAAGGTAGACCGCTCGGCAGCCTACGCCGGTCGCTACGTGGCCAAGAACATCGTCGCCGCCGGCCTGGCCGAGCGCTGTGAGATCCAGGTGTCCTACGCCATTGGCGTGGCGCAACCGACCTCGATCTCGCTGAACACCTTCGGCACCGGCAAGATCAGCGATGACAAGATCATCAAACTGGTGCGCGAAGTGTTCGACCTGCGCCCCTACGCGATCACCAAGATGCTCGACCTGCTGCACCCGATGTACCAGGCGACCGCGGCCTACGGCCACTTCGGCCGCACCCCGGAGCAAAAGACCGTGGGCGAAGACACCTTCACCACCTTCACCTGGGAAAAAACCGACCGCGCCAACGACCTGCGCACCGCCGCCGGCCTGTAAACGCCGTTTCGCTGCACCGAAAACCCCGCCCGGCATGCCGCGCGGGGTTTTTTAATGGCTAAACGACATGTCTCACTTGCAGGCCCAATGATGGCCCAATAGAATCCGCGCCAACTCGGATCCTTATTCCATTTGGATATTGCGACGCGCTTATCCGAGATCATTTGTGCGCGCGCGATCGAACATTGAGGTTTTTCATGCGTATTTCCTTGCTCGCTCCTGCTGCTGCCCTGTTCGCGCTGTTCTCCCTGCCTGCACAAGCCGTGGACCTGGGCTCGCTGACCTCGAAAGTGACCGGCCACATCGGCGTTGCCGACGGCAACTGCAAAGAGAAAACCGCCGAACTGCAAGCCAAGTTCGACGAAGCCGAAGCCAGCGGCAACACCCTTAAGGCCGCCGGTTACAAGGCTGCCCTGGAGCAAGCCAACAAAGGCTGCAAAGTGGTCGGCGACAAGACCGCAGAAGCCAACCAGAAGGTTGACGGCGTCACGCAAGAAACCCAGGCCAAAGCTGACAAGAGCGGCGTTAGCGCCCTCGGCGGCCTGCTGAAGTAAGCCGACATACGCTGCAAAAAAAGCCCCGCTCCGTGCGGGGCTTTTTTGTGGGCGACGGGTCTAGGCTTCAGGCTCCCCCAAGCCGAGCAAGGATGCTCACCATGCCTCGCCCCCTGCGGTTTTGCGCCAGCCTGGCGCTCGCCTTTTTTTGCCTGCCAGCCCTTGCCGACTGCCCGTCCTGGACGCCCCAACAGGCCCGGGAACAGATCGGCGCCCTGCAAACGCAAATCGCCCACTGGGACGACAGCTACCACCGCCAGGGCCAGGCGCTGGTAGCCGACGAACTCTACGACCAGAGCCGCATCCGCCTCGACCAATGGCGTCGCTGCTTCCCCGCCCCCGCCGACATTCCCACCCACCCACTGCGCACGGCGGGCGGCCCGGTGGCGCACCCCATCGCCCATACCGGGCTGGACAAGCTCAACGACGCCGAAGCCGTGCGCGCCTGGTTGCACCCGCGCGATGACGTCTGGGTGCAACCCAAGGTCGATGGCGTGGCGGTCACCCTGATCTACCGCCAGGGCCTGCTCCAGCAGGCCATCAGCCGTGGCGACGGCAACACCGGCCAGGACTGGACCGCCAACGCCTTGCAGGTTGCGGCCATCCCCCGGCAACTGCCCAAGGACATAGACCTGCTGCTGCAAGGCGAACTCTACTGGCGCCTCGACGCACACGTGCAGGCCAAGGCCGGCAGCCGCAACGCCCGCGGCCGCGTGGCCGGGTTGATGGCGCGCAAAACCCTGGGCGCCGACGAGGCCAGCGGTATCGGCCTGTTTGTCTGGGACTGGCCCCAAGGCCCCGCCACCCTGCCCGAGCGCTTGGCCGGCCTGGCGCAACTGGGTTTCACCGATAGCGTCGAATACAGCCAACCCATCAAGGATTTTGCCCAGGCCCGGCAATGGCGCGAGCATTGGTATCGCACAGCCTTGCCCTTCGCCAGCGATGGCGTGGTGCTGCGCCAGAGCCGGCGCCCGCCCGCCGAGCGCTGGCAGGCCAGCAGCCCGTTCTGGAGCGTGGCCTGGAAATACCCCTTCGCCCAGGCCCTGGCCGAAGTGCGTAAGGTCAACTTCAAGGTCGGGCGCACCGGGCGCATCACCCCGGTGCTGGAACTGACCCCGGTGCTGCTCGACGACCGCCAGATCAAACGGGTCAGCGCCGGCTCCCTCGCGCGCTGGCAAGCCCTGGACATCCGCCCCGGCGACCATGTGGCCATCAGCCTGGCGGGGCTGACCATCCCGCGCCTGGACAACGTGCTGTGGCGCAACCCGCAACGGCTAGCCCTGCCGGTGCCCGACCCGCAGGCCTTCCACGCCCTCAGCTGCTGGCAACCTAGCGCGGGGTGCGAAAGCCAGTTCCTGGCTCGTTTGACCTGGCTCAGTGGCAAACAAGGCTTGGGCCTGGCGCATGTCGGCCCGGGGACTTGGGAGAAATTGCTGGCGGCCGGGCGAATCGGCCACCTGCTCGATTGGTTGACCCTCGACGCCCAAGAGCTTGCTAACATTGCCGGCTTCGGCGCACGTAGCAGCACGCGCCTGCTCAACAGTTTCCACAGTGCCCGGCAACGCCCGTTCGAACGCTGGCTCAAGGCTTTGGGCATGCCGCCGACCGCTGGCGCCAACCTGCCCCGGCAATGGCAGGCCCTGGCCAGCCGCGAGGCCGAACAGTGGCAGGCCGAGCCGGGCATCGGCCCGGGGCGCGCGGCGCAACTGAGCGCTTTTTTTCGCGACCCGCAGGTCCTGGCCCTGGCCGAACATTTACGTATGGCCGGCGTTGAAGGCTTCTAGACGCCGGATTGAACCCGCATCCGCCAACCGGCTCCAATCGCCATTGGCAGACGACCAGACTATTTTTTGTACGGAGCTTTTATGAAATTTCTTGCACCGCTCGCCCTTATCACGCTTTGCAGCCTGTCCACCCCGCTGCTGGCCGCTGAACCCGCCCAGGAACTCACGGGCTGCGCCGCCAAGCGCCAGTCCATCGCCACCCAGATCGAACACGCCAAGGCCCACGGCAACAGCGACCAGCTCGCCGGCCTGGAAAAAGCCCTGAGCGAAGTGACCGCCCACTGCACCGACGCCTCGCTGAAAAAGGAACGGGAAAACAAAGTGCTGGAAGCCAAGCACGAAGTCAGTCGCCGTCAGGGCGACCTGGACAAGGCGATGAAGAAGGGCGACCCGGAGAAGATCAACAAGCTCAAGGACAAACTGGCCAAGTCACGTAAGGAACTGCAAGAAGCGGTGGAAGAGCTGGATAAATAAACCGCCGCCCCGTAGCAAGCGGGCTTGCCCACTTGCTACGGGCAGCACTCAATGATCGCGGAATTCCTTATGGCACGCGCTGCACGCGTCTTCGACCCGTTGCACCGCCGGTGCCAGGTTGCTGACCTTGTAGGGCTGGATCTTGCTGGCGATCACCAATTGGCCGGTGGCCGCTTCCAGTTCGCGGGCGATTTCCTGGAAGCGCGCCTGTTTTTTCCAGACATCGTCCGTGGCACTGGTGTGGTCTTGCTCACGCACCTGCGGGAAGTGCTTCCACGGCTCGTGGGCCAAGGCGTCGAGTTTCACCGCGCCGTCGGCAAACCGCTGGCCGTCAAAAGGAATGCGCCCACGTAGCATGCCGCCCAGGTCTTCGCCGGTCTTGAGCATCTGCTTGAAGATGGCCTTGCGCTGGCCCAAAGGCGAGTTCGGATCGACACCGCCACAGGCGGCCAGGGCCAGGCAGGCCAGCAATACAACGGAAATTCGTTTAAGAGTCATGGTGGCTTCAGGTCACGGAAAACGGCGGCCAGTATCCTCGCCTCGCCCGCAAAGACCAATAGCCCTATTAACAATGAGGGTTGCCCGCAGGCCTGATGCCTGTGCCCAACCCACCAAGGACATCGTGCATGAACCCAAGATTCAACCGCCGTCGCCTGGCCTGGACGCTGCCCCTGCTGGCGGCGCTGCTGGCCGGCTGCAACGGCGGCGACAGCACCCAACCCGAACCCCACGCCCTCGCCACCTACGCTAGTGCCTCCTGGGATGCCCTGCCCGCCGTGGCCGATAACGACCTGCTGGCCGGCTTCGGTGCCTGGCGCAGTGCTTGCACCCGCCTCAAGGCCGACCCGGTGTGGGGCGGCACCTGCCTGGCGGCCGCCGACCTGCCCCAGACCCCGGCGGCCATCCGCGCCTTCCTCAAGGAGCATTTGCAGGTCTATGGCCTGCGCTCCGGCGAGGGCAGCGACAAAGGCCTGATTACCGGCTACTACGAACCGGTCTACCCCGGCAGCCTGACCCGCACCGACAGCGCCCACGTGCCCGTTTACGGCGTGCCCGAGGACATGATCGTGGTCGCGCTGGACAGCCTCTACCCCGAACTCAAGGGCAAACGCCTGCGCGGCCGGCTCGAAGGGCGGGTGCTCAAGCCCTACGACGACTCCGCCAGCATCGAGGCCAAGGGTGTGAAAGCGCCGGTGATCGCCTGGCTGACCGACCCGATGGACCTGCAATTCCTGCAAATCCAGGGCTCGGGCCGGGTGCAACTCGAAGATGGCCGGCAACTGCGCATCGGCTACGCCGACCAGAACGGCCACCCGTACCGGCCCATCGGCCGTTGGCTGGTGGAACAGGGCGAGTTGAAAAAGGAGGAGGTCACCATGGGCACCATCAGTGCCTGGGCCAAGGCCAACCCAACGCGCATCCCCGAGCTGCTGGCGAGCAACCCCAGTTATGTGTTCTTCAACCGCAACCCGGACAGCAACGAGGGCCCGCGCGGCTCGTTGAACGTACCGCTGACCTCCGGCTACAGCGTGGCAGTGGACCGTAAGGTGATCCCGCTGGGCAGCCTGTTGTGGCTGTCCACCACCCGCCCCGACGGCACCGCGCTGGTACGCCCGGTCGCGGCCCAGGACACCGGTGGCGCCATCACCGGCGAAGTGCGCGCCGACCTGTTCTGGGGCACAGGCGACGCCGCCGGGCACCTGGCCGGCGACATGAAGCAGCAAGGGCAGATCTGGATGCTCTGGCCCAAGGGCCTCGCGTTACCGGATGTGCCGCAAAAGCCTTGAGGTTTTGTGAGAGCAGGCTTGTGGGGGAGCGGGCCGGGCTGCGCTCCGCTTACCCGCCCGCCTCACATCGAGACGAAAAAGAAACTCGCCACCAGCCCCATGTTCACGAACCACATCAGCGAGCGCAGGGTCGCCCAGTCGGCCAGGTAGCAGATCAGGAACAGCAGGCGCGTGGTGATGAACAGCACCGCCAGCACGTTGATCGTCACCAGGTCGGCGTTGCCGGCGAGGTGGGCGATTATCACGGCGGCGGCGAAGGCCGGGGTGATTTCAAAGCTGTTGAGTTCGGCGTTGTGGGCGCGTTTGCCCAGCCCTTGCGCCTTGCCCATGAAGGCCCGGGGGTCATGGTTGTCCCGCAGGCCATACTTGCCGCTGACCTTGGCCACGGCCGTACCCAGGTAGGGCAGGAAAATCGCAATCAGCACACACCAAAAAGCCACAGTCATCACACATACCCTTGTTTAGTTTTTGTTTAGATCCGGTTTAGAGCTTCATCACCAACAGGCCAATCAACACCAGCCCACACGCTAAGAGCCGCGGCCGGCCGAAAGGTTCTTTGAGGTAGCGCATACCGAACAGCACCACCAGAATCACACTGATTTCCCTCAGCGCCGCCGCCTCGGCAATCGAGCCTAGCTGCATCGCCCACAACACCAGGGCATAGCTCAACAGCACGCAGAACCCCACGCTCAAACCCAGCCGCCATTGCTCGCGCCAAAACAGGGTGAACGCCGCCCGCTTGGCCACCAGCGCCAGCACCGGATAGGGCCAGGCACTGAGCAGTGTCACCCACACCAGGTAATCGAGCGGGTGGGACCAGCGGCGCAACGCCTGGCCGTCGATGTAGGTGTAGCCACCGATGCACAGGCCGATCAGCGCCACCACCGGCAGCATCGACCAGGGCAAGCGCTCCCCGCCACCGCCCTGCCACAGCAGGCAGAGCATGCCGAGGGGGATCAGGAGGATGCCGATGATCTGCTGGGTTGTCAGCACTTCGCCAGCAAAGAACAGGGTCAGGGCCAGCACCACCAGGGGCGACAAACCGCGCATCAGCGGGTAGACCAGCCCCAGGTCGCCGACGCGGTAGGCCTGGATCAGCAAATAGCGATACAGCAGCTCAAGGGCCGCCGAGGCGAAGATCCACGGCCACAGTTCGGCCGGCGGCCAGTCCACGGCGCCGAAGGCGAACATAAGCGCCACGAACAGCATAGCCACGCTGTCCATGCAGGCGATCACCAGCAAGCGTTCGGCGCTGAATTTAATCAGGGTGTTCCAGGCTGCATGCAGCAGCGCGGCGACCAATACCAGGGTGGTTGCCAGCACGGTGTGCTCCTTGTCCGGTTTTGCAGAATCGTTTCACCACGTTTCAGCAGCCCTGTTTATACTGGCCACCGCCACGCCCCACTCAGTTGCGCACACACCCATTCCAATAAAGGCCCGCCACCGCCGCGCCCCGCGCGAACCGGAGCTGGCCGGCGTATGCCTGATTAAAGCGTCAAGACTACAGACAGAGACCTTGCGCATGCCACTTGCTTTGCTTGCACTGGCCGTTGCCGCTTTCGGCATCGGTACGACTGAATTCGTCATCATGGGCCTGCTGCCCGACGTCGCCCGCGACCTGGGGGTGAGCATCCCCGATGCGGGCCTGCTGATTACCGGCTACGCCCTGGGCGTGGTGTTCGGCGCGCCGATCCTGGCCATCGGCACCGCCAACATGCCGCGCAAAGCCACGCTCCTGGGCATGACCCTGATGTTCATCCTGGGCAATATCCTCTGCGCCCTGGCGCCGAACTACGCCACGCTGATGGCCGCGCGGGTGGTCACGGCGCTGTGCCACGGGGCGTTTTTCGGCATTGGCTCGGTGGTGGCCGCAGGCCTGGTGGCGCCGAACAAGCGAGCCCAGGCGATTGCCCTGATGTTCACTGGCCTGACCCTGGCCAATGTGCTCGGCGTGCCGCTGGGCACGGCGCTGGGCCAGTACGCCGGGTGGCGCTCGACGTTTTGGGCGGTGGCGGTAATCGGCGTGATCGCCGCCCTCGCCCAATGGCGCTGGCTACCCCGTGCCATCACTCTGGACAAAGCCAACCTGGCCACTGAGTTCAAGGTGCTGGGCAAGGTCAACGTGCTGCTGGCGTTGGGCATGAGCGTGCTGGCGTCCACCAGCCTGTTCAGCGTGTTCACCTACATCGCGCCGATCCTGCAAGACATCACCGGCGTCAGCCCCCACGGCGTGACCGTCATGCTGCTGTTGTTCGGCGTCGGCCTGACGGCGGGCAGCATGCTCGGCGGGCGCCTGGCCGACAGCCGCTTGCTGCCGTCTCTGGTGGGCATGGCGCTGGCGGTGGTGCTGGTATTGGCGGCCTTCACCCAGACCAGCCAATCGCTGATCCCGGCGGCCATCACCCTGGTGCTGTGGGGGATTTTTGCCTTCGCCCTGTGCCCGATCCTGCAACTGCTCATCATCGACCAGGCCCACGAAGCCCCAAACCTGGGCTCGACCCTGAACCAAAGCGCCTTCAACCTGGGCAATGCGGCGGGTGCCTGGATTGGCGGCCTGGTGGTGGCCAGCGGCGCCGACCTGGCCGACCTGCCGTGGACCGGCGCCCTGGTCAGCGGCTTGACCGTGCTGGCGGCGTTGTACTTTATCTACCGCCAGCGCGGCGCCGAGCGGGTGGCGGCGGCCGGCTGACTGCCGAGCCAAAACCTTCTGTGGGAACGAGCCTGCCCGTCGATATCGGGTGACTGACACGGCGCTATCGCGAGCAGGCTCGCTCCCACAAGGGCTGTTCGCAGGCCTACCTCAACCAGCAAATCGCCCTACAGCGTCTGGACGATGATCTGGCTCTTGAGGTCGTTGACCATCGCGTCCACCGTCGGCTTCATGGCTTTGAAGTCCTCGGCGCTGCACACCGCACTGGGGTGGGTGAAGGCGAAGCGGCGCTTGACCACCACGGCGTTGGCCTCACGGGTGTAGGTGGCGCTGTAGTCGAAACTGGCGGTGCGCAGGCTCACCGGTTTTGGCGCGGCGAGGACGCTGACTTCCTTGGGGAACTCAAAACGCGCCTGCTCCTCGGTCACCCCGCCAATGCAACCGAAAGCCTGGGTACGCTCGGGTTCCATGATGAAACCAAACACGTTCTGCGCGATGCCGCCGGCAAAGCTGCTCAGGGTCGGCACGCCGATGGGCCCGGGCAGGGTGACCAGGTTTTCGGTGCGCCCGGCCATCTTGATTTCGTAGCTGTTGGCGGTGCCTTCGAGGTTGCCGGCGTCGAGCTTGCCGCTGGCGCTTTGGCCGTAGGAGGCGAGGATTTGCTGGATCAGCAGGTCGCGGTCAGCCGGTTTCATCGACTTGATGCCAAAACGGTTCAGTTCCGCCGCCCAGCCATTGACGTTGGAGGCGTGGGTGAAATCCGCCGCCCCCGTGGACGTAACCTTGAACACCGTGGTGTTTTGCACCAGGCCATCCTGGGTCGCGGGGGTGTGGCCCAGGGTGCCGCTTTTGCTCAGCACCACGGTTTTGTCCAGCACCGGCGCCGGCAAAAAGCCTGCCGAGATGCCTTCGGCGGTGGAGTCCAGGTACAGGTCCAGGCTCGGCACGTAGGTGATGGCGTGGTTGAGCACGCCCAGGGTCGGCACCTTGGCCAAGGTGTAGGCGTTGCCCAGGTTGACCAGGGCCGGCGTACTGTCGATACCGGCCGCGGCCAGCAAGGCTTCGAGCAAAGCGACGTGGTCTTTGCAGTCGCCATAGCGATTGGCCAGGATGGTCTTGGCCGAATGCGGCACCACACCGCCAGCGCCCATGTACACGGCAACGTAGCGGATGTTCTTGCGCACCCAGTCGCTCAGGGCCAGGGCCTTGGCGCGGGGGCTATCCAGCTTGGCGGTGAGGGAGGCGGCCAGTTCGCGGATCTCGGCGGTCTGCTCGACCTTGGCCCGCGCGTCGTAGGCCTTGGCGAACGCGGCGAAGTCACTGAAGGTGGATACCGCCAGGAACTGGCCGTAGTCGAGGTACGACACCGCGCCCTGCTCGATGCGCGCCTTGTCGGCGGGCACATAGTCCCAGCGATAGACCTTGCGCCCCGGCGCCGCCGCAGGCGTGGACGCGGTAAAGCCGCGGGCATCGGCGTGCAGCGGCATATCCGCCGGCAGGTCGTAGATCAGGCTGAACGCTTGGGTGGGGTGGAAGGCTGGGAACGACAGGTCTTCAAACTGGCCCGGGAACAGTGCCGTGGTGCGGTTTTTCTTGTACTGCAACACCAGGCGATCGCCCACCGCCACTTCGGGGAAGATCACCACTTTGACCCGGGTGTCCTGGAACATCGGCGCGCCGGAAGAAGCCTGCTCCTGCTGCTCCTTGATCTGCTCGGCCAGCACCGGCACTTTGCGCCCGTCGGGTTTTTGCGTGTACGCCTGCACCACGTCGAGGGTTTCCAGGGTGCGGTTGTAGCTCAGCGACCGTTGCGCCTGTTCCTTGATCGCTCGCTCTTCGTTGATGAGCAGTACGGTTTCGGCGCTGACCACAAAGCTGCCGTCGGCATTAATCACGTTGCTCTGGGTTTCTTTCTCGATGGTCACCGAGCGGTCGGTGCCGTCATCGCGGGCGTGGGCCGTGCCCAGGCTCAGGGCCAGGACGACCAACGCGGCGAAAAGGCGCGCCGGGGAAAAAGCTGAAAACTGCATAAAGGTCCGTCTTCTCTAAATGGGAAACGTTCGCAATATACAGCATGAAACTGGCCATCATTTACCCATCACCGAAAAAAAACCATTTCCCCTCAACTACCTACGCCTTGGGCACGGTGGCTTCGCTGCGGATTTGCGCATGGCTGAGCAAGGCAAAGATGAAGCTGCCGCCAATGATGTTGCCCGCCAGCGTCGGCCCGGCGAAGCCCAGCCAGAAGTCCTTCCAGCCCAGTTCCCCGGCGAACACCAGGTACGACACCTCCGCCGAGCCGACGACGATGTGGGTGAAATCCCCCAGGGCCATCAGGTAGGTGATGAGGATGATGATCCACATCTTGGCGCTCTCCATGGACGGGATCATCCACACCATAGTGGCGATCATCCACCCGGAAATAATGCCCTTGGCGAACATCTGGCCGGTGTGGTTTTCCATGACCTTGCGCCCGATTTCCAGGAAGGCCAGGTCGGTTTTGCTGTCGAAGATCGGCAAGTGCAGCATCACGTAGGCCACCAGCAAGGTGCCGCACAGGTTGCCCACCAGCACCACGCTCCACAGGCGGATCAGGCGGGCGAAGTTGTTCAGCGACGGCTTGGTCATCACCGGCAGCACGGCAGTCAGGGTGTTTTCGGTGAACAGTTGCTGGCGCGCCAGGATCACCGCGAGAAACCCCGCGCAATAGCCGAAACTGGCGATCACCTTGAAGCCCTCGCCGTCAGGCAGGCGCGAGTTGAGCAAGCCCATCGCCATCAGCGACAGGCCCATGGTCAACCCCGCCGCCAGCGCCGACCACCAAAGCGCGGCGATGCTGCGCTCCAGCTCCTGCTCGCCCTGGGCGCGGATGATTTCGTGCAACACCGCCGCGCGGGGCGGCTGGTTTTTGTCGACTTCGTGCTGCTCGCGGGCCGACAGATTGGGGGTCTTGCCGTCGTTTGGCGTGGCCATGGTATTCCTGGGGCGAAGGGGGGCGTACAGGTACGACCTCCCGCGCCGCAGGCTGTTCGGTGGTGCCGTGCAATCAGGGCAAAGTCTCCTGGGGGAAGAACAACCCCTGCGCCGCCTCATGGTCGAGGGTGGTGCGCAGCACGTTGAGCACTTGCTCGTCGTTTCGGGCGTTACGGATTTGCTGGTCGAAGGTTTCGGAGTGGCGTACGTAGCGCTTCAGATGCGCCCGGGTAAAGCCCAGGCCCCGGCTGTCGGTGCGCTGAGGGGCATAGTGAAAATGGGCGAACCAGAGAATCTCCACCGCCGTGGGCGGCGCACCCACCGCCGGCACCTTACTGATGTAGAAGCTGCGAAACAGCGGCGGCGTGCCGGCGCCCGGCTCGCGCCCGGTGGCCAGCACTTCCTTGATTTCCACTACGCCCTCGTTCAGCAATTGGCGCACCCCGGCAGGGGTCGGGTCGCGGGCCAGAATCATGCGCTGCGCCACTTCGCGGCTCTTGTCGCTCAACTGCCGTGCCACACCATCCATCTGGTTCATCAGGCTGACGTCCAGCACATCGCGGTCCTCGAACAGTTGGTAAAAAATCCGCAGTTCATCGGCCATGATTTCTGCCTCGGCCTGTAGCAACTGCACCGAGACCAATGGGTTGCTCTCCAGATTCGCCAGGTCGGCCAGACGCGCCTCGCCGCGGCGCAGCACGCGCAAGGCATTCATGTAGCGCATCAGGGCTTGGCTGGGGCGCTCCACCGTCGGGGCCACCAAGTCCCAATGGATGTTTTGTTCAGAGATCGTTTTTCTCAACCCGGCGTAAGCCGCACCGGTATAGGGGTCGATGAACTGCACAAAGCCATCCAGCGAAAACGTGAGCGAGCCGTCGTGACCCTCCAGCTCCGCGACACCCTCACGGCCCGTGCCCGGCTCGTTGCCGTTTTCCGGCTCGCTGGCGGTGCTGCTACTGCTACTGCTGCTGGATGCGATGCGCTCCCCCTTGACGGCTATCAGCAAGCCCAGGCGTTCATGGCGGATCAGCAACCGGTGCTCGCCCACCTCATCACTCTGCATGGCCGATGCCGGCGCGGTGGCCGCTCGGGCGTAATGCTCCAGGGTTTCGCCAACGATGTCCTGGCGCACGCCCAAGAGGAAAGCGCGGTATTCACTCAAGGCCGGTTGATCGACAAAACCGTTGAGTTCGCCCTCCAGCCTGTGCAAGCGCACATGTTCCCAGGCCAGGGCATCAATCACGTCGTTCAATACCCGGGCGCGGGTTTCCAGGCCCAGGGCCGGGGCGTCGAACAGCTCGCGGTACGTGGCCAGTTTCATCCGGCAATACAGGTTGGCCTGGGTCAGCAGGGCCAGGCCTTCGCGCTGATGGGGCGCGACCTGGGTCTTGAGGCACAGCAGCACCCGCGGGCGCAGGGACGCTTCCTGCCAGCGCGCGATCGCGGCCTTGCCCTTGAACTCGGGCGTGTCCAGGCGCGCCACATTGACATCGCCCGCCACCGCCTCCTTGAGCATCAGGGCGAAGGTTTGCTGCTCTTCCCGGCAAAGGGTTATCGCCTCGTCATGCAGGGCGACGATTTGGCCCAGGGTGGTGCGAAATTCCAGCGAGGGGTTGCGCTTGGCCACCTCCCCCAGGTTGAGGAAATAGCTGTGGCTGGGCGCCCCCGCCAAACGCTCGCAGATCAAATGGCGTTTTTGCTCCAGCAGGCGCACCTGGACGCGCAGGCAGTCCACCCGCCCAGCCATCAGCGCGCTGCGGGTCTTGGCATAGTGGCGCACTACCTCGAAGCGCCGCCGCTGTTCCAAGAGGTCCAGCAGTTCGCGCGACTGTTCGCCCTGCACCAGCGCCTTGGCCTGCTCGATCTCGATGCGTTTGAGGCGATTGTCAAAGCCGTTTTCCGCCAGGACCCTGGCGACCAAACCCGCCTCCAGGTGCTCGCGAGCCTCGAAGGCCCGGTACAGGCTGGTGAAACGCTCCTTGAGCGTGATCTGGGCCTGGCTCACCTGCCCTTGCAGGCCCAGGCTGCCGCCGGCCAGGCGCAGGCGCAGGTCCAGCACCCACTGGCCGTTGCCCTGGGGCTTGAGCCACGGCCCTGGGCGAGCGTCGGTTGCTTGCACGCGCACCCCGTCGGGCTGCCTCGTGACCGGGAACCAGCCATCGGCCAGGTTCGCGTACAGGCCAGTGGCGTTCTGATAGAGCCCGGCCAGCGTGCCCGCGCTGAGCCGTTGGGCGCCTTGCGGCGCGGGCACGGCAAAGCTTTTGAGGTCTGCCTCCTGGGCCGGGGTCAACCGGGTGGAGGTGAACACGAAGCCATAATCGATCGGCACCGTGGCCGTGAGGCTGGCGTTCTGGGCTCGGGCCTCAGGCAATGGTTTGAGCGCCACGGCGGCTTCTTCGGCAGCGGGCACGGTCAACGCCTCGTCTACCTTCACGCGTTCCAGGCGTGCGCTGCTGATTTCGGTGCGGGAGTAGTGCATCAACACCAGCGCCATGTTCAAGAAGAACCCGGCCATCACCGCGCTCTTGTCCTGCGTCGGGTTGTTGTGGGCGGCGTTGATCTGCCCTTGCACATCCCAGGCCACCAGCATCCAGCCCACCACGGCGGCGGGGCCAGTGACGAACGACAGCACGCTGTTCAAGCCCAGGGCCAAGCCCTCCAGGCGTCGCGCCCAGAGGTTCTCGCTGTTGGACACCGATTGGCGGTCCGCCAGCTCCAGGGTGGCGCGTACCTGGCTGTGGTAGAGGTGAGCGAGGTAGTCGCCCGAGACCTCATCGCGGCTCAGTAGCGCCGGCTTGCTGAACATGGCGTCGAACAGCATCGCCAGGCCATCGATGCTCTTGAAGTGCGGCACGTTGAACCCTTCCCCCTGGTACACCGTGCGCGCTTCGCGGCTCATCCAAGCCAGCACCTGCTGCTGCAACGTTCCCGGTTGCTTTATGGCCTCGAACAGCGCCTCGTGCGAGCTGAACTCCAGCAGTTTCTCCTCGCTCATGGGCCGGTAGAGCAGGTGCGGGCCTTGCTCGAAGTCCTTGGGGCCGATCACGAACATGTTCAGCACGTTGTCCGGGCTGACATCGGCGCCCGTGCGAAAGCCAAGCGGGCGCAGCACGATGGCCTGGTCGCCGACATAACGCTGTTCCGGCGTCTCCCTGACCACCGCCGCCACGCAGTCGTAGCCCTTGCGCGTCACCCCGCCATGGCCGCGACACAGGGCTTGGAGGGCGACCATGGGCAACTCGATGCGCAACTGCTCGGCAAAGTGCTGGCTACGCCAGGCTACCTCGGCTTGATCGTCGCGCAGCTTGGCGCTGACCAGCTCCGGGTAGGTGCGGCCGATGTCGGCGTCGGTCACCAGTTTTTTGATTGCCTGGGCGTTCATCCATGCCGGCGGCGGGCTGCCGTCGCGCAACTGCACGCTGATGGCATCGCCCGGCAGCGCCGCGAGGTTCTCCAGGGCGACTTCGAGCAGCGTGGTGATGACCTTCACCGGGAAGCCGCCCGCCGCCGACGCGCCGCGCACCGTGTGGATGGTGAGCTGCACGTCATCGGGCTTGACGTCACTGGCCTGGGGATACTGCGCGACCAAGCGTTCACGGGTGAAATCGAGAATCGTCGGCACGCCCTCGTTGAAAAACTTCCAGCCCGCACGTGCGGTCAGTTCAGCCATTTGGCGCATCTGTTGGCTGAACAGGCTGCGCAAATCCCGGTCGACCTGCTTGAGCCACGACGGTAAGGCACTGTAGAGACGTTGCAGGTCGTGGTTATCGGCCAGTTGCAGGCTGTCGAAATCGCCTGTGATCCAAGAATGCGCACCCTTGAGCGCAGCACTGCCCCAGAAGGGAAACTGCCGGCCATAGTTGGCCAGCTGCCCCAGGTCGGCCAGTTGCTTGGCCAGGAAGGTCAGGGCAAAGCTGTCGAAAATATTGGCTCCGGGTTCGTACAGGCGCCATTGCATCGCTTTCCCCGGCCGCAGGCCCGTCAACCACCTGGGCAGCGCCGCGCCCAAGGCTGCGCGGGAGTCGAACACCTCGACCCCCGCGCCCAGGGTGAACAGCAACACGTGCTCGCCCGAAGCCTTGGGCGCGATCAGCACCATGCCCCGCAGCAGCTCCAGATGGGGGCTGCCCTCCTCGCCCCACTGGTCGACCAGGTAGGCGCGCACGCCGGATTGGCGCAGGTTGTTGTCCGCCACCTGCACCACGTCACTGACCATCTGCTGCTGGTCGACATCCAGCGTGGCGGTTTGTGCGGCCACGTCCCTGAAACCGTCCTTGAGCAGCCCCGCCAAGGCCTCGAAACGGCTTTTAGCCTGGTACGAAAGGCTCGTCCAATCCTCGATCAAGGCGCTCTGGCAGGTGCGTAGCAACTGCGCGCCACGGGCGTTGATCGCGGTTTCGGCGTCGAAGGGCTTGAGGGCGCCGGCCCGTGGCGGATGGCGGGCAGGCTCGTCGGTGATGACCTCACCATTACCGAAATCGACGTGTTTATCGTCGACGAAACGTTGGATCAACACCTCCACCAGCGGCGTGTGGGCGGCCGGTAGGGCCGTGATGACCTTGTTCTCATAGTGATAGCGCGGGGTCAGCAGCACGGGGAGTTGGTCGGTGATGTCCAGGTTCGGGTAGCTATCGAGCAGGCTGCGGCGCAGGTCCCGGGCGACAGCCTGGACCAGGGTCGAGCGCTCGGCGAACAGCGTCTGGATCTTCACGGCCAGGGCCGCCAGGGGCACGTAGTGGGACGGGCCGTTAGGTGTCAGGGCCATGATCGCCTCCTAGTAAAAGGTGCGGGCCCTGGACGCGGTATGGGTCAGTCAGCCCGTCGCCAAGCCTGGCGGGCGACGGGGTGGTAACGGTGGTAGCGGGGTATCGCGTGGCCGGTTACTCGCCGATGCCTTCGGCGCTGAACTGATCCTTCACGTATTTGATTTCGGTGCGCCCGTGGGGCGCGGGCAGGCCGTCTTCACCAAGGTTAACGAAGACCATTTTTTCCACGGTGAGGATACTTTTGCGGGTGATCTTGTTGCGCACTTCACAGGTCAGGGTGATGGAGGTGCGGCCGAATTCGGTGGCAGTGATGCCCAACTCGATGATGTCACCCTGGCGCGAGGCGCTGACGAAGTTGATCTCGGAAATGTACTTGGTGACCACGCGCTGGTTACCCAACTGAACGATGGCGTAGATCGCCGCTTCTTCGTCGATCCAGCGCAGCAGGCTGCCGCCGAACAGCGTGCCGTTGGGGTTGAGGTCTTCGGGTTTGACCCATTTGCGGGTGTGGAAATTCATGGGGGGCTCCGAGGGGGTGGGCAATTTGCGGGGGGGGTGTTGCCCTCCCAGCTTCGAGTTTTGAGCGCCAAGCTGCAAGTTAAAAGCGCTCCTGCCCTTACTTGCCGCTTGCAGCTTGCAACTTGCCGCGCAAACCCCGCTATAATCCCCACCGCTTCAAACACGGCAAACGCCGTTTCCCGCCACCTGTCCGAGGGGCGCTGCAGCAGGTTCTACCTGTCAGGCTCGGATGGGGCGTTGTCTGGCCAGGATGATCCGGCCCGGCCTTAAACGCACAACGGCGCCCATTCGCACTCAAAACGAATGGAGGCTCTTCATGAGCGCTGTCAACACGCCTGCAGATTTTACCGACTACAAAGTCGCCGACATGTCCCTGGCTGCCTGGGGCCGTCGCGAAACCATCATCGCCGAATCGGAAATGCCCGCCCTGATGGGCCTGCGCCGCAAATACGCCGGCGAGCAACCGCTCAAGGGCGCGAAGATCCTCGGCTGCATCCACATGACCATCCAGACCGCCGTGCTGATCGAGACCCTGGTTGCCCTGGGCGCCGAAGTCCGCTGGTCGTCGTGCAACATCTTCTCCACCCAGGACCAGGCCGCCGCGTCCATCGCCGCCGCCGGCATCCCGGTGTTCGCCTGGAAAGGCGAGACCGAGCAAGAGTACGAATGGTGCCTGGAGCAGACCATCCTCAAGGATGGCGCGCCATGGGACGCCAACATGATCCTCGACGACGGCGGTGACCTCACCGAGCTGCTGCACAAGAAGTACCCGGCCGTTCTCGAACGCGTCCACGGCGTGACCGAAGAAACCACCACCGGCGTGCATCGCCTACTGGACATGCTGGCCAAGGGCGAGCTGAAAATCCCGGCCATCAACGTCAACGACTCGGTGACCAAGAGCAAGAACGACAACAAGTACGGCTGCCGTCACAGCCTCAACGACGCCATCAAGCGCGGCACCGACCACTTGCTGTCCGGCAAGCAGGCCCTGGTGATCGGCTACGGCGACGTGGGCAAGGGCTCGGCCCAGTCGCTGCGCCAGGAAGGCATGATCGTCAAGGTCTCGGAAGTCGACCCGATCTGCGCCATGCAAGCCTGCATGGACGGTTTCGAGCTGGTTTCGCCGTTCATCGACGGGATCAACACCGGCACTGAAGCGAGCATCGACAAAGCGCTGCTGGGCAAGATCGACCTGATCGTGACCACCACCGGCAACGTCAATGTGTGCGATTCCAACATGCTCAAGGCCCTGAAAAAGCGCGCCGTGGTGTGCAACATCGGCCACTTCGACAACGAAATCGACACCGCTTTCATGCGTAAGAACTGGGCGTGGGAAGAAGTGAAGCCGCAGGTGCACAAGATCCACCGCACCGGCCCTGGCGATTTCGACGCGCAGAACGACGACTACCTGATCCTGCTGGCCGAAGGCCGCCTGGTGAACCTGGGCAACGCCACCGGCCACCCGAGCCGCATCATGGACGGCTCGTTCGCCAACCAGGTACTGGCGCAGATCTTCCTGTTCGGCCAGAAATACGCCGACCTGTCGCCGGCCCAGAAAGCCGAGCGCCTGACCGTTGAAGTGCTGCCGAAAAAACTCGACGAAGAAGTGGCCCTGGAAATGGTCCGCGGTTTCGGCGGCGTCGTGACCCAACTGACCAAGACCCAGGCCGACTACATCGGCGTGACGGTCGAAGGCCCGTTCAAGCCGCACGCCTACCGGTACTGACAGCAGCGGCAAGCGGCAAGCTTCAAGCGGCAAGTAAAGGCGATGCGTTTACTGGTGGCTTGAGGCTTGTGGCTTGCTACTTCATCGCTCATTGAGCAGCTACAAGCGGTGAGCTTCAAGCCACAAGACCCGGCGCCCCGCCCTCTTGCCGCTTAAAGCTTGCAGCTTTTGGCTGGAGATTCCGACATGTCCCAAGACCGTCGCTACAGCTTCGAGTTCTTTCCGACCAAGACCGATGCCGGGCATGAAAAACTGCTCGCCACCGCCCGTCAACTGGCCGGCTACAACCCCGACTTCTTCTCCTGCACCTACGGTGCCGGGGGTTCGACCCGCGACCGCACGATCAACACCGTGCTGCAGCTGGAAAGTGAAGTAAAAATCCCTGCTGCGCCGCACCTGTCCTGCGTCGGCGACAGCAAGGCCGACCTGCGTGGCCTGCTGGCCCAGTACCAGGAAGCGGGCATCAAGCGCATCGTAGCCCTGCGCGGCGACCTGCCGTCAGGCATGGGCATCGCCAGCGGCGAGTTGCGCTACGCCAATGACCTGGTGAGCTTCATCCGCGAAGAAAGCGGCGATCACTTCCACATCGAAGTGGCGGCTTACCCGGAGATGCACCCACAAGCGCGTAATTTCGAAGATGATCTCGTCAACTTCGTGCGCAAGGCCAACGCCGGCGCCGACAGTGCCATCACTCAGTACTTCTTCAACGCCGACAGCTACTTCTACTTCGTCGAGCGGGTACGGGCGATGGGCGTGAACATCCCGATCGTGCCCGGCATCATGCCGATCACCAACTACAGCAAGCTGGCGCGCTTCTCCGACGCCTGCGGGGCAGAAATCCCACGCTGGGTGCGCAAGCAACTGGAAGCCTACGGCGATGACGTCAAGAGCATCCAGGCCTTCGGCGAAGAGGTCATCACCCAGATGTGCGAACGCCTGCTGCAAGGCGGCGCACCAGGGCTGCACTTCTACACCCTCAACCAGGCCGAACCGAGCCTGGCGGTATGGAACAACCTCAAGCTGCCACGGTAAGGGCAGCTGCAAGTTACAAGCTGTAAGCAGCAAGCTCTTGCAGCTTGTCGCTTACAGCTCGCAGCTGCTTTCTGGCTCTTTGCCATATCTCGTCGTAATCTCAAGGCATGCCCGTGATTGCGCAGTTACTCGTCGCCCTTCTCATCACTTGCCTGAGCTTTAGCGCCCGGGGCGAGAAAATCCGTATTGTCACCGAGCCCTGGGCGCCTTACGTGTACGAGGAAAACGGCGTGGCCCTTGGCCTGGACTACGAAACCACGGCCATCGTGTTCAAGCGCCTGGAGATCGAGGTGGAGTGGCAATTTCTGCCTTGGAAACGCTGCCTGGCGATGCTGGAACTGGGCCAGGCCGACGGCGCCCTGGATATCTTCCACAGCGCCGAACGCGAACTCACCCTGCTATACCCCAGCGAGCCACTGTCCGAAGTGGAATTCGTCCTGTTCTATGCCAACGCCCGCCCCCACCGTTTCGACAGCCTCGACGACCTGCGCGGCCTGACCATCGGCACCTCGCCCGGCTACCTGTACAGCACGCAGTTCAGCACCTCCAACCTGTTCACCCGCGAGCCGGCGCCCAGCCACGAAGCCAACTTCGGCAAACTGCTGCGCGGGCGCATCGACATGCTCATCACCGACCGCCGCGTCGGGCAATTGGTGGTCAACGAACTGCAACTCAACGACCAGATCAGCCAGCAACCCAAGGTTGTGAGCAGCAACAGCCAGTTCCTCGCGGTGCGCCGCAGTGCCGGCATGGACCTGCTGGTGCAACGCTTTGGCGCGGAGCTCAAGCGCTTCAAGCAAGAGCCGGCCTACGCTGAACTGAGCGCCAAATACGCCAGCATGCACATCCTGGCCAGCGAACCGGGCATCCCCCTGCAACGGGCGCCAGGCACCGTTGAGCAGCAGGAAAGCAGCGCGCAGTGATTGCTCTGTTATACTGCGGCCTTTCCGCCAGGCTGACGCCCGGACACCGGACCTAGCAACACGCCTCCCAACACCGCTACAGCGCAGCCACAGAGCCCGCGCGAGCGCTGCACGAGGCGCCAGGTTCGAGCTGGACCGGACGGGATCTCGTCCCCTTAAACGTGATTCGCACCCGGCAAGACTATCCCTCTGGGCCAAGCCCTAACTAAAACAGGATTACTCATGTCCTTTGCTTCCCTCGGTCTCTCCGAGGCTTTAGTCCGTGCCATCGAAGCGGCGGGCTATACCGAGCCTACTCCGGTGCAACAGCGGGCCATTCCCGCCGTGTTGCAAGGTCGCGACCTCATGGTTGCGGCACAGACAGGTACTGGTAAAACCGGCGGTTTCGCCCTCCCGATCCTGGAGCGGTTGTTCCCCAACGGTCACCCGGACAAATCCCAGCGTCACGGCCCGCGCCAACCGCGCGTCCTGGTCCTGACCCCCACCCGCGAACTGGCCGCCCAGGTGCACGAGAGCTTCAAGCTCTATGCCCGCGACCTCAAGTTCGTCAGCGCCTGCATCTTCGGCGGCGTCGGCATGAACCCGCAGGTTCAGGCCATGTCCCGCGGTGTTGACGTGCTGGTGGCATGCCCCGGTCGTTTGCTCGACCTGTGCGGCCAGGGCAGCGTTGACTTGTCCCACGTTGAAATCCTCGTGCTGGACGAAGCCGACCGCATGCTCGACATGGGCTTTGTCCATGACGTGAAGAAAGTTCTCGCGCGCCTGCCCAGCAAGCGCCAGAACCTGCTGTTCTCGGCGACGTTCTCCAAGGACATCACCGACCTGGCCGGCAAGCTGCTGCACAACCCCGAGCGCATCGAAGTCACGCCGCCCAACACCACGGTCGAGCGCATCGAGCAACGGGTATTCCGCCTGCCCGCCAGCCACAAGCGTGCATTGCTGGCCCACCTGATTACTGCTGGCGCCTGGGAACAGGTCCTGGTCTTCACCCGCACCAAGCACGGCGCCAACCGCTTGGCCGAGTACCTGGACAAACACGGCCTGAGCGCCGTCGCCATCCACGGCAACAAGAGCCAGAACGCCCGCACCAAAGCCCTGGCCGACTTCAAGGCCGGTGAAGTGCGCATCCTGGTGGCCACCGATATCGCCGCTCGCGGCCTGGACATCGACCAGTTGCCCCACGTGGTCAACTTCGAGCTGCCCAACGTTGACGAAGACTACGTGCACCGCATCGGCCGTACCGGCCGCGCCGGTCGCTCGGGCGAGGCGATCTCGCTGGTCGCGCCGGACGAAGAAAAGCTGCTCAAAAGCATCGAGCGCATGACCAAGCAGAAAATCGCCGATGGCGACCTGATGGGTTTTGACGCCAGCACGGTGGAAGCCGAAAAACCGGAAGTGCGCGAGCGCCCGGACGTTCGTAACCCGCGCAACCCCCGTGGCCCGCGTGGCGATGGCCCGAACGGCGGCGGTGGCGGCGGTGGTCGCAAGGACAAAGGCAAGGACAAGGGCGGCAAGGAAAAACCCGCCGCTGCCCGTGGCGAACGCCCGGCCCGCGAACAAAAACCCCGTGAAGGCACTCCGGCCCGCGAACAGCGCCAGCCGAGCCAGCCACCACGGGCCGCCGACCGCGCCCCGGACGAGTTCCTGGACGACGACATCGACAACTTCGGCAACCGCGTCGACTACGTGCCCCAGCAGAAACCTGCCCAGGGTCGCGGCCGTCGTCCGGGTGCTCCGGCCCAGGGCAGCGCAACCGGCGCTGCCGCCCCCCGCAGCGGTGGCGCGGCACGCCCCGGCAGCCCACGCAATGGCAGCGGCACCACCACCGGCACCGCCCCCGCCAAACGCAGCGGCCCGCGCAACGGCGCCCCACGTGACGGCCAGGCCCGCCGCGAGGAATCACGCAACCGCCGCCCGGCCCGTGACGACCAGCCACGCTTGTCGGAACCGGCCGTACAAAACCCACGCAGCGGCCCGGCACCGAAAATCATCCACAAGGAGTCCAAAAGCGATCGCTCGCTGACTCCAGAGCAATTGGATCAACTACCAGGCCGCCCACGCGGCGAAAAACCAGCGCTGCTGACCCGCAACCGCTGAGTTTTTGTAGGCATCGGCAAAGTGCCTGCTTGATGCCCGCTCCCACACAGGTTCCACTGGCGCTCAGTGGAATTTGAGCCGCACAAAAAAGCCCCCGGTCTCACAACCGGGGGCTTTTTCGTTTCAAGGCCGGGGCCTTACTTCACTTGCACGCCTTCCAGCGAGATATCCAGGTCCAGGGTCTGGGAACTTGGGCCCGGGCCTTTGATGCCGAAATCGTTCAGGTTCAGGGTGGTGCTGCCGTTGAAGCCGGCCCGCTGGCCGCCCCATGGGTCTTTGCCTTCGCCGTTGAAAGTGGCCTTGATAACCACGGGCTTGGTCACGCCGTGCAGGGTCAGGTCGCCAGTCACGTCAGCGGTTTTCTCGCCGGTGGTTTTCACCGCGGTGGAGACGAACTTGGCCTCTGGGTACTTGCTTACATCGAGGAAGTCTTTGCTGGCGATGTGCTTGTCACGCTCGGCGTGGTTGCTCCACAGGCTGGCGGTTTTCAGGGTGACGTCGATTTTGCTGGCTTCTGGCTTGGCCGCATCCCAAGAGAACGAACCGTCCCAGTCTTTGAAGGTGCCGTGGATGAAGCTATAGCCCAGGTGGCTGATTTTCCAATCGATGAAGGCGTGCTGGCCTTCCTTGTCGATCTTGTAGTCGGCGGCCATCGCCTGACCGGCCGACAACAGTGCAGTACCGATTGCCAGAGCGGCGAGAGTCTTCTTCAACATATTTTCTATTCCTTTGGAGTCCAGGTTGAACATCAGGCTTTGCGCCCCAGCATACGAGCCAGGGTCGCGTCACGATCGATAAAGTGGTGCTTGAGGGCAGCCAGGGCGTGCAAACCGGCGAAAACCACCAGCGCCCAGGCCAGATATAGATGCACGACACCGGCCACGTCCGCCTGGTCCGGCAAGCCAGACACCAGCGCCGGCACTTCAAACAGGCCAAACACCGCAATGCCCGCGCCGTCTGCGGTGGAAATCAGGTAACCGGCAATCATCACGGCGAACAGGCTCAGGTACAGGAACGAATGGCCGACCTTGGCACCCAGCCGCGTCAGGCGGCTATAGCTGCTCAACGTCGGCGGTGGCGGGCTGACAAAGCGCCACACCACCCGCAGCAGCATGACGGCGAACAGCGTCAGGCCAATGCTCTTGTGCAAATCCGGCGCGTCTTTGCGCCACGTGCTGTAGTAGTCCAGGCCAACCATCCACAAGCCCAGGGCGAACAGGCCGAAAACCGCCAGCGCCACACCCCAGTGCATGAAAATACTGACCCAGCCATAACGGGAAGAAGAATTACGTAACTGCATTGATTGCCAATCCTGTGGGAACTGCGGGCAAGGTTAACCCGTTATCTATCGACTTAAAGCGGAAAATTTGGCTTTAAATGATCGAGAAAAACGATCAAGAGTCTGAAACGGGCTCGTTAACGCAAGATTAACAGCGGGTTTATGACGGGCCGTCGTAGCCAGCGGGCTCGCTCGCTTGGGCGCAAAGCGGCCGAAAAAACCGTGGGGTACATGCGCACCCCAGCGCGGGCGAGCCCACTTGCTACAAAGGGAGCACGTTCCCATGCGGGCACATGGGAACGTTGGGAAGGGTTACTGCGCCTTGGCCTCAGCCGCCGGTTTGGCGACGGCTTTTTTCGCCGGTTCGACCTTGGCCGGGGCCTTTTTCGCGGGGGCCGGTTTGGCCGGGGCTTTTTTGACCGGTGGTTTTTTCGCCGGTTGGGCCTTGGCCGGGGCTTTTTTCACCGGCTCGGCTTTGGCCGGCACCACAGGTTTGGGCGCTTCCACCGGGGCCGGGGCAGCCACCGGAGCTGGAGCCGGGGCCACCGGTGCAACCGCGGGCTCTGGCGCCTTGGCCGGAGCTTTGTCGCCACCGCCGAACATCCGCGAGAAGAACCCGGGCTTGCCCGCTTCGGCTTTCGCCTCGGCCTTGGCCGGCTCTGCTTTCTTCTCGGCAGGCTTGTCGGACGAGCCGCCGAACATATTGCTGAAGAAGTTACCCTTGCTGGCCGTCGCCGCACCGGCCGCCGCAGCCGCCACCACAGGGGCCGCTTTTACCGGGTCGAACGACTTGCCCGCCGCCAGGTCCTGCACCTGGCTCGCTGCGCGCTGGCCGCTGCGCAGTGCGCCTTCCAGGGTGCCGGGGTAGAGGGCATCGGTGTGCTCGCCGGCAAAGGCAACGCGCTGGATCGGCCGCTCCCACAGGCGCCAGTATTTGCTGATCTGCCCCGGGCCAAAGGCCAGGTAGGCGCCGCCGGTGGACGGGTCGGTGCTGTAGCGGCGGATTTCATAGCCAGTGAACGCGCCACGGGCCTGTGGATAAAAAGCGTGCAGGCGGATCAGCACCTGGTCGGCGATCTGTTTGTCGCCAAAGGCCTGCATGATCCGCGCGTTGTCGCCGGACAGGTTAATCACCACGTTGGCGCCGCCCTTGAGCGCAGGCTCGATCCACAGCATGCCCAGGCCGGCGTTGCTGTACACCTCGCCGGACATCCGCGCCTTGCTCTCCCACACCGGGGTCTTGAACTTGAGCATGATCTGGTCGCGCCAGCCGTAGTTAGTGCCCTTGATGGCGCCCTGATGCACGGCGTCCAGGGCCGGGGTCATCTGGATCTTGGCCAGCGCCCGCAGCGGCACGGCCAGCACCACGTAGTCGGCCTGGTAGCCGACGCTACCGACCTTGACGGTGACGCCGTCCTTGCCCTGGACGATGGCCGACACCGGCGAGGCGGTTTTGATGGTTTTCAGCTGCTTGACGAACGCCTGGGCCAGCACCGGGCTGCCGCCGAGCAGGCGCGAGGCGCGCTGGTCGCGGTCGGCCACGCCACGGTAGACGCGGCTTTGCTGGGCGAAATACAGCAGCGACAGGCGCGACGGTTCGTCGTAGCGGCTGCGGATCTGCTGGTTGACCAGTTGCCGCGCGGTGGCCGGCAGTTGCAAACGGTCGAGCCAGTTGGACACGTTGATCTGGTCCAGGGCATGCAGGGTGCTATTGGCCGAGGGGTTGAGCGGGTCGGTGATCGAGCGCGCCAGGTCATCGAGGGTGGCTTCGTAGCGCTTAAGCGCCTCGGCAGTGGCCGGTTGCTTGGTGGCCAGGTCGGCGACGCTGAAGTAGGTGCCGTCGATCAGGTAGCCCGGGGTACGCACGAACTCCGGCGCGGGCGTGGTGCCCAGTTTGAAAGCGTCCACGTACTGGTTCAGCACCGGTTGGGTCTTGCTGTTGCCGATCCACTCGCTGGTGGCCATGCCGGAGCGCCCGCCCAGGTTCGGCCGCGCTTCGAGCAAGGTCACCTGCCAACCTTTGTTTTGCAGCTCGTACGCCGCCGTCAGGCCCGCCAGGCCACCGCCGATCACAATCGCCGTCGGTTGCTTGTCCTTGGCCAGCGCACTCACGCTGAACAGCCCTATCACCACCAGCGCACAGGCGCGCAGCCAACCAGCAGACATTCAGCGAACTCCGGTATTGAACGAGGAAAATTCCGATTTTTAAGCCAGACGGCTCACAGAGCGGCGAAGGATACGTCAGGCATCAGGTGCCCGCCAGCGACGTCTATCGCCGCGCCCGGCGCGCTATGGGTTGTCCCGCGCCCACGCATTGCATAGGCTTGCGCGATTGTTTGTCCGTGTATGTCCCGGACCGCCTCCAGGAGAGCCCCCAATGGGTCTGAATAATCAGTGGATGCAGCGCGACCTCGCGGTGTTGTGGCACCCGTGCACCCAGATGAAAGACCACGAGCAGTTGCCGCTGATCCCGATCAAGCGCGGTGAAGGTGTGTGGCTGGAAGATTTCGAAGGCAAGCGCTACCTGGACGCGGTCAGCTCCTGGTGGGTCAACGTGTTCGGCCACGCCAACCCGCGCATCAACCAGCGCATCAAGGACCAGGTCGACCAACTCGAACACGTGATCCTGGCCGGGTTCAGCCACCAACCTGTGATTGAGCTGTCCGAACGTCTGGTGAAGATGACGCCCGAAGGCCTGACGCGGTGCTTCTACGCCGATAACGGGTCATCCTGCATCGAAGTGGCGCTGAAAATGAGCTTTCACTACTGGCTCAACCGCGGCCAGCCGACCAAGAAGCGCTTCGTCACGCTGACCAACAGCTACCACGGCGAAACCATGGCGGCGATGTCGGTGGGCGATGTGCCGCTGTTCACCGAAACCTACAAGGCCCTGCTGCTCGACACCCTCAAGGTGCCCAGCCCCGACTGCTACCTGCGCCCCGAAGGCGTGAGCTGGGAAGAACACTCGCGCACGATGTTCGCCGCCATGGAGCAGACCCTGGCCGAGCACCATGCCAGCGTTGCGGCGGTGATCGTCGAGCCGTTGATCCAGGGCGCGGGCGGCATGCGCATGTACCACCCGGTGTACCTGACGCTGCTGCGCGAGGCCTGCGACCGCTACGGCGTGCACCTGATCCTCGACGAAATCGCCGTGGGTTTTGGCCGCACGGGCACAATGTTCGCCTGCGAACAGGCCGGCATCCGCCCGGATTTCCTGTGCCTGTCTAAGGCCCTGACCGGCGGCTACCTGCCACTGGCGGCGTGCGTCACCACCGATGAGGTGTACAGCGCCTTCTACGACGACTACCCGACCCTGCGCGCCTTCCTCCATTCCCACAGCTACACCGGCAACCCGCTGGCCTGTGCGGCGGCGCTGGCGACCCTGGATATTTTCGAGCAAGACAACGTCATCGAGAACAACAAGGCCCTGGCCCGGCGCATGGCCACCTCCACCGCGCACCTGGCCGACCACCCCCACGTGGCCGAAGTGCGCCAGACCGGCATGGTGCTGGCCATCGAGATGGTTCAGGACAAGGCCAGCAAAACCGCCTACCCGTGGCAGGAACGCCGTGGCCTGAAGGTGTTCCAGCACGCCCTGGAGCGCGGCGCCCTGTTGCGCCCGCTGGGCAGCGTGGTGTATTTCCTGCCGCCCTACGTGATTACCCCCGAGCAGATCGACTTCCTCGCCGAGGTGGCCAGCGAAGGCATCGACATCGCCACCCGCAGCACAGTGAGCGTGGCGGTGCCGGAAAACTTCCACCCGGGGTTTCGTGATCCGGGTTGATTGAGTTCACCTTTATTTTTGTGGGGCCGGGGCGGCCGCCATCGCGAGCAGTCTCGCTCCCACAAAGGCCCGCGCCGTTCCCGGTGGAAGCGAGCCCGCTCGCGATAAGGCCCGCAGGGCCTTCACCTGATCCACATGAATTACAGAGACCCACCCATGAGACTGTCCCGCTTCTTTACCGACACCCCGCTGAGCCTCGGCGAGCACGAACTGCCCGAGGCCCAGGCGCACTACATCAGCCGCGTGCTGCGCATGGCCGAAGGCGACGGGTTGCAGTTGTTCGACGGCTCGGGCCTGGAGTTTCGCGCCAGCCTGGTGGAAGTCGGCAAGAAGCGCGTACGTGTGCAGGTCACCGAGAGCTTTGCCGGGCAAGAAGAATCGCCGCTGCACATCCACCTGGGCCAGGGCCTGTCCCGGGGCGAACGCATGGATTGGGCAGTCCAGAAGGCCACCGAGCTTGGGGCCAATGAGATCACGCCGATTTTCACCGAGCGCTGCGAAGTGCGCCTCAAGGACGAACGCGCCGACAAGCGCCTGCTGCATTGGCGCCAGGTGGCCATCAGCGCCTGCGAACAATGCGGGCGCTCGCGGGTGCCGGTAATTCACCCGCCGCTGCTGCTGGCCGACTGGCTCAAACAGGCCGACGCCGCGCTGAAACTGGTGCTGCACCCGGTGGCCGAGCCGTTGCTCAGCCACGCCAAACCCGCTTCGCTGGCCTTTCTCATCGGCCCCGAGGGCGGTTTGACCGATGGCGAAGTGGCACAGGCCCGCCAGGCCGACTTCCACGCCGCCCGCCTCGGCCCACGGGTGCTGCGCACCGAAACCGCCCCCGTGGTCGCCCTGGCGGTGGCGCAGCAGTTGTGGGGTGATTTCTAGGCTCTCGCAGCCCGCTGCCACGTAGGCTTTCTCCCGCAGCCCTACTGCACCGGCTCACTCGTCGGCGCCGCAATCAGCGCCTTGAGCTCGCGGGTCATGGGGAATTCCAGGTTCAGGCCCTTGGGCGGGATGGGTTGCTCGAACCAGCGTTGGTAGATCCCGTGGATTTCCCCCGAGCGGTACAACTCGCCCAAGGTGTCGTTGACCAGGGCGAGGAACTGCGGGTCGTCCTTGCGCAGCATGCAGCTGTAGATCTCCCGCGATTGTTCCTCGCCCACCACCACCCACTTGTGCGGGTCGCGGGCCTTGGCCCGTTCGCCGTAGAGCAGCGCGTCGTCCATGTAAAACGCCTGGGCGCGGCCGGTTTCCAGCATCTGGAAGGCTTCGCCGTGGTCCTTGGCGCTAATCACCGCCATGCCCATGGTGTTTTCAGCGTTGTAGTTCTTCAGGTAACGCTCGTTGGTGGTGCCCGCCGTGGTCACCACGTTCTTGCCGCGCAGGTCGGCAAAGCCCTGGATGCCGCTGTCTCTGGCGGTGAGCAACTGGCCTTTGACGTAGATAAAACCGTAAGAGAACGCCACCTGCTTCTGCCGCTCGGCGGTGACGCCGGTAGAGCCGCACTCCAGGTCCACGGTGCCGTTCTGCACCAAGGGGATGCGGGTTTGCGAGGTAACCAGGTTGTACTTGACCTTGAGCTTGGGCATATCCAGCTTGTTGCGCACCCGTTCAACCACTTTGGCCGCCAGATCGACGGAGTAACCCATGGGTTGGCCGCTGTGGTCGCCCACGTAGGAAAACGGCACCGAGGCGTCGCGGTAGCCCAGGGTGATGCTCTGGGCGCCGGCGATTTTGCCCAGGGTGCCCGCCAGGGGGGCTTCGTTGGCGTGCAACGGGGCGCAGAAGGCCAGGGCACAACCGATCAACGTGATTTTTTGCATTGTTATTCTCCGTTGTGGTTTTTCGCGGAACCAAGGCTCACGCCGCGCGGGGCGTGAGGCCTTGCATGTCGATGGCGGGCCTGCGCCCACCGATCAATTCACTGAGCAAACGCCCGCTGGCACAGGCCAGGGTAAAGCCCAGCGCACCGTGGCCGAGGTTGAGCCACAGGTTGCGGTACGCCGTGGCGCCGATCAGCGGCACGCCATTGGGCGTGGCCGGGCGCATGCCGGCCCACTCGATGGCGGCCTCATAATCGCCGGCCTCGGGGAACGTCTCGCGGGCCTGGCGCTTTATCAGGGCCAGGCGTTTGGGGTCCAGGGCCGGGTCGAAGCCGACGATATCCACCATCGCCGCCACCCGTAATTGCTGGCCGAGCCGCGCGTAGACGATCTTGCGGTCGTAATCGGTGATGCTCAACTGGGGCGCGCGGTGCTGCGGGCCAATCGGCACCGTCAGGCTGTAGCCCTTGAGCGGGTACAGCGGCATCTGCACGCCGGGCAGGCGCAACAGCGGGCTACGGTGCCCGGCGGCGATCACCAGGTGTTCCACCGCCAGCACCTCGTCGCCCAGCTCGATGGCCTGCACCACCCCGCCGGCGTGGCGCAACCCGGTGACCGCTTGGCCCAGGCGCAAGGTGCAACTGCGCGAAGCCTGGAGCCGGGCCAGCAGTTGTTGGCAAAAGGCGTGGCAGTCGCCAACCTCTTCCTCCGGGGTATAGATGCCGCCCACCAGTTCGCGGCGGGCCAGGGCCGGCTCCAGGCTGGCGCATTCGGTATCCGACAGCACCAATTGCTGCTGTGGCTCGATCAGCGCATGGCGGGCGCGCTCGAAGCTATAGGCATCGCGGAAGGTCACCAGTTTGCCGTTGCGCCGCCAGTGGAAATCCCCCAGCAGGTCCTCTTCGCGCCAGTCGCTCAAGGTGCGCTGGCTCAACAGCGCCAGGCGCAGCAGGTGGGCGGCGTTCTGGCGGTTGACCGAGGTGCGGCACGCCGCCAGGAACGCGCCCATCCAGCGCCACTGCGCCGGGTCCAGGCGCGGGCGCAGCTTGAGCGGGGAGTCGGCGCGCAGCATCCAGCCCAACGCTTGCAAGGGCACGCCGGCATCGGCCAGGGGCGCGACATAGCGGTAGGACAACTGGCCGCCGTTGGCGAAACTGGCTTCCCCGCCCAGGTCCTGGCGCGCCTCCACCAGCGTCACCTCGACGCCGTCGCGCACCAGCGCATAGGCCGTTGCCAGGCCGACCACGCCGCCCCCGATGATGCAAACCCGCTGTGCCATGTCAGTCCTTGCCCTGTGGATAAATCAGGCGTTGAGGGTAGGCCCGGGTGACAGGCGCGGGACAATGAATAAAGATGGGCAACCCATAAACAAAGGTTATGGACTTGCCATGCGCTTGCGACATATCGAGATTTTCCAGGCCATCCGCCAGACCGGCTCGGTCAGCGGCGCCGCGCAGTTGCTGCACGTGTCTCAACCGGCGGTGACCAAAGTGCTGCAACACGCCGAGTTGCAGCTGGGCTTCCCGCTGTTTTTGCGGGTGCGCGGCAAGCTTCACGCCACCCCCGAAGCGCTGGAGTTGGAGCGCGAGGTCAGCAAGGTCAGCGAAAGCCTGCAAGGGGTGCGGCGCCTGGCCCAAAGCCTGCGCCGCGAACCGGGCCACAGCCTGCGTATCGGCGCTACGCCGGCGCTGGCCCTGTCGATCCTGCCGCCGGCCATCCACCAGTGGACGCAGCATTACCCCGACATCGCCTGCGAATTGTCCAGCGCCCACAGCCGCGAACTGACGCAAAACCTGCTGATGCGTGAAATCGATGTTGCCCTGACCCTGCAAAGCCCCGATCACCCGGGGCTCACGGCCCAGGCCCTGGCCGAGGGCGTGCTGGTGGTACTGGCCCCGGCCAACTACTGGCCGGCCGACACGGCGGGCCGGCCCCTGGCATTGATGGACCTGGCAGATGCGCCGTTGATTGGTTTGTCCAGCGCCGACCCGTTAGCGGCACGGCTCGACAGCTACCTGGAAGCGGTAGAACCGGCGCCGCGTATCCGCATTGCCGTGCAGACCTATTCCCTGGCCCGGGCCATGGTCGAATCGGGTGCGGGGCTGGCGGTGATCGACCCCTTCACCGCCCTCGGCGCCTCCACCGCCACCACCCGCATCCGCCCCCTCGCCCCGGCGCTGCCCATCACCCTCTACGCCGTCACCCGCGCCCACGAAGCCCCGGCCCACACCCTGGGCAGCCTGCTGCACATCGTCAGCAACAACGCCCGCCAAGCCCTGGCACGCCTGTAGCACGCGGGCAGTGCGTGGCAAACAGGACGGCGGTTAGAGCACGTAAAACAGAATCGCCACGAAATGCAGCAAGCTGCCGCCCATGACGAACAGATGCCAAATGCCGTGGGCGTGGCGCAAACGGCTGTCGAGGGCGAAGAAGATGATGCCCACGGTGTACAGCACCCCACCCGAGGCCAACCAGGCGAAACCGCTGGGGCCCAGGGCCGCCAGCAACGGTTTGACCGCCACCAGCACGATCCAGCCCATCACCGCGTAAATCACGATGGATAAAATCCGCGCCTCGGAGCGGGGCTTGATCTCCTGCAAAATGCCGATCACCGCCAGCCCCCAGACAACCCCGAACAACGTCCAACCCCACGGCCCGCGCAGGGTCACCAGGCAAAATGGGGTGTAGCTGCCGGCGATCAGCAGGTAGATCGAAAAATGGTCGACCTTCTGCATGATCGCCTTCTTGCGCCCGCGCACGCTGTGGTACACGGTCGAGGCGCTGTACAGCACCAACAGCGTGAACCCGTAGATCGCCACGCTGACAATCTTCCAGGGGCTGCCGTCCAGGCTGGCGATCACCAGCAACCACACCGCCCCCACACACGCCGCCACCGCCCCGAGCAAATGGCTCCAGGCGTTGAATCTTTCCCCGTGATACATCGCTGCCTCGCTTTGGAAACGCTTAAATCAGAGCTGGTCCAGCACTTGCTGTACCTGCCTGCGCAAATGCTCGGCATGGCTCAACAATTCCGCCAACAGGGCGGGGTCTTCATCCATATACCCCTCGTACTCCGCAAGGTTGCGCCGCTCATGGCACAACGCAAACAGGCGCACCGCAATCTTGCTCGCGTCCATCGTGTGAGCCAGGCATTGGAAAACCAGGTAGCGCTTGTCAGAACGGTACCCGCACAAGCGCAACGCGGTCAGCGCGATGGCGTGCGCGGCGTTGTAGGCCAGGTCAAAACGGCTGGCAAACGAGAGCTGGCTGACCTGTGCATCGCGCAAGCGATCCGTGGCCGAACGCATCAGCCCTTCACATTCCTTACGATCCGGCGGCTCAGCCTTCAAGCCGCCACTGCGAACCAGATTCTCAAGATTCTCGAGGTTTCCCATCCTCGGCCTCCAAAGGGTTACTGCCTATCAGGTTTATTTTCTCCTGCTGTGCAACCCGCTCTACGAAGCTGTTACCCGCCGCCCATTTGGCGGCCCAGTCTTGAGGTGTGTAGAGCGTAGGGTTGAGCGGGCGGCCCAGTTGCTCTTCGAGTGGCATCAACTGTTCCATCACGTCACTGTAGTGCAGCCCTTCGCCGATCAGCATCAGGTCTATGTCACTGGATGAGTTGGCCTGGTTCTTGGCAACAGAGCCGTAAATGAACGCCCACGTCAGTTGCTTGGCAAATGGCGCCAGGGCTGCGCGCAAAGGTTGGGCGATGCCGAAGGTCTTGCGGGCAATGCCCAGCAGTTCGGCATAAATGGGGCAGTCAGGGTTGGCCTGATAGTGGGTCTGATTGCCCTGGCGGGTCATGGTCAGCACACCTGCCGCCAGTAACCGCTCCAGTTCGCGCATCAGACTGCCCCTACCCACCTGCGCCGAACGTGCGATTTCGTTGGCGTAGAAGCTGCGCTCGGGGCTGGTGAAGAGCAATCCCAGGACTTTCTGCTGGGTTGAAGTAAACAGGGCATCACTGAGTGAAGCACTTTCCATGACCATGCTCGATAAGTCCCAAAAAGGGAACGATAAGTCCCTTTTTGGGACTTATCAACCGGCAAAGCCCCTACCCCACCAACCCCGCCTCCACCAGCAAGGCCTCAAGCCCCGGCAAGTCCGGGACTTTGGCCACTTGGTCGGCGATTTGCACGGCGGCTTTTTCCAGGGGGCAGAGGGGCACGTCCACGTAGCTCAGTTGGCTGTCGAGCTTGCAGGAGCGCGGGATGCCCTGCACCAACAGGCCAATAAATTTAAGGCCCGCATGGCCGCCCAGGGCGTTGAGGACGACGATGCGGGCGCGTTCGCCGATGACGGTTTTCTGCCCGCAGGCCGATTCAAAACTCAGCAGCGGGATGTGCCGGTCCCGCCAGGTCACGCGGCCCAAGTACCAGGGCGGGGTGTCGAGGTCGAAGGTGCCGGGCTGGTAGTCGATCAGTTCGGCGATGGCCACGTTGGGCAGGATCAGGTGGCGGTCGCCCAAGGGCAGGAGCAGCCCGGTAAGGCTGCTGACGCGGTGGTCACGCATGGGGTTTGCTCCACAGGCCGATGCTTTCAAGCAAGACCGACTCCTGGTACGGCTTGCCCAGGTAGTCGTTGACGCCGATGGCCATGGCGCGGTCGCGGTGTTTCTGGCCGGTGCGCGAGGTAATCATGATGATCGGCAGCTGTTGCAGGCGCGGATGGTTGCGCACGGCGATGGCCACTTCAAAGCCATCCATGCGCGGCATTTCGATGTCCAGCAGCATCAGGTCGGGGGTGTGCTCTTCCAGCAGAGCCATGGCGTCCACGCCGTCTTTGGCGGTGAGGACGTTCATGCCGTGGCGTTCCAGCAAGCGGCTGGTGACTTTGCGCACGGTGACCGAGTCGTCCACCACCAGCACCAGCATGGGCCGGCGTACCTGGCTGTCGCCCGCCGCGCCGTCGCCGCTGCGCTGTTGCGGCAGGCGTGTGTGTAGGGCGCGCATATGGGCCAGCAGGTCGAGGATCAGCACCACCCGGCCATCGCCCAGGATGGTCGCCCCGGACAGCCCCTGCACGGCGGCGAACTGCGGCCCCAGGCTCTTGACCACGATTTCGCGGCTGCCGGCCATGGCGTCCACCTGCACCGCGATGCGCCGCTCGTCAACGTGCACCAACAGCACCGGTAGCGCCTGGTTTTCCCCTAGCGAGCGCGGCCGGGCGACGGTGCCGAGCAGTTCGCCCAAGTAGCACAACTCGTAGCGCTGCCCGGCGTATTCATAGTGCGGCGCATCGAGTTGGTAGCAGGCCTCCAGCTCGTTGGGCAGCACCCGCACGATGCCTTCGATGGTGTTGAGCGGGATCGCGTATTGCTCCTCCACGCACTGCACCATCAGGGCCTGGTTGACCGACAGGGTGAACGGCAGACGAATGCGAAAGTGCACGCCCAGGCCCGGGGTGGAGTCGATGCTCATGCTGCCGCCCAGTTGCCGCACTTCTTCGTGGACCACGTCCATGCCCACGCCACGCCCGGAAATCTGGGTGATTTTTTCGGCAGTGGAAAACCCCGGTTGCAGGATGAATTGCAGCACTTCGCGGTCGCTGATTTGGGCGGTGGGGTCCAGCAGGCCGCGGTTGATCGCCTTGCGCCGCACCGCTTCGAGCGGCACCCCGGCGCCGTCGTCGCGGATGTCGAAGACGATGTCGCCGCCCTCGTGGGACAGGTCCAGGGTGATGCGCCCCTGGGCCGGTTTGCCGGCGGCCAGGCGCACCGCAGCGGCCTCCAGGCCATGGTCGACGGAGTTGCGCAGCATGTGTTCCAGGGGGGCGACCATGCGTTCGAGCACGTTGCGGTCCATCTCGCCCTGGGCGTTGCCGACCACGAAGGCCACGTCCTTGCCCAACTCGCCGGCCACCTGGCGCACGATGCGCTTGAGGCGCGGCAGCATGCGCTCGAACGGCACCATGCGCGTGCCCATCAGGCCTTCTTGCAGCTCGGTGTTGACCCGGCCCTGCTGCTGCAACAGGTTTTGTGCGTCGTAGGTACGCCGGCCGAGGGTTTCCTTGAGGTCGAGCAGGTCCGAGGCGGACTCGGACAAGGCCCGCGACAGTTGCTGCAAGAGGGAGTGGCGGTCCATTTCCAGTGGGTCGAACTCTTCGTAGCCCTGGTGCTCGGCCTCCATTTGCTGCTGGCCGAGGGTGCGCGCCTGGGTTTCGGTTTCCAGGCGCCGCAGTTGATCGCGCATGCGTTCGAGGGTGGTTTCCATCTCGCCCAGGGCAGTGCGGGCGTCGTTGACCTGCTGTTCGATGCGGCCACGGAAGATCGAGGTTTCGCCGGCCAGGTTGACGAGGTCGTCGAGCAGTTGCGCCGAAACCTTGACCATGTCGGCGCTGCTTGTTTCCTGGGGAGCGGGCGGTGCAACCTCGACGGCGGCGGGCGCGGGTTCGGCGGCGGGTGGCGCCACGGGGCATTGGGCGAAGCTGCGGATGGCTTCGATCAGGCTGTCGGCGGCCAGCACCGGGCGGGCAGCGCGGGCCGCTTCGAGCATCTGGGCGAGGCGGTCGTGGCAGCTTTGCAACAGGGTGAAGAGTTCCTGGGAGGGCAGCAATTGCCCGGCCGAGAGGCCTTCGTAGAGAAATTCCAGTTCATGGGCCAGGTCGCCGATCGGGCCGATTTCGACCATCCGCGCACCGCCCTTGAGGGTGTGCAGGTCACGCAGCAGGGTTTCCAGTTCCTGGCGGCCATGCGGCTCGGCCTGCCAACGCAGCAACGCGGCGCCGGAGCTGTCGATGATGTCAAAGCCTTCTTCGAGGAAGATTTCCAGCAGTTCCGGGTCGGCCCCGGCGCTGTCCGCCACCGGTTCGGCCACGGTCTCACTCGCCGCAGGGCTGGCGGCCTGCTGGCGGAAATCGCGGATGGCGTCGATCAAAAACCCTGGGTCTTCCAAGGGATGGTGCTGCTGCAAGTCTTCCAGCAGCAACGCCAGCAGGTCATGGCTGTGTTGCAACAGCAGCGCCAGCTCCTGGCTGTAGGCGTAGCGCCGGTCCACCAGGTCTTCGTAGAGGCTTTGCAGTTCATGGGCCAGGTCGCCCACCGGCGCCACGTTGGCCATGCGCGCACCGCCCTTGAGGGTATGCAGGTCCCGTTGCAGCGATTGCAAGGGCGCGCTGTTGTCCGGTTCGTCGAGCCAGCGTTGCAGGGCCTGGCCGGCGCTTTCGAGGATGTCCGTCGCTTCGTCGAGGAAGATCGCCACGATCTCGTCGTCCACCGGCGCGGTGTGCGCCAGTTCGGCAGTGGCGGTGCCCAGGTCGCTGATGCTCAGGGTGCGGTTGGCATCGCTGCGGATCAGCCCGGTGGCGGACGGGTCCAGGCTTTGCCCGAGCAACTCGCGCAGGGCCTTGACCCGCGCCGGTTGCGGGCTGATTTCCTGCCCGGCGGCCAATTGGTCGAGCATGCTGATAAGGGCTTCGTGGGCGCTGTCGGCCTCGCGAAAAAACGCTTCGCTGACCGCCAGGCTGCTTTCTTCGACCGCGCCGTAGAGGTCGAGCAAGGCCTCGCACAGTTCATCCATCGGGTGCAGCTCGGCCAGGTGCGCGCCTTCGCCCAGGGTGGTCAGTTCGTCCAGCAGGGCGCTCAGTTCCTGGCGCTCGCCGGGGTGCTGCTGCCAACGCTGCAACAGGGTTTCGGCGTCGAGCAGGATGTCCATGCCCTGGGCCAGGAAGTTGCTGATGAGCTGCGGGTCGCGCTTGACCCGCAGGCCGCCGCTGGGGGCGTTGAGGATGGCTTGCAGGCGTTCGGCAAGAAGCTTTTGCGTGCGTTCGATCAACGCCGCGGCCCCCTCGATGCGCGCCAACGGGTCCAGGTGCAGGTGCTTCAAACCACGGCGCAGCAGGCCTTCGGCTTCGAGCAGCAGTTCCACTTCGTCCAGGTCCAGGGGCAACTGGTGCGCCTTGTACTCGCGGGCCAAGTGGTCCAGGGGCGCGGCCAACTCGGCCATCGGCAGTACGCCGGCCATGGAGGCGCTGCCCTTGAGGGTGTGCAGGGCCCGTTGCAGTTCGTCGCTGGCCTGCAACGGCAGGTGCTCGGCGGCCTGGTCGAGAAAGCGGTTGAGGCTGTCGAGGTGGGCCTGGGCCTCGGTGCGGAAAATCTCCAGCAGTTGCGGGTCCAGCGCCGCCGGGGCGGCGACCGTGGTTTGGTCGCCCCGGGCCAGGGCATGGGCGCGGGCCGCCAGTTGATCGACCTCATCGCGCTGGCGCTGGGCCTGGGCGGCGAAATCGGCGATCAGGCGCGGCAGCAGGCTGACCACTTCGTCGAGCAACTGATGCAGCGCCGGCGAAGGTTCGACGCTGTGTTCCAGCACGCGGTTGAGCAGGTTTTCCACGGCCCAGGCCAGTTCGCCCAGCACCAGGGCACGGACCATGCGCCCGCTGCCCTTGAGGGTGTGGAAGGCGCGGCGCAGCTCGCTCAGGGCCGAAGCGTCGGTGGGGTCGGCGTGCCATTGCGGGAGAAATTCATGGAGCACTTCGAGGACTTCATCGGTTTCTTCGAGGAACACCTCATGCAACTCCTCGTCCACCGGCGCTTCGCCCGTGGGCGGCGGCAGCAGGCTGCCGGGGGTGTGCCGCGCGGGCGGGTTGAGGCTCGACACCGGCCCGGCCAGCACATCGGCCAGGGACTGGGCGACCTCGGCGTCGTCCAGCTCCTGCAAGTCGTGCATCACCAGCGCTTCGTTGGGGCTCAGGGGTTGGCTCAGCACCGGCACATGGGGCTCGGCCGGCAGGTAACCGAGGGCCGCCAGGCTTTCTTCAGCCGCGTCCAGCACGGTTTCGCCGGGGGCCAACGGGTCCTGGCCGAGGCGTTCAAGGTAATACTCGATGCTGCTCAGGGCGTCGGCCAGGTGTTCCAGTTGCTCCCAATCGGGCGGCGTAGGGCTGCCCAGCAGATGCTCGCGGACAAAGCCGTTGCAGGCCTCCAGCAGGCCCGCGCCCCGGCTCAGGGGGATCATCGCCAACGCGCCGCGCACCTGGGTCAGCAGCTCGGGCAGGTCCTGGACCTGGCTGCGGTCCCATTCGCCGTCGATGTAGTCGACGATCATGTCCTTGGCCTGTTGCAGGCAGGCCTGGGCTTCCTTGATGACCAATTGGTGGATCTGGGTCAGGTCGGTGGTGGGCAGGTGGCTTTCCTCGCGGCGCTGCGCCTCGACGGTGCCGACCATCCCGGCCAGTGTGGCTTCGACGTACAGCAGCGCCCCGGCGACGTCCATCAACACTGCGTCGTTGGGCTCGCGCTGGCCTTGGGCCAGGCTCTGCACCACCGCCAATTGGTCGATTATCACTTTGCGCGGCTGGCCGAAACCCAGCACCGCCAGGGTGTCGGCGATCTGCCGCAACGGCGCCAGGAGGCTGTCCAGGTCCGAGGTGTGCTGGCGGTCGCTGCGCACGAACAGGTCCAGGCGTTCCTTGACCCGCACCAACTCCTCGCACAGGGCGGCGAGCACCGAGCGCATGGCGTCGCGGTCCGGCCCGGCCAGGCGCGCGCGTTCTTCATCGACCACGGCGCTGTCAGGCAAGGCGTCGTCGAGTCCGTAGGCTTCTTTCATGGTCTGCATCTGTCCGCTGGGATGTTCGGCTTTGGCGATATAAAACAACAGGCTGGTGAGCAAGTGCGGCGGCGCAGGCTGGTTGACCCCGGCCATACCCTGGTCGAGCAAGCGCTTGAGTTCTTGGTCAGCGTCCTTGAACAGGCTGCGCAGGGCCGGGCTGTTGCCGATACTGCCTGTGCGCATGCCGTCCACCAGCGCTGCCGCCACTTGCCACAAGGGCTCCAGCGGCGCATTGCGGCACAAGGCCTGGAGCCGGCCAAACACGGTGGCCAAGCGCGCCAGGTTGGCGTCGTCGTCCTGCTCGCGCAGCAACCCCGCCAACGCGGTTTGCAGCCCCTGGCGCAATTTGCGCAGTACCACGGGCAAGTCGGGCGGCTCCAGCAGGGCCAGGGCATAGGCGTCCAGGGCGGGGATCACCGGCAGTTGCGGGCTGAACAGGCTGGTTTCCGACAGCAGGCTTTCACCCCGGGCGCTGCGCAAATCGTTGAGCAGGGGCAGCACCACCAGGGGCAGGTCGCGCCGTGCGCTTTGCACGCGCTCCAGGTAGATCGGCAACTGCACCAGGGCCTGGCGTAGCAGGCCGATGGCTTCGTCGCGGTGGCCGGCGCGGCCCTGTTGCACGGCCAGGGCCAGTTGTTCCATCTCTTCGGCCAGCAGCGCCGCGCCGTAGAACTCGACCATCTGCAGGCAACCGTGAACCTGATGAACGCTTGCCAGGCACCGTTCGAGGGCCTCGGCATCGTGCTCGCCGGCCTCGGTGCCCAGGCTGTCGAGGGCGGCCAGGGCTTGCTTGAGGGTTTCGGCGATTTCACCCTTGACCCATTCCAGGCCCACATAGTCGTGCCGGTCGACCATCACCATGGCCTCACGCGTGCTCGACGCCCGGCTCGGGGGCGGCGGGCAAGGTAAAGCCCGACACCGAGCGGCGCAGTTGGCTGGCCATTTTCGCCAGGTTGCCAATGCTTTCGGCGGTGGCGGTGGAGCCGGAGGAGGTTTGCGAGGTGATCTGCTGGATCACGTTCATGGTCAGGGAAATCTGCCCCGCCGACAGGGTTTGCTGCTGCGCCGCGTTGGAAATGCTCTGGATCAGCGCCGCGAGGGTCTTGGACACGCCTTCGATTTCTTCCAGGGCCACGCCTGCGTCCTGGGCCAAGCGGGCGCCACGCACCACTTCGGTGGTGGTCTGCTCCATGGAAATCACCGCTTCGTTGGTGTCGGTCTGGATCGCCCGCACCAGGGTTTCGATCTGCCGGGTCGCCGCCGAGGAACGCTCGGCCAGGCGCTGCACTTCGTCGGCCACCACGGCAAAGCCGCGGCCGGCGTCACCGGCCATGGAGGCCTGGATCGCCGCGTTGAGGGCGAGTATGTTGGTTTGGTCGGCAATATCGTCGATCAAGCTGACAATATCGCCGATTTCCTGGGAAGACTCGCCCAAGCGCTTGATCCGTTTAGCGGTGTCCTGGATCTGTTCGCGGATGTTGTCCATGCCGTAGATGGTGTTGTGCACCACCTCGTTGCCCTTGTTAGCGATTTCCACCGAGCGCTCGGCCACTGCGGAGGACTCGGCGGCATTGGCCGAGACCTGGTCGATGGAGCGGGCCATGTCATTGATGGAGGTCGAGGCCTCGCTGATCTGCTGGGCCTGGTGTTCCGAGGCCTGCGCCAGGTGCATGGCGTTGGCCTGGGTTTCCTGCACGGCGGCGGCGACGAGGCCGGCGGTGAGGTTGATGGTGGCCACCAGGTCGCGCAGTTGGTCCACCGAATAGTTGATCGAGTCGGCGATGGTGCCGGTGAAGTCCTCGGTGACCGACGCGGTCACGGTCAGGTCGCCGTCGGCGAGGTCGGCGATTTCGTCCAGCAGGCGCATGATCGCGTTCTGGTTGCGTTCGTTTTTCTGCGCCGTTTCGCGCAACTGGCGGTTCGTCTCGCGCACCATCACCAGGCCGATCAGGATGATCGAGGCCAAGGCCAGCAGGCCCAGCACGTAGCCGCCCACCGCGTTGACGGTGCGCCCCTCGGCCAGGTTCTCGAAACCGCTGGCCAGCAACGAGGCTTCGTCGAGCAGGGTCTGGGACAGGTTGAAAATGTTGCCCGCCGACTCGCGGACCTTGAACAGCTCGGGCGAGGTTTCGAGGATTTCGTCCACGGAGCCGGAGACGAACTGGAACAACTCGGCGATTTCCGCCAACCGCGCGCGGGCGTCGCGGTCCTCGACCTGGCTGACCTTGAGCAGCGTGTTGCCCTGGAGCATGCCGTTGAGCACCTGGCCGAAGCGCGCGGCGTCGCGGCCAAAGGCATCGGCGGCCTGCACCGCGTTTTCGTCCCCCGCCAGCACGGTGTTCACTGCACCCAGTATGCGCTCGGCCAGCAACGATTGGCGCTGGGCCATGGCCACTTGCCCGGCCGGGGCGCCGCGTTGCAGGAGGATCTCCACGACTTTTTCGTATTCGACCTGCAATTGCGGCACGGTTTCGGCCAGGGTGGCGGCGACCTGATGCAGCGACAGTACGGTCTGTTCGCTGGACAGGATGGCGTCGGCGTTTTTCAGCAGGCGCTCCCAGTCGAGCTGCACCGCGCGCATTTGCGGGCGCACCGCCGACGGCGCACCGGGCAGGCCGGTGGCCGGGTCGCCTTTTTTCAGGTAACCCCAGCGCTGGGCAAAATCGTTGCGCGCGTCGCTGAGCAGCTTGAACGCCGCAGCCTTGCCGGCGGCGGCCTCGGTGGCGTTCTTCGCGATGCGCTGGGACAGCACCCGCAGCTCACCGGCGTGGCCGATGTACTGCTTGTCGTAGTTCGACTGGGTATTGAGGTAGGCGAAGTTGGCGAACAACAACACGATGAACACGATCAGGGCCATGAACAGCACGATGATCTGCGAACGGCTGCGCGACGCTTCCATGGGCTTGGCGGTTTTTGCTTTTGTCATCGATCAGGTCCCCACCTGTCGCCACAGGCACCGTGGCCAGCGGGCTTGTCCGCGAGTGAGCGCAAGGCGCTCTTGAAGTGAATCGGTTAAACCATGGAGCCGGGCCCACCTAAGCGAACCCCGCCTTCACAGGGCTACATTCATGAAACCTTGCGACTGCGCCAGGGCGAACGGGCTGAACACCTGCCAGGACTGCTCCCCGGGGAACCGCCCCTTGACGAACGCGCTCATGGCGCCATCCAGGTCGTCCATCAGCAACGGCTCCAGGCTGTCCTGGGCAAAGTGCTGCAAACCGCAAACTTCATCGACCATCAGCCCCGCGAACACATCGCGGTGCTCGACCACCAGCACCCGCCGCTGCTTGCGCCGGGCCGACAGTTCGTGGCCGAAAAAGCCGCACAGGTCCATTACCGGCAACAGCCGCCCCCGCAGATTAGCCACTCCCTTGACCCACGTCTTGACCCCGGGCAACAGGGTGTACCGCGGCTCGTGCAAAACCTCGCTGACTTCGCCCATGGGCGCCACGTACCAGTGCGCGCCGATGCGAAAGCCGATCCCGCTCCAACTCTGCTGGCGGGTTTCCTGGGACGGCAGGTCGGCGGCCAGCAGGCGGCAGCGTTGGTCGATATCCAGTAGCAGCTCAAACGCGGTGAGGGAATCGGTCATGGCCGCGGGTCAGCCGGCCAGGACTTTGTTCAGGGTCTTTATCAGGGTGTCTTCGTCCACCGGTTTGGTCAGGTAGTCCCGCGCGCCCTGGCGCGTGCCCCAGACCTTGTCGGTTTCCTGGTCCTTGGTGGTGATGATGATGACCGGGATGTGGCTGGTGTCGGCGTCCTTGGTCAACTGGCGCGTGGCCTGGAAGCCGTTGAGGCCGGGCATGACGATGTCCATCAGCACCGCGTCGGGTTTTTCCTGGCGGGCCAGGGCGACGCCATCGGCGCCGTTTTCCGCTTTCAATACCTGGTGGCCGTGCTTTTCCAGCATGCCGGTCAGTTTGTACATTTCAGTCGGCGAGTCATCGACGATCAGAATACGTGCCATGGTCTTCCCCATTTCCAAAAGCCGAGCGGCCCAATGGCCGCCCGTCAATGTGCTTGTTCTACTGCGGCGAACCCCGGCACATGGGCCTTGATTGCGCTGAGCAATTCTTCCTTGCTGAAAGGCTTGGTCAAAAACTGATCGGAACCGACGATCCGCCCCTTGGCCTTGTCGAACAGGCCGTCCTTGGAGGACAGCATAATCACGGGCGTGGCCTTGAAGGCGCTGTTGTTCTTAATCAGGGCGCAGGTCTGATAGCCGTCCAGGCGCGGCATCATGATGTCGACGAAGATAATGCCGGGGTGGTGATCGACGATCTTGGCCAGCGCATCAAAGCCATCGACCGCGGTGATGACTTCACAGCCCACGTTCTTCAACAGTGTTTCAGCGGTGCGCCGAATCGTCTTGGAGTCGTCGATGACCATGACTTTCAAGGCGCTGGAGTGCTGTTCCATATCTGCTTGTACCATCGCCACAGCGAATCGGTTGTGTCCGTATACGGGCACCGTCACTCAAAAGCCTTGATGGCCAAGGGCTCGAAACGGCATGGGAGCCTTTTTAGCACAGTCGCCAGCGTCAATCTATCGGCTCGCCCGCCGGGTGGTTTTTCCTTGACCGGGAACACCCCGGGCGCCACTCTGACGCCACTTTTGTGCGCCCCAATCTGCTAGAGGAAACCCCCCATGAGCGTTCGCGTCGGCATTGTCATGGACCCCATCGCCAGCATTTCCTATAAGAAGGACAGCTCGCTGGCCATGCTGCTCGCCGCCCAGGCCCGCGGCTGGACGCTGTTCTATATGGAACAGCAGGATCTTTACCAGAACGCTGGCGTGGCCCGGGCGCGGATGCGGCCATTGCAGGTGTTCGCCAACCCCGAGCACTGGTTCGAGTTGCAGGCCGAGACGGACGCGCCGCTGAGCGACCTGGACGTGATCCTGATGCGCAAGGACCCGCCCTTCGACATGGAATTCGTCTACAGCACTTACCTGCTGGAGCAGGCCGAGCGCGCCGGGGTGCTGGTGGTCAACAAGCCGCAAAGCCTGCGCGACTGCAATGAAAAACTGTTCGCCACCCAGTTCCCGCAGTGCACGCCGCCCACGGTGGTGAGCCGCCGCGCCGATGTGCTGCGCGAATTTGCCGCACTGCATGGCGACGTCATCCTCAAACCGCTGGACGGCATGGGCGGCACCTCGATCTTCCGCCACCGCGTAGGCGACCCGAACCTGTCGGTGATTCTCGAAACCCTGACCGCCAACGGCACCCAGCAAATCATGGCCCAGGGCTATTTGCCGGCGATCAAGGATGGCGACAAGCGCATCCTGATGATCGACGGCGAACCGGTGCCCTACTGCCTGGCGCGCATCCCGGCAGCCGGCGAAACCCGCGGCAACCTGGCGGCCGGCGGGCGTGGCGAAGCACGGCCGCTGACCGATAAGGATCGCTGGATCGCCGCCCAGGTCGGCCCGACCCTGCGGGAAAAGGGCCTGCTGTTCGTGGGCCTGGACGTGATCGGCGAGCACCTGACCGAAATCAACGTCACCAGCCCCACCTGCATCCGCGAAATCGACAATGCCTTCGGCACCAACATCGGCGAACTGCTGATGGCGGCCATTGCTGGCAAGCTGCAAGCCGCCAGCGCCAAGCCACAAGCCTAAGGCCCACGCCCCAAAGCTTGCAGCTTGGCGCTGGAAGCTTGCAGCTAAAAACCCACATCGCGCTATCATGCCGAGCCTCGATACACGCGATGTTGGTTTTTTGCCATGACCCTCCCTTCCGAGCTGCCTCCCGAACTCACCCACCGCGGTGTGCGCCCGGCCGATCGCCTCGGATTTACCCTGCTGGTCGCCGCGCTGGTTCACCTGGCGCTGCTTCTGGGCGTGGGCTTTACCTTCGTCGAGCCCAAACAAGTCAGCCAAACGCTGGAAATCACCCTGTCGATGTTCAAAAGCCAGGCCGCGCCGAAGAAGGCCGACTTCATCGCGCAGGACAACCAGCAGGGCAGCGGTACGCTGGACAAGAAAGCCATCCCCACCACCACCGAAGTGGCGCCGATGCAGAGCACCGAGGTGAAAAAAGTGGTGCCACCACCCTCGAAGAAAAACGAAGTCGAGCAGACCACCACCAAGGCAGCCGTCGCCACCACCGCTCCCAAGCCGAAAAAAACCACCACCCCCCGCGAAGCAGTGAAAACCGCCGAAGCGCCCAAGGCGCCGCCGAGCTTCGACAGCGCCCAACTGTCCAGCGACATCGCCAGCCTGGAGGCCGAACTGGCTAACGAACGCCAGTTGTACGCCAAGCGCCCGCGTATCCACCGCATCAACGCGGCCTCGACCATGCGCGACAAGGGCGCCTGGTACAAAGACGAATGGCGCAAGAAGATCGAGCGCATCGGCAACCTCAACTACCCGGACGAAGCCCGGCGCCAGCAGATCTACGGCAGCCTGCGGCTGATGGTGGCCATCAACCGCGATGGCTCGTTGCATGAAGTGCTGGTGCTGGAGTCCTCGGGCCAGCCCCTGCTGGATCAAGCCGCACAACGCATCGTGCGCCTGAGCGCGCCCTTCGCCCCGTTCAGCGGCGACTTGGCAGATATCGATCGCCTGGAAATCATCCGCACCTGGAAGTTCGCGCGTGGGGATCGCTTGTCCAGCAATTGACGGGGCCGCCCAGGCCGATTCATGGCACAACGCCAGAGTTTTCCCGCACATCCCCAGCTTGTCAGTTCGCCACACCGACGCCACACTAGCGCCCATGAAAAACGTCAGCCCCAGCTACCTCTCGCATCACTTCCTGATCGCCATGCCCCACATGGTGGACCCGAACTTTGCGCATACCTTGACCTACATCGTCGAGCACACTGCCAATGGGGCCATGGGGCTGGTGGTCAACCGTCCGCAAGACATCACGCTGGCGGACATCCTCGAACAATTGCGCCCCGAGATCGAACCGCCAGCCCTGTGCCAGCACGTGCCGATCTTCCTCGGCGGCCCGGTGAGCAAGGACCGCGGTTTCGTCCTGCACCCCAGCGGCCAAACCTTCCAGGCCACCATCGAACTGGGCGGCGTGGCACTGTCCAGCTCCCAGGACGTGCTGTTCGCCATCGCCGACGGCAGGGGCCCGTCCAAGAGCCTGATCGCCCTGGGCTATGCCGGTTGGGAGCCGGGGCAATTGGAGGCCGAGCTGGCCGCCAACGCCTGGCTGACCTGCCCGTTCGACGCCGACATCCTGTTCAACACCAGCAGCGAGCAGCGCCTGGAAGCCGCCGCCCGACAACTGGGGGTCAACCTCAACCTGCTCACCAGCCAGGCGGGGCACGCCTGATGGCGCTGCGGCTGATCCTGGGTTTTGACTACGGCACCAAGCAGATCGGCGTCGCCGTGGGCCAAGTAATTACCGGCCAGGCCCGTGCGCTGTGCACCCTCAAGGCGCAGAACGGTATCCCCGACTGGAACCAGGTCGAGGCCCTGATAAAAGAATGGAAACCCGACGCCGTGGTCGTCGGCCTGCCGTTGAACATGGACGGCACCCCCAGCGACATGTGCCTGCGCGCGGAGAAATTCGCCCGACGCCTCAACGGCCGCTTCAACCTGCCCTTCTATACCCACGACGAACGCCTGACCACGTTCGAGGCCAAGGGCGAACGCCTGGCCCGTGGCGGGCAAAAAGGCAGTTACCGCGATAACCCGGTCGACGCCATCGCCGCCGCCCTGCTGCTGCAAGGCTGGCTCGACGAAAACACTGCTTTGTTCGAATCCTGACGGGGTGCGGCCAAGGGCCGCGCCTCTCTTCGTTTCAGCCCGGACCCTGCCATCATTGGCCGAGCCGCGCCCTTGAAGGAGCCACCATGAGCCTGCCCAACCCCGCCGAACTGATCCGCCAGATGGCCGTCGATCTCAAGGCCCACCTGGCCCGCCGCGCCATCAGCGAACCGCGCTACATCGGCATCCGCACCGGCGGCGTGTGGGTGGCCCAGGCGCTGCTGCAAGAGCTGGGCAGCGATTCGCCCCTGGGCACCCTGGACGTGTCCTTCTACCGCGACGACTTCAGCCAGAACGGCCTGCACCCGCAAGTGCGGCCCTCCGAGTTGCCCTTCGAGATCGAGGGCCAGCACCTGGTGCTGATCGACGACGTGCTGATGAGCGGGCGCACCATCCGCGCCGCCCTCAACGAACTCTTCGACTACGGCCGCCCGGCCAGCGTGACCCTGGTCAGCCTGCTGGACCTGGACGCCGGCGAGTTGCCGATCCGCCCCAACGTGGTCGGCGCCACCCTGAGCCTGGCCGCCCATGAGCGGGTCAAGCTCTGCGGCCCGGCGCCGCTGCAACTCGAACTCCAAGATCTTGCCCTTTAAGAGTCCATCGCGATGACGCCTCTCGACACCCAGCGCCCGCTGCAACTCAACCACCAGGGACAGTTGCAGCACTTCCTCTCGCTCGACGGTTTGCGCCGCGAACTGTTGACCGAAATCCTCGACACCGCCGACTCCTTCCTGGAAGTCGGCGCCCGGGCGGTGAAAAAAGTCCCGTTGCTGCGCGGCAAGACCGTGTGCAACGTGTTCTTTGAGAACTCCACCCGCACCCGCACCACCTTCGAGCTGGCGGCCCAACGGCTGTCGGCAGACGTCATCACCCTGAACGTCTCCACCTCATCGGCGAGCAAGGGCGAAACCCTGCTCGACACCCTGCGCAACCTCGAAGCCATGGCCGCCGACATGTTTGTGGTGCGCCACGGCGACTCCGGCGCCGCGCACTTCATCGCCGAGCACGTGTGCCCGCAGGTGGCGATCATCAACGGCGGCGACGGCCGCCACGCGCACCCGACCCAGGGCATGCTCGACATGCTCACCATCCGCCGCCACAAGGGCGGTTTCGAGAACCTCTCGGTGGCCATCGTCGGCGACATCCTGCACTCGCGGGTGGCGCGCTCGAACATGCTCGCCCTCAAAACCCTGGGCTGCCCGGACATCCGCGTCATCGCGCCGAAAACCCTGCTGCCCATCGGCGTCGAGCAGTACGGCGTGAAGGTCTACACCGACCTGGCCGAAGGCCTCAAGGACGTGGACGTGGTCATCATGCTGCGCCTGCAACGCGAGCGCATGACCGGCGGCCTGCTACCCAGCGAAGGCGAGTTCTATCGCCTGTTCGGCCTGACCACCGCACGCCTGGCCGGCGCCAAGCCCGATGCCATCGTCATGCACCCGGGCCCGATCAACCGTGGCGTGGAGATCGAATCGGCGGTGGCCGACGGCCCCCACTCGGTGATCCTCAACCAGGTCACCTACGGCATTGCCATCCGCATGGCCGTGCTGTCGATGGCCATGAGTGGGCAAACCGCCCAGCGTCAATTCGAGCAGGAGACCGCCCAGTGAAGCTCAGCATCCTCGGCGCACGCGTCATCGACCCCAGCAGTGGCCTGGACCAAACCACCGACCTGCACCTGCACGCCGGCAAGATCATCGCCATGGGCGCCGCCCCGGCGGACTTCAGCCCCAGCCAAACCCTCGACGCCCAGGGCCTGGTGGCCGCGCCGGGGCTGGTGGACCTGAGCGTTGCCCTGCGCGAGCCGGGCTACAGCCGCAAAGGCACCATCGCCAGCGAAACCCGCGCCGCCGCCGCCGGCGGCGTCACCAGCCTGTGCTGCCCGCCGCGCACCAAACCGGTGCTCGACACCTCCGCCGTGGCCGAACTGATCCTCGACCGCGCCCGCGAGGCCGGCAATTGCAAGGTGTTCCCCATCGGCGCCCTGAGCAAAGGCCTGGAAGGCGAGCAATTGGCCGAGCTCATCGCCCTGCGCGACGCCGGTTGCGTGGCCTTCAGCAATGGCCTGGACAACTTCCGCAACACCCGCACCCTGTGCCGTGCCCTGGAATACGCCGCCACGTTCGACCTGACGGTGATCTTCCACTCCCAGGACCACGACCTCGCTGCCGGCGGCCTGGCCCACGAAGGCCCGACCGCGAGCTTCCTCGGCTTGCCGGGCATTCCCGAAACCGCCGAGACCGTGGCCCTGGCCCGTGACCTCTTGCTGGTAGAACAAAGCGGCGTGCGCGCGCACTTCAGCCAGTTGACCAGCGCCCGTGGCGCGGCGCTGATCGCCCAGGCCCAGGCCCGCGGCCTGAAAGTGACCGCCGATGTGGCGCTGTACCAGTTGATCCTGACTGACGAGGCGCTGATCGACTTCAACAGCCTCTACCACGTGCAACCGCCGCTGCGCACCCGCGCCGACCGCGACGGCTTGCGCGAAGCGGTGAAAAGCGGCGTGATCTCGGCCATTTCCAGCCATCACCAGCCCCATGAGCGCGACGCCAAACTGGCACCGTTCGGCGCCACCGAACCGGGCATCAGCAGCGTTGAACTGCTGCTGCCGCTGGCCATGACCCTGGTGGCAGACGGCTTGCTCGACCTGCCGACGCTACTGGCACGCCTGAGCGCCGGCCCGGCGCAAGCCCTGCGCCTACCCGCCGGCAAGCTGCACGTGGGCGCCGCCGCCGACCTGGTGCTGTTCGACCCCAACCGCTCCACCGTGGCCGGCGAAGGCTGGCTGTCCAAAGGCGAAAACTGCCCGTTCATGGGCCACAGCCTGCCGGCGAACGTGCGCTACACCCTGGTAGATGGGCACATCACCTACCAGGCCTAAACCCTGTAAGAGCAACTTGTGTGGGAGCGGGCCGCGGCGCGGCCCGCAAGTAGGCTCCCATCATGGGGGAGTGGCTATCGCCCCCCACGGCTCTGGGCGTTGCGGATCGAGATCTGCGTGTTGAGCGTCCAGAAGTCATACAGCACCCCTACCAGCAGCAACCCGCCAGTGAACAGGTAGATCACCCCCGTGATCCACTTGCCCTGGTACATGCGGTGCACGCCAAACACCCCCAGAAACGCCAGCAGAATCCACGCCACGTTGTACTCCAGCGGCCCGGCGGTGAAACGCAGGTCGGCTTCGCGGTCCATGGCCGGGATCAGGAACAGGTCGATCAACCAACCAATCCCCAGCAAGCCCAGAGTGAAAAACCAGATCGTCCCGGTCACCGGCTTGCCGTAGTAGAAGCGGTGGGCGCCGGTAAAACCGAAAATCCACAGCAGATAGCCGATGATTTTGCTGTGGGTGTCCTGTTGCTGATAGGTGTTCATGGAGTTCCTCTTGCGGTCCGATAGATAAATTTTTTCGCTATAGGTGTGACTTTTTTGTGTCGTCCCGACGTGTGGCTGGTTCACCTTACACCGCGCGCAAAGCCTTGTAGCGCCTGACTTCTGTCTGACAATTGCGCCAATTTGCCGCATGTTGGCCGAACTTGGCTACCGATTTGAATCGACCAGTGGCCGCGAAACAGACAAAAAAGCTGTTATAAAGTTGCGCGCCTACCTTTATAGAGCCCTGCCTAATGCGTCCATTTTTCAAGACATGGCTAACCATCTGCCTATTAATGCCACTGGCCGCCCACGCCACCAATCGTGAGCAACGTCTGCCCAACGTCAATGGTTTCACCCCCAAATCCCATGTTTCGGCTCCTTCGAGCAAAAACAAGCAGGCGCCTCGCCTGAACCGCGTCAGCAGCAACAAGCGTGTGCCCGTCATGGCCGCCAAGCAAAGCAGCGACGTGCTCAGCCGCGCGGTCAATGTGCTCGGCACCCCTTACCGTTGGGGCGGCAGCAGCCCCAGCAAGGGTTTTGATTGCAGCGGCCTGGTGAAGTACGCCTTCAACGACGTCGCCGCCATCGATCTACCGCGCACCTCCAACGCCATGGCCAGCGGCCACGGGCAGAAAGTCGACCGCAAGGATCTCAAGCCCGGCGACCTGATTTTCTTCAACCTCAAGAGCCGCCGGGTCAACCACGTCGCCATCTACATGGGCAACGACCGCTTTATCCACGCGCCACGGCGCGGCAAGTCGGTAACCATCGACACCCTGAAAAAACCATATTGGGAAAAACACTACGTGGTGGCCAAGCGAGTGTTGCCCAAAGAGCCCAATACCCTGCGGATTGTGCAGCGCTGAGCAGTTTGACGCTGACGGCCTCATCGCGGGCGAGCCCGCTCCCACAGGTTTTGAGGCCCTAAAGCCTCAAAACCCCTCCGGCGCCCGTGCCTTCTCCCGCGCCTGTTCGCGGCTTATCAACCCCTTGGCCAGTAGGTCTTTGAGGGCCATGTCCAGCGTTTGCATGCCCAGCGCCCCGCCGGTCTGAATCGCCGAATACATCTGCGCCACCTTGTCTTCGCGGATCAGGTTGCGGATCGCCGCCGTGCCCAGCATCACCTCATGGGCCGCCACCCGCCCGCCACCGACTTTCTTGACCAAGCACTGCGACACCACTGCCTGCAATGACTCCGACAGCATCGAGCGCGCCATGCCTCGCTCCGTGCCCGGGAACACGTCCAGTACGCGGTCGATGGTTTTCGCTGCCGAGGTGGTGTGCAGCGTGCCGAACACCAAGTGCCCGGTTTCGGCGGCGGTCAGGGCCAGGCGAATGGTTTCCAGGTCACGCATCTCGCCCACCAGGATCACGTCCGGGTCTTCGCGCAGGGCCGCCCGCAGCGCGGCCGCGAAACTGCGGGTGTCGCGCTGCACTTGGCGCTGGCTTATCAGGCACTGGCGGGGCTCATGAATGAACTCGATGGGGTCTTCGATGGTGAGGATGTGCTGCTGGCGGTGCGCGTTGAGGTGATCGACCAGCGCCGCCAGGGTGGTGGACTTGCCCGACCCGGTGGGCCCGGTGACCAATACCAGGCCACGGGGTGCCTCGGCAATACGCCGAAACACTTCCCCCAACCCCAACGACGCCAGGCTTGGCACCTGGGCGGCAACGCTGCGCAGCACCGCGCCGATGCCGCGCTGCTGGTGGAACAGGTTGACGCGAAACCGCCCCACGCCGTCGCGCTCGAAAGCAAAATCCAGGTCCAGGGTCGCGTCGAACTGCCCCCGCTGCTCATCGTCCATGATCTCGTCCAGCAAGGCCCGCACCCGCGCCGAGTCCAGCGTCGGCAGGTCAAGGCGCTGGATGTCGCCGTCCACTCGCACCATGGGCGCCAGGCCCGCCGACAGATGCACATCCGAAGCCCCGAGCCGCACGCTCAGGGACAGTAGCTCAGTGATATCCATATCCAAACCCAACTCCAGTAGAATGCCGCCAACCTCAGAACCACAGGCGCCCATCGAATGTCCACGATAGCAGACAGCATTGCCCTGGTTCGCAGCCGCATCCACGCTGCCGCAAAAGCCGCCGGGCGCGACGAAAACAGCGTGCAACTGCTGGCCGTGAGCAAGACCAAACCCGCCCAGGCCCTGCGCCAAGCCTATGCCGCCGGGCTGCGCGATTTCGGCGAAAACTACCTGCAAGAAGCCCTGAGCAAGCAACTCGAACTGCGCGACCTGCCCTTGAGTTGGCACTTCATCGGCCCCATTCAATCGAACAAGACGCGAGCCATCGCCGAACACTTCGCCTGGGTGCATTCCGTGGACCGCTTGAAAATCGCCCAACGCCTGTCCGAGCAACGCCCCGCTGAACTGCCGCCACTGAACATCTGCATCCAGGTCAACGTCAGCGGCGAGGCGAGCAAATCCGGCTGCACCCCGGCCGACCTGCCGGCCCTGGCCACGGCCATCAATGCCTTGCCGCGTTTGAAGCTGCGCGGCTTGATGGCGATCCCGGAGCCAACCGACGAGCGCGCCGAGCAAGATGCCGCGTTTGCCGCCGTACAACAGCTGCAAGCCAGCCTCGGTTTGCCGCTGGACACGCTTTCCATGGGCATGAGCCACGACCTGGAGTCAGCCATTGCCCAAGGCGCCACCTGGGTGCGCATCGGTACTGCGCTATTCGGTGCCCGCGACTACAGCCAGTCCTGAAATGGCTGACTTACTTCTCTATAAGGACCTGTCATGAGCAAGACACGTATTGCCTTTATCGGAGCCGGTAACATGGCCGCCAGCCTGATCGGCGGCCTGCGCGCCAAGGGCCTGGACGCCGCGCAGATCCGCGCCAGCGACCCCGGCGCAGAAACCCGCGCGCGGGTTCACGCCGAGCACGGCATCGAACTGTTCGCCGACAACGCCCAGGCCATCGACGGCGCCGACGTGGTCGTGCTGGCGGTCAAGCCGCAAATGATGAAAGCCGTCTGCGAGGCGCTGCGCCCGCACCTCACGGCGCAGCAACTGGTGGTGTCCATCGCCGCTGGCATCACCTGTGCCAGCATGGCCAAGTGGCTCGGCGAGCAACCCATCGTGCGCTGCATGCCCAACACCCCGTCGCTGCTGCGCCAAGGGGTGAGCGGCCTGTACGCCACTGGCGCCGTCACCGAGGCGCAACGCCAGCAGGCGCAAGAGCTGTTGTCGGCCGTGGGCCTGGCCCTGTGGCTGGAAAACGAGCAGCAACTGGACGCGGTCACCGCCGTCTCCGGCAGCGGCCCGGCGTACTTCTTCCTGCTGATCGAAGCCATGACCGCCGCCGGCGAGAAACTCGGCCTGCCCCGTGACATCGCCGCCCAACTGACCCTACAAACCGCACTCGGCGCCGCCCACATGGCGGTGGCCAGCGACGTGGACGCCGCTGAGCTGCGCCGCCGCGTCACCTCCCCGGCCGGCACCACCGAAGCGGCCATCAAATCATTCCAGGCCGGCGGCTTCGAGGCGCTGGTCGAAACCGCCCTGGGCGCCGCCGCACATCGCTCGGCCGAAATGGCCGAACAACTGGGCCAATAAGGAGCCATTCATGATTGGATTGGAAACCGCAGCCATCTACGTGCTGCAAACCCTCGGCAGCCTGTACCTGCTGATCGTGCTGTTGCGTTTCGTGCTGCAACTGGTACGCGCCAACTTCTACAACCCACTGTGCCAGTTCGCGGTCAAGGCCACCCAGCCGCTGCTCAAGCCGCTGCGCCGGGTCATCCCCAGCGTGTTCGGCCTGGACATGTCGTCCCTGGTGCTGGCCCTTATCCTCCAGGTGCTACTGATGGCCGTGACCATGCTGCTGGCCTACGGCACCACGGGCGACCCGCTGCAACTGCTGATCTGGGCGATCATCGGCGTGACGGCGCTGTTCCTGAAGATTTTCTTCTTCGCCCTGATTATCAGCGTGATCCTGTCCTGGGTCGCACCGGGCAGCCATAACCCGGGCGCCGAGTTGGTCAACCAGATCTGCGAGCCGGTGCTGGCGCCGTTTCGCAAGATCCTGCCCAGCCTGGGCGGCCTGGATATCTCGCCGATCCTCGCGTTCATGGTGCTCAAGCTGCTGGACATGCTGGTCATCAACAACCTCGCCGCCATGAGCCAGATGCCGGACATCCTGCGCATGCTGATCTGACCCGGTGAGCTATTTCCGCTGGGACGGCGAGGATCTGATCCTCGAATGCCACCTGCAACCGGCGGCCCGCAGCGATGATTTCTGCGGGCTGCACGGCGAACGCCTGAAAATCCGCCTCACCGCACCGCCCGTCGAGGGCAAGGCCAATGCCTACCTGATGGCTTTTCTGGCCAAGGCCTTCGGGGTCGCCAAAAGCCAGGTGAGCCTGCTCAGCGGCGAGTTGAACCGGCAGAAACGGGTGCGCATCAGTGCACCGAAAAAACTCCCGCCGCTGCCGGGGCTGGAGCGCCCGGCGGGGTGATGAGCCGCCTCACTTATCGCGAGCAGGCTCGCTCCCACAAGGTTATGCAATGACGTGTGGGAGCGAGCCTGCTCGCGAGGGGGACGCCACGGTATAGCCGCTTGCCGCTAGGGGCCCTGCTCTTTAGACTTACGCCTCATTTAAATGAGAGCAGGGTCGATGCCAACTGCCTTTCCCGCCGATTCCGTTGGTCTGGTGACGCCCCAAGTGGCGCACTTCAGTGAACCCCTCGCCCTGGCCTGCGGCCGTTCGCTGCCCGCCTATGACCTGATCTATGAAACCTACGGTGAGCTGAACGCCACGGCCAGCAACGCCGTGCTGATCTGCCATGCGCTGTCGGGCCATCACCATGCCGCTGGCTACCACAGCCCCGACGACCGCAAGCCCGGTTGGTGGGACAGCTGCATCGGCCCCGGCAAGCCCATCGATACCCACCGCTTCTTCGTCGTCAGCCTCAACAACCTGGGCGGCTGCAACGGCTCCACCGGCCCCAGCAGCACCAACCCGGACACCGGCAAGCCGTTTGGCGCCGACTTCCCGGTGCTCACGGTCGAAGACTGGGTGCACAGCCAGGCGCGCCTGGCCGACCTGCTGGGCATCGACCAATGGGCCGCGGTGATCGGCGGCAGCCTGGGCGGCATGCAGGCCTTGCAGTGGAGCATCAGCTACCCCGAGCGCATCCGCCATTGCCTGGCCATCGCCTCGGCGCCTAAGCTCTCGGCGCAGAACATCGCCTTCAACGAAGTGGCGCGCCAGGCCATCCTCACCGACCCCGAGTTCCACGGCGGCTCGTTCCAGGAGCACGGTGTGATCCCCAAGCGCGGGTTGATGCTGGCGCGGATGGTGGGGCACATCACCTACCTGTCGGATGACTCCATGGGCGAGAAATTCGGCCGCGGCCTCAAGAGCGAAAAGCTCAACTACGACTTCCATAGCGTCGAATTCCAAGTGGAAAGCTACCTGCGCTACCAGGGCGAAGAATTCTCCGGGCGCTTCGACGCCAACACCTACCTGTTGATGACCAAAGCGCTGGACTACTTCGATCCGGCGGCGAACTTCGACGATAACCTGGCGAAAACCTTCGCCGGGGCCAAGGCCAAGTTCTGCGTGATGTCGTTCACCACCGACTGGCGCTTCTCCCCGGCCCGCTCGCGGGAACTGGTGGACGCCCTGATGGCGGCGAAAAAAGACGTCTGCTACCTGGAAATCGACGCACCCCAGGGCCACGACGCCTTCTTGATCCCGATCCCGCGCTACTTGCAGGCGTTTGGCAATTACATGAACAGAATCCAATTGTGAGAACGCCATGAGAGCTGATCTGGAAATCATCCAGGAATGGATCCCCGCCGGCAGCCGCGTGCTCGACCTTGGCTGCGGTAATGGCGAACTGCTGACCTGGCTGCGGGACAACAAGCAAGTCACCGGTTATGGCCTGGAAAACGACCCGGACAACATTGCCGAATGCGTGGCCAAGGGCATCAACGTGATCGAGCAGGACCTGGACAAGGGGCTGGGCAACTTCGCCAGCAACAGCTTCGATATCGTGGTGATGACCCAAGCCCTGCAAGCGGTGCACTACCCGGACCGAATCCTCGACGAAATGCTGCGCGTGGGCCGCCAGTGCATCATCACCTTTCCCAATTTCGGCCACTGGCGCTGCCGCTGGTACCTGGCCAGCAAGGGCCGCATGCCGGTGTCGGAATTCTTGCCGTACACCTGGTACAACACGCCGAACATCCACTTCTGCACCTTTGAAGACTTTGAAGAACTGTGCCGCGAACGTGCGGCGAAAGTCATCGATCGGCTTGCCGTCGATCAACAACACCGCCACGGGTGGGCCAGTAAGCTATGGCCTAACCTATTAGGTGAAATCGGTATTTACCGCGTCAGCAGTCCTGGCCTGCAAGATCACCAGGTCGCGGTCTGACCCCAACATTAACGGCTGTCGCAAGCGGGCTCGCCCGCGCTGGAGTGCGTAGCGCTCCTGATGCGGTGCTTGCTCAAACGCACTGAGGGGCCGCTGCGCTGCCCAGCGCGGGCCAGCCCGCTTGCTACTGCCCACAAATATTTTTTGAGGAGAACGATCATGGGACGTCTAGCCCTGTTAGCCCTGACTGCCTGCCTGAGCCTGAGCGCCATGGCCGCCGACGCCATCAAAGGCGAACGCAAGGAAGTTTTCGGTGACGTGACGGTGCACTACAACACCTTCAACTCCACCGCCCTGCAACCGGACATCGCCAAGGCCGCCGGCCTGGTGCGCGACAAGCATCAGGGGCTCATCAACCTCTCCGTGCTCAAGGCTGGCAAAGCGACGGACGCCACAGTCACCGGCACCCTCAAGGACCTGACCAGCAAAAGCGTGCCGCTGACGTTCAAGAAAATCACCGAACCCGGCGCGATCTACTACATCGCCCAATACCCGGTGGAGCAGCAGGAAGTCAGAACCTTCACCATCAGCGTTGAAACCGGCGGCCAAGCCCACAGTTTCAGCTTCAACCAAGAGCTGTTTCCGGGCCAATGATGAACTTCACCCAACTGGTTTTGGCCAGCCATAACGCCGGCAAACTCAAAGAACTCCAGGCCATGCTCGGCCAAGCGGTACAACTGCGCTCCATTGGCGAGTTCAGCCGCGTCGAGCCGGAAGAAACCGGCCTGTCGTTCGTCGAGAACGCCATCCTCAAGGCCCGCAATGCCGCGCGCATTTCCGGTTTGCCGGCGCTGGCCGACGATTCCGGGCTGGCGGTGGACTTCCTAGGCGGCGCGCCGGGCATTTACTCGGCGCGCTATGCCGACGGCCAGGGCGATGCGGCGAACAACGCCAAGCTGCTCGACGCCCTCAAGGACGTGCCCGAGGCCGAGCGCGGCGCGCAGTTCGTCTGTGTGCTGGCCCTGGTGCGCCACGCCGACGACCCGCTGCCGATCCTCTGCGAAGGCTTGTGGCACGGGCGCATTCTCACCGCCGCCAGCGGCGAACATGGTTTTGGCTACGACCCGCTGTTCTGGGTGCCGGAGCGCGACTGCTCCAGCGCGCAGCTGAGCCCCGCCGATAAGAACCAGATCAGCCACCGCGCCCGCGCAATGGATTTGCTGCGCCAACGTCTGGGCTTGAAATGACCCACGACTCGCCCGCGTTGCCGCTGATCGTCGGCGGCACGCCCAGCACCCGCGCGGCATTACCGCTATTGCCGCCGCTGGCGCTGTACATCCACATTCCCTGGTGCGTGCGCAAATGCCCGTACTGCGACTTCAACTCCCACACCGCCAGCCCCGTGCTGCCGGAAGAAGAGTACGTCGATGCCCTGCTGGCCGACCTCGACCAGGACCTGCACGCGGTGTACGGCCGCGAACTGAGTTCGATCTTCTTCGGTGGCGGCACCCCGAGCCTGTTCAGCGCCGCCGCCCTGGGGCGCCTGCTCAAGGGCGTGGAGCAACGTATCCCGTTCGCCCCAGGCATCGAAATCACCCTGGAAGCCAACCCTGGCACCTTCGAGCAAGAGAAATTCAGCGCCTACCGGGCCTTGGGCATCAATCGCCTGTCCATCGGCATCCAGAGTTTCCAACAGGCCAAGCTCAGTGCCCTGGGGCGCATCCACAACGGCGACGAAGCGATCCGCGCCGCCGGCATGGCGCGCCTGGCCGGGTTCGACAACTTCAACCTGGACTTGATGCACGGCTTGCCCGATCAGTCCCTGGACGACGCCCTCGACGACCTGCGCCAAGCCATCTCCCTCAAGCCTACGCACCTGTCCTGGTACCAACTGACGCTGGAGCCGAACACGGTGTTCTGGAACCAGCCGCCGGTGTTGCCGGAGGACGACACCCTGTGGGACATCCAGGAGGCCGGCCAGGCTCTGCTGGCCGAGCACGGCTACGCGCAGTACGAGGTCTCGGCCTACGCCCAGCCCGGCAAAGCGGCGCGGCATAACCTCAATTACTGGAGTTTCGGCGACTTTATCGGCATCGGTGCCGGCGCCCACGGCAAGCTCAGCCACCCGGACGGGCGCATCGTGCGCACCTGGAAAACCCGCCTGCCCAAGGACTACCTCAACCCAGCCAAAAACTTCCAGGCCGGCGAAAAATACCTGGGCGACGACGAACTGCCATTCGAGTTCTTGATGAACGCCTTGCGCCTGACCGAGGGCGTGGCCGCCGAGCTGTACCCGCAACGCACCGGGCTGACGCTGCAAAGCCTGGCCCAGGGCCGCCGCGAGGCCGAACAAAGTGGCTTATTGCAGGTCGAACCGTCACGGCTGGCGGCCACCGAGCGCGGCCAACTCTTTCTCAATGACCTGCTACAGAAGTTTTTGAGCTGACTGGCTCTTTAAGGAAATCGAATGGACCTGGTACTCGACCTACTCGCCACCGTCTCGCGCTGGAGCCGCAGCAACCTGTCGGACATCTCCCTGGCGCTGGTGGGCTGCCTGCTGGTGTTGTTTGGCGCCGACATCAAGGGCTGGGTCGAACAACGCCTGGGCAACATCGCCGGCGCCTTGCGCGTACCGCTGATGGCCCTGCTGTGCATGATCGGCAGCGGCGCGGCGTTGATCTACGCCACGCCGTGGATCGTGCGCGGCCTGAGCCAATTCAACAACTACAGCCTGGCGCCGGTGTTGTTGGTGGTGCTGGTGCTGATCGGGGTAGTGGCGGATCGCCGCTAACCACAACTGTAGGAGCGAGCCTGCTCGCGATGAGGCCGAAACCGCTATCGCGGGCGAGCCCGCTCCCACACTAGGTTTTGCCTGCTTTAAGACTGCTTCTCGAACTTCAAATCCCACACCCCATGCCCCAGTCGCTCGCCACGGCGCTCGAACTTGGTGATCGGGCGCTCGCTCGGGCGCGGCACGCAGCGGCCGTCTTCGGCGAGGTTGCGGTAGCCCGGCGCGACGTTCATCACCTCCAGCATGTACTCGGCGTAGGGTTCCCAGTCAGTGGCCATGTGCAGGATGCCGCCGACTTTCAACTTGCTGCGCACCAACTCTGCGAAAGACGCTTGGACAATACGGCGCTTGTGGTGGCGGCTCTTGTGCCAAGGGTCGGGGAAAAACAGCATCAGGCGATCCAGGCTGTTGTCGGCGATACAGCGGTTGAGCACTTCAATAGCATCGCAGTCGTACACCCGCAGGTTAGTCAGACCCTGGGTCAGCACGCCGTTGAGCAACGCGCCGACACCTGGGCGGTGCACTTCCACACCGATGAAATCCTGCTCGGGCGACGCCGCTGCCATTTCCAGCAGGGAGTGGCCCATGCCAAAGCCGATTTCCAGGGAGCGCGGGGCCGAACGGCCAAACACTTGGTCAAAATCCACCGGCGCATCCGCCAGCGGCAGGACGAACAACGGCGTGCCTTGCTCCAGGCCTTTTTGCTGGCCTTCGGTCATGCGCCCGGCGCGCATCACGAAACTCTTGATACGGCGGTGCTTGGACTCGTCGCCTTCTTGCACGGTGTTCGGCGTTTCGTTTGATTCAGTCATCAATGGCTCTTACTTAATCAGACCATCCAGCGGCGAAGAGGCGCTGGCATAGAGTTTTTTCGGCATGCGCCCGGCGAGGTACGCCAGACGACCGGCAACGATTGCGTGCTTCATGGCTTCGGCCATCATGATCGGCTGCTGCGCATTGGCGATGGCCGAGTTCATCAGCACCGCCTCGCAGCCCAGTTCCATGGCGATGGTGGCGTCGGACGCGGTGCCGACACCGGCATCCACCAACACCGGGATCTTCGCTTCTTCAAGGATGATCTGCAGGTTGTAGGGGTTGCAGATGCCCAGCCCGGTGCCGATCAAGCCCGCCAGCGGCATGACTGCGATGCAACCGATTTCGGCCAGTTGGCGGGCGATGATCGGGTCGTCGCTGGTGTAGACCATCACGTCGAAACCTTCCTTGACCAGCACTTCGGCGGCTTTGAGGGTTTCGATCACGTTGGGGAACAGGGTTTTCTGGTCGGCCAGCACTTCCAGCTTCACCAAGTTATGGCCGTCCAGAAGCTCACGGGCCAGGCGGCAGGTGCGCACGGCCTCGATGGCGTCGTAGCAACCGGCGGTGTTCGGCAGGATGGTGTAGCGGTCCGGCGGCAGGATATCCAGCAGGTTCGGTTCGCCCGGGTTCTGGCCGATGTTGGTGCGGCGCACGGCAACGGTGACGATCTCGGCCCCCGAGGCTTCGATGGCCAGGCGGGTTTCTTCCATGTCGCGGTACTTGCCGGTGCCTACCAGCAAGCGCGACTGGTAGGTACGACCGGCCAGGACGAAAGGCTTGTCGCTGCGAACATTGCTCATCGGGAATCCTCGGTTGGGGAGAGGTTCTGCAGAAATCTTGTCGGCAAATTCAGGGAAAACGTAGCGAACGCGCTAGCTTCTAGCCGCCACCGATGGCGTGCACCACTTCGACGCTATCGCCGTCGTTCAGCGTGGTGTCGGCGTGCTGGCTGCGGGGGACGATATCCAGGTTGAGCTCGACTGCGACGCGACGCCCGGTCAACTCCAGGTGCGCGAGCAGGGCCGCAACGGTTGCACCGTCGGGCAGTTCTAAGGAATCACCGTTCAGCTGAATACGCATGCCAAAGGCCGCCATCGTTTTTAAGGGCCAGCATTCTAGCCCGATCCGTCAGGCCGACCCAAGCCCTCTGGTCAGCGGTGGTTTCAGGGCGTCGGTTGCAGGCGCCACGCGGCCAGGCCCAGGCAGAGCCAGCCCACCAGGAACGCGACGCCACCCAACGGGGTGATGATCCCCAGTTTGCTGATGCCGGTCAGGGTCAACAGGTACAGGCTCCCGGAAAACAGCAGGATGCCGAGGGTGAATGACGCGCCGGCCCAAGTCACCAAGCGTCCGGGCAGGTGCGCAGCTAGCAGCGCCACGCCCACCAGGGCCAGGGTGTGGACCAACTGATAGCTGACGCCGGTGTGGAAAATCGCCAGGTATTCAGCGCTGAGGCGGTTTTTCAAGCCATGGGCGGCGAACGCGCCAAGGGCAACGCCAGTAAAGCCGAAGAAGGCAGCCAGCATCACAAAGCCACGCAGCATGAGGAACTCCAGTCAGACTCGTAGGACAGGGTCTGTATAATGGCCCGCTCGACCGCTCCGGCCAAGCCATCTCTATGTTGCGTTTAATCTTTCGTCGTATCACCCAAGGCCTGCTCTGGTTCGCGGCTGGCAGCGTGCTGCTGGTGCTTGTGTTCCGCGTCGTACCGCCGCCGGGAACGGCATTGATGGTCGAGCGCAAGGTGCAGTCCTGGTTCAATGGCAAGCCCATCGACCTGCAGCGCGACTGGCAAGCGTGGGATGAAATCGCCAACGACCTGAAAGTGGCGGTGATTGCCGGCGAAGACCAGAAATTCTCCGAACACTGGGGTTTTGACGTCGGCGCGATCAAGGCCGCCCTGGCCCATAACGAGCGCGGTGGTTCGCTGCGCGGCGCCAGCACCTTGAGCCAGCAAGTGGCGAAGAACCTGTTTCTGTGGTCGGGCCGCAGTTGGCTGCGCAAGGGCCTGGAGGCCTGGTTCACGGGGCTGATCGAAATCCTCTGGCCCAAGCAACGCATCCTCGAGGTGTACCTCAACAGCGTGGAGTGGGACGACGGCGTGTTTGGCGCCGAGGCGGCGGCGCGCCATCACTTTGGCGTGAGCACCCGCTCACTGTCGCGGCAACAGGCCAGCCTGCTGGCCGCGGTGCTGCCCAACCCCCGCGCCTGGAGCGCCAGCCGCCCAAGCCCTTACGTGGCACGGCGTGCCAGCTGGATTCGGCAGCAGATGAACCAGTTGGGGGGAGAGAGTTATCTGTTGGGGATCAATGATTCGCGGCGCTTGCCGTGGGCAGACTGACACAGCAGAAAAAAGTGTGGGAACGGACTTGCCCGCTCCCACATCCACACCTACATCCACTAGCAGTTTGAGATCAAGCGGCGATAGACAGCTTCAGCTTGTTCATCGCGCTTTTTTCCAACTGGCGGATACGCTCAGCCGATACGTTGTACTTCTGCGCCAGGTCATGCAGCGTGGCTTTTTCTTCTGCCAACCAGCGTTGGTAGAGAATGTCGCGGCTGCGGTCGTCCAGCACTTGCAGGGCTTCGTGCAGGTTGCTGGTGGAGTTATCGCTCCAGTCAGCATCTTCCAGTTGCCGCGCCGGGTCGTAGCGGTGGTCTTCGAGGTAATTGGCCGGCGACTGGAAGGCACTGTCGTCGTCCGCCTCGGCGGCCGGGTCGAAGGCCATGTCATGGCCAGTCAGGCGGCTTTCCATCTCGCGCACTTCACGGGGCTCGACGCCCAGGCTTTCGGCCACGCGGTGCACTTCTTCGTTGTTCAGCCACGCCAGGCGTTTTTTCTGGCTGCGCAGGTTGAAGAACAGCTTGCGCTGGGCCTTGGTGGTCGCGACTTTCACGATGCGCCAGTTGCGCAGGATGAATTCGTGGATTTCCGCCTTGATCCAGTGCACCGCAAAGGACACCAGGCGCACGCCCATTTCCGGGTTGAAACGCTTGACCGCTTTCATCAGGCCCACGTTACCTTCCTGGATCAGGTCGGCCTGGGCCAACCCGTAGCCGGAATAGCTGCGGGCGATATGTACGACAAAACGCAGGTGGGCGAGCACCATCTGCCGAGCCGCCCCAAGATCCTGCTCATAATAGAGACTCTCGGCCAGTTCACGCTCCTGCTCGGGCGTCAGCAATGGAATGCTGTTGACCGTGTGCACATAGGCTTCCAGGTTTGCGCCTGGGACTAGGGCATAGGCAGGTTGCAAAGAAGTGGTCATACGAAAAAACCTCCGACTCACATAACTCGTGCAGTTCAGCACTGCGAAAATTGACCGGGAACCGTAGGACAAGTTCCCTAGAAAGCTGAAAGGTCAATACAAGCAAAAAGACACTACTTCGGCGCAAGCTCCCTGAGGTGCCTTGCGACGGCGATCCATGCACCGATATACCCTAACAGCACCGCGCCAAGCAAGAGTGACAGGCCGTCAGCAGGAGGCACGCCAGCCAGGGCAAAATCACTGCCATACAACCCGGCTAACCCCACCACTGCGTCGTTCAGCCAATCCAGGCCGAACGCCAGCAACCCCCACGAAAGAATCCCTGCACCCAAGCCATAAAGCGCGCCCATATATAGAAAGGGCCTACGCACATAGCTGTCGGTGCCGCCGACGAGTTTAATCACTTCTATCTCGGTGCGGCGGTTTTCAATATGAAGACGAATGGTATTGCCTATCACCAAAAGTAATGCAGACACCAAAAGCACGGTCAGACCGAAGACAAACCGGTCACCCAGCTTGAGGATTGCCGCAAGGCGTTCCACCCAGACTAGATCAAGTTGCGCCTGTTGCACCTTGGGCATCTCGGCCAGGCGCTGACGCAGGGTTTCCAGGGCTGCCTTGTCGACTTCCTTGGGCGTTACCAGCACCACACCCGGCAGCGGGTTCTGCGGCAATTCCTTGAGCGCTTCGCCGATCCCGGACTGCTGCTGGAATTCCTCCAGCGCCTGTTCGCGGCTGATGTATTGGGCATCCGCGACGCCCGGCATAGCCGCGATCTGCTCGCCCAATTGCTCGCCCTCGGCGGCGCTGGCGTCCAGTTGCAGGTAGAGGGAAATCTGCGCCGCCCGCTGCCACGAACCGCCGAGGCGTTCGACGTTGCCCAGCAGCAGCGACAGGCCCATGGGCAGGCTCAAAGCCACGGCCATCACCATGCAGGTGAAGAAACTGCCGATGGGCTGCTTACCCAGGCGCCGCAGGCTGTCGAGCAGGCTGGCGCGGTGGCTTTCGATCCAGGCGTGCAGCAGGGTGCGAAAGTCCGGGCCGTCGTCATCGTCGCGTTTTTTCTTGGCAGGTTTCGGATCCGCCGCCTTGGGCGCCACCCGCTCGGAAACCTTGGGACTGCGTGTGGCACTCATACCCCGGCCTCCCCGTCGCCGATCAGTCGGCCGCGTTGCAAGGTGAGCATGCGGTGGCGCATGCGGGCGATCAGGGCCAGGTCGTGGCTGGCGATCAGCACGCTGGTGCCCAAACGGTTGATGTCCTCGAACACCCCCATGATCTCCGCCGCCAGGCGCGGGTCGAGGTTACCGGTGGGTTCGTCCGCCAGCAGCAGGGCCGGGCGGTGGACGATGGCGCGGGCGATGCCGACGCGCTGTTGCTGGCCGGTGGACAGGTCGCCGGGGTAGAGGTCGGTCTTGTCCGACAGCGCCACGCGCTCCAGGGCCGAATCCACGCGCTTGGTGATTTCCGCCTTGGACAGGCCCAGGATCTGCAACGGCAGGGCAATGTTGTTGAACACCGTGCGGTCGAACAGCAGTTGATGGTTTTGGAACACCACGCCTATCTGCCGACGCAGGTAAGGAATTTGCGCATTGCTGATGGTCGCCAGGTCCTGGCCGGCCAGCAGCAGCTTGCCGGTGGTGGGGCGCTCCATCGCCAGCAGCAGGCGCAGCAGCGTGCTTTTGCCCGCGCCGGAATGGCCGGTGACAAACAAGAATTCGCCCCGACGTACTCGAAAGCTCAGCTCATGCAAGCCGACGTGGCCGTTCGGATAGCGTTTACCGACCTGTTCGAATCGAATCATGAGCGCTCCCGCTCGGCAAACAGTGCCTGGACAAAGGGTTCGGCTTCAAAGGTGCGCAAATCGTCGATGCCTTCGCCCACGCCTATGTAGCGGATCGGCAGGCCGAACTGCTTGGCCAGGGCGAAAATCACCCCGCCCTTGGCGGTGCCGTCGAGCTTAGTCAGGGCCAGGCCGGTCAGTTGCACGGTCTGGTGGAATTGCTTGGCCTGGCTGATGGCGTTCTGGCCAGTGCCGGCGTCCAGCACCAGCAGCACTTCGTGGGGCGCGTCGGCGTCCAGCTTGCCAATCACCCGGCGCACTTTCTTCAGCTCTTCCATCAGGTTGTCTTTGGTGTGCAGGCGCCCGGCGGTGTCGGCGATCAGCACGTCGATGCCGCGGGCCTTGGCGGCCTGCACGGCGTCGAAGATCACCGAGGCCGAATCGGCGCCCGTGTGCTGGGCGATCACCGGGATCTTGTTGCGCTCCCCCCACACCTGCAATTGCTCCACGGCCGCAGCGCGGAAGGTATCGCCGGCGGCCAGCATGACTTTCTTGCCTTCAAGTTGCAGTTTCTTCGCCAACTTGCCGATGGTGGTGGTTTTGCCGGCGCCGTTGACGCCCACCACCAGAATCACGAAGGGCTTGGTCTGCGCGCTGATGACCAGCGGTTGCTCGACCGGTTTGAGCATGTTCGCCAACTCGCCTTGCAGCGACTTGTACAGCGCGTCGGCATCGGCCAACTGCTTGCGGGCGACCTTCTGGGTCAGGCTCTGGATAATCACCGAAGTGGCTTCGACACCCACGTCTGCGGTCAGCAGGCGGGTTTCGATGTCGTCGAGCAGTTCGTCGTCGATCAGCTTCTTGCCTAGGAACAGGCTCGCCATGCCTTCGCCGATGCTGGCGCTGGTTTTCGACAGGCCTTGCTTGAGGCGGGCGAAGAAGCCGACCTTGTTCTCTTGCACCGCAACCGGTGCAGGCTCGCTGACAACGGGCAGCGATTCAACGATAGGTTCCATCGGGGTTGGCGCGGGCGCAACGGCCAACGCAGCGATGACCGGCTCCGGCTCGTGCGGGATCTCGACGACGGGCTCTGGCGCAGGCACGTGCTCGGCCACCGGCAGTTGCTCCACCGCTTGCTGGGTGGCGGTCGGGGCGGGAATCGGCGGCGTGATGTGCGGGGCGCAGTCGTCCGGGACCAGCGCCACCGGCTCTTCAGCCACTGGCAGGGTCAACCAGGGCTTGTGTTCGCCAACGGGGGCGGCCTCAGCCAGTGGCACGGGCTCGGCTACCGGTTGCAGCACCGGTTCGGCCAGCGGCAACACCACCGGCGCCGGGGCCTCGACGGCTGGCGTAGGCTCGGCAATCGGTTCAGGAGCGGGTTGCGGTTGCTCGCTGACGGCTTCCTGCGGCTTTTTGCGCAGCCATCCGAACAGGCCTTTCTTCTCGCCAGCCGCGGCTGGGGTCTTTTTGTCGTCGTTGGAACCAAACATGGAGGACGGCTATCTCAAGGTGGCGACGCGCCATTGGTGGCGCCCCGGCAAATAACTATTGGATGCGAAACAGACTACGATTAACCGAGCTTGTTCACGCGCAAGATGTTGTCAAAACGCCCAAGGCATCCGAAAGAGCGCTTCTACACTGAACTGGAACGGCAAAATCGGCGAAAAAACGCAGTTTAGCTGATAAAACCAGGCTTTTTGCCGCTAACCCATGCAACCTTCTCAAGCACACTCTGATTCATCAGAGGCCTGATAGGCGTGGCCGCCAGTAAAACGGATCAGTATCCTAGGGCGTGTCATGCGTCATTACCAGTACCGCTCAAGAATGATGGCATGCCCAACCTCCTCGTCCGCTGCCCCGACCATCACGCGGGCAGCCCAACAGGTTAAAAAACGAATGAATGCTCTAGCCCGCCGCGCCGCAGGCCTGCTGCTCAGCACAGTTTGCCTGCCCTTTGCAGCCCTGGCTGCCGACCCGCAACCGACCCACGAATTCACCCTCGATAACGGCCTCAAAGTGGTCGTGCGCGAAGACCATCGCGCGCCGGTGGTGGTGTCCCAGGTCTGGTACAAGGTTGGCTCCAGCTACGAAACCCCGGGCCAGACCGGCCTGTCCCATGCCCTGGAACACATGATGTTCAAGGGCAGCAACAAGGTCGGCCCCGGCGAAGCCTCGTTGATCCTGCGCGACCTCGGCGCCGAGGAAAACGCCTTTACCAGCGACGATTACACCGCGTACTACCAGGTACTGGCGCGCGATCGCCTGCCCGTGGCCTTCGAGCTTGAAGCCGACCGCATGGCCAGCCTGCGCCTGCCACCGGAGGAGTTCAGCAAGGAGATCGAAGTCATCAAGGAAGAGCGCCGCCTGCGCACCGATGACAAGCCGATGTCCAAGGCCTACGAGCGCTTCAAGGCCCTGGCTTACCCGGCCAGCGGCTACCACACGCCCACCATTGGCTGGATGGCCGACCTGGACCGCATGAGCGTGCAGGAGCTGCGTCACTGGTACGAAACCTGGTACACGCCCAACAACGCCACCCTGGTGGTGGTCGGCGATGTCACCCCGGACGAGGTCAAGACCCTGGCCCAGCGCTATTTCGGCCCGATCCCCAAGCGTGACCTGCCGTCGGCGAAAATCCCTTTGGAACTGGCCGAACCCGGCGAGCGCCAGATCACCCTGCATGTGCAGACCCAACTGCCGAGCCTGATGCTGGGTTTCAACGTACCCAGCCTGGCCACCACCGACGACAAGCGCTCGGTTCACGCCCTGCGCCTGATCTCGGCGCTGCTCGACGGCGGTTACAGCGCACGTATCCCGAGCCAGCTCGAACGCGGCGAAGAAGTGGTGTCCGGTGGCTCATCGAACTACGACGCCTACACCCGCGGCGACAGCCTGTTCATGCTCACCGCCACGCCCAATACCCAGAAGCAAAAAACCCTGGCCCAGGCCGACGCGGGCCTGTGGCGCCTGCTTGAACAACTGAAAACCACCCCGCCCACCGCCGAAGAACTGGAGCGTGTGCGCGCCCAGGTTATCGCCGGGCTGGTCTACGAGCGCGACTCGATCACCAGCCAAGCCACCGCCATCGGCCAACTGGAAACCGTCGGCCTGTCGTGGAGGCTGATGGACACCGAATTGGCCGAGCTGCAAAGCGTGACCCCGGACGACATCCAGAAAGCCGCCCGCACCTACTTCACTCGCGAACGTCTCAGCGTTGCGCATGTACTGCCCGAGGAGACTACCCATGAGTGAGCGTAAATCCCCTGCCAAGGCTCTGATCGTACTGGTGGCCGTGGTGCTGCTCGGCGCGGCCGGCTTCTATTACCTCAACCGCGCGGGCGACACCGTCGCCAGCCCCGCGCTGGACAAGGCCCAAACCACCAAGACCCTGCAATCGCTGGCCGAACTGGATGGCAAGGCGCCAAGCCGGCGCAGCTTGAACGTGCAAGCCTGGAACACCGCCGAAGGCGCCCGGGTGCTGTTCGTCGAGGCCCGTGAGTTGCCGATGTTCGACCTGCGCTTGATCTTCGCCGCCGGCAGCAGCCAGGACGGCGCGACACCCGGCGTGGCCATGCTGACCAACGCCATGCTCAACGAAGGTGTGGCGGGCAAGGACGTCGGTGCGATTGCCGAAGGCTTCGAGGGCCTGGGCGCGGATTTCGGCAACGGTTCCTATAAGGACATGGCCGTCGCCTCCCTGCGCAGCCTAAGTGCCAGCGACAAACGCGAACCGGCCCTGGCGCTGTTCGCCGAAGTCGTCGGCAAGCCGACCTTCCCCGCCGATGCCCTGGCACGCATCAAGAACCAGGTGCTGGCCGGCTTCGAGTACCAGAAGCAGAACCCCGGCAAACTGGCGAGCCTGGAACTGATGAGCCGCCTCTACGGCGACCACCCTTACGCCCACCCCAGCGAAGGCACGGAGCAAAGCATCCCGCCCATCAGCCTGGTGCAGTTGCAAGCGTTCCACGAAAAAGCCTACGCGGCCGGCAACGTGGTGATTGCCCTGGTGGGCGACTTGTCCCGCAGCGACGCCGAAGCCATCGCCGCCCAGGTGTCCGCTGCCCTGCCTAAAGGTCCGGCCCTGGCGAAAATCCCGGAACCGGTGCAGCCCAAGGCCAGCATTGGCCATATCGAATACCCGTCCAAACAAACTCACCTGCTGCTCGCCCAACTGGGCATCGACCGCGCCGACCCGGATTACGCGGCCCTGTCCCTGGGCAACCAGATCCTGGGCGGCGGCGGGTTCGGCACGCGCCTGATGACCGAAGTGCGGGAAAAACGCGGCCTGACCTACGGCGTCTACTCCGGTTTCAGCCCGATGCAGGCCCGCGGCCCGTTCAACATCAACCTGCAGACCCGCGCCGAAATGAGCGAAGGCACCCTCAAACTGGTGCAGGACGTACTGGCCGACTACCTGAAAACCGGCCCCACCCAGAAAGAACTCGACGACGCCAAGCGTGAGCTGGCGGGCAGCTTCCCGCTGTCCACCGCCAGCAACGCCGACATCGTCAGCCAGTTGGGCGCCATGGGGTTCTACAACTTGCCGTTGAGCTATCTGGAAGACTTCATGCAACAATCCCAGGCCCTGACCGTCGAGCAGGTCAAAACGGCGCTCAACAAACACCTGAGCGCCGACAAAATGGTGATCGTCACCGCCGGCCCGACCGTTGCACAGAAGCCGTTACCGGCCCCTACTGATAAACCTGCCGAGCAGCCGCTCGGGGTTCCGGAGCATTAATGGCCCGTCCCACCAAGAAACCCGTCCACAACGTCCATAACGGCGTGAACCAACTGCGCATCATCGGCGGCGAATGGCGCAGCCGTCGCTTGAGCTTTCCCGACGCCCCGGGCCTGCGCCCAACGCCGGACCGCGTGCGCGAAACGCTGTTCAACTGGCTCGCCCCTTACGTGGCCGGGGCCAAGGTGTTGGACCCGTTCGCCGGCAGCGGCGCGCTGTTCCTCGAAGCCCTGTCCCGTGGCGCGGCCATGGGCCAGGCGCTCGATAGCAGCAACATCGCCGTCTCCAGCCTGCGCGAGCACCTGGGCACCCTGCGTTGCAGCGTCGGCCAGGTGCAGACCGCCGATGCCCTGCGCTACCTGGAAACCCAGCCCGCCATTGCCTTCGACCTGGTGTTCCTCGACCCGCCGTTCAACCAGAACCTGCTGCCCGCCACCTGCGCCCTGCTCGAAGAGCGCCAGTGGCTGGCGGACGAAGCCTGGGTCTACACCGAAAGCGAAGCGCCACCGTCGAGTCTGGGCCTGCCGGGCAACTGGCGCCTGCATCGCGAACAGAAGTCCGGGCGCGTCTACTACGCCTTGTGGCAACGTATGGCGCAGGCGGTCGGCTGACCGACCGTGTAACAAGGTGCGCAGCCACACTGCGCACCGCTGCTACGAGACCCTCCGTGCCGACACCGCCGAACCACTTCACGCCCGCCCTGGGCCTGCGCAACCCGCACCTGCAAACCCTGTGGGGGCCGCTGTGGCGCAAAACCGTCCATTTAGAACGCCAGCGCGAACGCCTGTGGCTTGAGGATGGCGACTTCCTCGACCTCGACTGGCACGGCCCCCACGAACTGGAAACCCCACTGGTACTGGTGCTGCACGGCCTCACCGGGTCGTCGAACTCGCCTTATGTCGCCGGCCTGCAACAGGCCCTTGCCGCCCAGGGCTGGGCCAGCGTGGCGCTGAACTGGCGTGGGTGTTCGGGGGAGCCCAACCTGCTAGCGCGCAGCTACCATTCCGGCGCCAGCGAAGACCTCGCCGCGGTGATCCGCCACTTACGGGCCAAGCGCCCCAGCGCGCCGCTGCACGGAGTCGGTTACTCCCTGGGCGGCAATGTGCTGCTCAAACACTTGGGGGAAACCGGCGAGGACAGCGGCTTGCAGAGCGCGGTGGCGGTGTCGGTGCCGTTTCGCCTCGACCAATGCGCCGACCGCATCGGCCAGGGCTTTTCGCGGGTCTACCAGGCCCATTTCATGCGCGAAATGCTCGCCTACATCAAAAACAAGCAGCGCCAGTTCCAGCACGACGGCCGCCACGAAGGCCTGGCCACCCTGCAAGGGCTCGGCTCGCTGAGCAACCTGCGTACCTTTTGGGACTTCGATGGCCGCGTCACCGCACCGCTGCACGGCTACCGCGATGCCGACGACTACTATCGGCGCGCCTCCAGCCGCTACTTCCTCGCTACCATCACCACGCCGACCCTGATGATCCAAGCCGCCGACGACCCGTTCGTGTTCCCCCACAGCCTGCCCGACGCCAGCGAACTGGCACCCGGCACGCAATGGGAGCTACATGCGCACGGCGGCCATGTGGGGTTCGTTGACGGCACCCTGCGCCGCCCCGGCTACTACCTGGAACGGCGCATACCGCAATGGCTGGCGCAGGGGGCGGGGCAATAAACGAGGAAGGCCCGGCCGGCTCCCACAGGGGCCGGTGGTGTACGGCCGTCAAGCGCCCTTGGCGACTTCCCGTGCAGGGTCGGTGATCCACTCACTCCACGAGCCGGCATACAACTGCGCCAGCGGATAGCCCGCCAGGCACAGGGCGAAGAGGTTGTGGCACGCCGTCACGCCGGAACCGCAATAGGCCACCAGTTCGCTCACTGGCCGCTCGCCCAGGTGGGCGGCGAAGCGCTGCTGGAGGGCCTGCGCACTGAGGAAGCGGCCATCGCTGCCCAGGTTGTCGGTGAACACTGCGCAGTGGGCGCCGGGAATGTGCCCGGCCACCGGGTCGATGGGCTCCACTTCACCGCGAAAACGCGCCTCGGCGCGGGCATCGAGCAAGGTCAAGGCCGGGTCGCCGAGGCGTTGTTGCAGTTGCTCGGCGCTGAGCAGCAGGCTGTTGTCCGGTGTGCCGGCAAAGTTACCAACACCCTGGCGCGGCGCGTCGAGGCTCAAGGGCAGGCCGGCCGCGTGCCAAGCCTTGAGGCCGCCATCGAGGATAAATACCCCGTCGCGCTTGCCCAGCCAGGCCAACAGCCACCAGGCGCGGGCGGCGAAAGCTCCGGGGCCGTCGTCGTACAGCACGATGTCGCTGTCGTCATTCACGCCCCAGGCTTGCAGGCGCTCCACCAGGGCCTGCGGCTCGGGCAACGGGTGGCGCCCGGTCACGCCTTTGCTCACCCGGCCACTGAGGTCGCGCTCCAGGTCCGCGAACGAAGCCCCGGCGATATGCCCTTGGGCATAGCTGCGCTGGCCGTAGTCGAGGTCATCCAGGGCAAAGCGGCAATCGAGAAGCACCAGGTTCGGCTGGTCTTTCTTGCCGTCCAGGTCTTGCGGGCTGATGAGTTGCGCAATCGGCATAACAGGCTCCCGTGAGTTAAGGCTCAGGCCATCCTACAGTTCTTCCAGCGCCTGCCCCAGCGGCACGTAGTACTCCTCAAAAAGCGCGTCCACCGCGTCCCGCGCCTGCTCGGTGACGAAACCGGCCTCCAGCACCAGCACCTGATAAACCCCGCGCTTGATCGCTTCTTCGCTCAGGTGCGTGGAGTTTTCCCGGGTGGTGCACAAAAACCGCACCCAGGACGTGAGGATGATCCAGGCGTTGAGGGTCAGGGACTCGATCTGCACCTTGTCCATCGCCAGGATGCCGGCGGCGACAAAGCCTTCGTAGATGGCGCGACCCTGGATCAGGCAACGCTGGGAGAAACGCCGGTAGCGCATGGCCAGGTCCGCGTCGCTGTCGAGCAAATGCTCCAGGTCGCGGTGCAGGAAGCGGTAGCGCCACATCGCCGCCAACAGAGCCTGCAAGTAGAAGCGCTTGTCTTCGACCGTCGCCGCGCGGCCCTGGGGCGGGCGCAGGAAGCTGTCCACCAGGCTTTCGTACTCGCTGAACAGCACGGCGATAATCGCCTGCTTGTTGGGGAAGTGGTAATAGAGGTTGCCCGGGGAAATTTCCATGTGGGCGGCGATGTGGTTGGTGCTGACGCTGCGCTCGCCCTGCTGGTTGAACAGCTCCAGGCTATTCTGGACGATGCGCTCGCTGGTTTTTATGCGTGGGGCCATGGGCAAGGGCTTTAATTCAGAGTGCGTTGGCGAGCATCTTACGGCCTAACCGCTTGTGGATAAATCAAAGTGACGCACAGTTCGGCCTTGACCTTTTAGAGTATAAGCTCTAGAAAATGCACAACTCGAATAAAACGGACGCCGCCATGCCTGCTGAAATCGCCTACCTGCAAGACGCCCAAGCCCAGCGCGACGAACTGCTCAAGCTTTTCCACGCCCAGCGCCAGGCCTACGCCGCCCATCCCATGCCCCCTGCGGCGCAGCGTCAGCAGTGGCTCAAGGCCCTGGGCGATGTACTGAACAGCGAACGCCAGGCTTTGATCGCCGCCATCAGCGAGGATTTCAGCAACCGCAGCGCCGACGAAACCCTGCTCGCCGAGCTGATGCCCAGCCTGCACGGCATCCACTACGCCAGCCGCCACCTCAAGGCCTGGATGAAACCGTCGCGGCGCAAGGTCGGCCTGGCCTTTCAGCCCGCGTCGGCCAAAGTGGTCTATCAGCCTCTGGGGGTGGTGGGCGTGATCGCGCCGTGGAACTACCCGTTGTACCTGGCTATTGGCCCGCTGGTTGGCGCCCTCGCCGCCGGTAACCGGGTGATGCTCAAGCTCAGCGAGGCCACCCCGGCCACCGGGCAACTGCTCAAAACCCTGCTGGCGCGGGTGTTCCCCCAAGACCTGGTGTGCGTGGTGCTGGGGGAGGCCGAGGTGGGCATGGCCTTCTCGCGGCTGCCGTTTGACCACTTGCTGTTCACCGGCGCCACCAGCATCGGCAAGCACGTGATGCGCGCCGCCGCCGAGAACCTCACCCCGGTGACCCTGGAGCTGGGCGGCAAGTCGCCGGCCATCGTCTCCAGCGACGTGCCGCTCAAGGACGCCGCCGAGCGCATCGCCTTCGGCAAAACCCTCAATGCCGGGCAAACCTGCGTCGCCCCGGACTACGTGCTGGTGCCGCAAGAGCGCGTCGGTTCCTTCGTCGAGGCCTACCGCCAGGCTGTGCGCGGGTTTTACCCCACGCTTGTGGATAACCCGGACTACACGGCAATCATCAACGATCGCCAACTCAACCGGCTTAACGGCTACATCAGCGACGCCACGAGCAAGGGCGCACTGTTGGTTCCGCTGTTCGAGCAGAACCAGGGCCGGCGTTTGGGCCACAGCGTGCTGCTCAACGTCAACGATGAAATGACGGTGATGCAGGACGAAATCTTCGGCCCGCTGCTGCCGATCGTGCCCTACAGCGGCCTCGACCAGGCGTTTGCCTACATCAACCAGCGGCCGCGCCCTCTGGCGCTGTACTACTTCGGCTACGACAAGGCCGAGCAGCAACGCGTGCTGCAGGAAACCCACTCCGGCGGCGTGTGCCTGAACGACACCCTGCTGCACGTGGCCCAGGACGACCTGCCCTTCGGCGGCATCGGCCCCTCGGGCATGGGCCAGTACCACGGCCATGAAGGCTTCCTGACCTTCAGCAAGGCCAAGGGCGTGCTGGTCAAGCAACGCCTGAACGCGGCGCGGCTGATCTACCCGCCCTATGGCACGGCCATCCAGAAGCTGATCCACAAACTGTTCATCCGCTAACGCGCCCCACTGCCGGTTAAAACAATAATGAATCCATGCCTGCCCGAGCCCGCCGCACTGTCGCGGCGCGGCCTTTTGAAGTTCAGCCTGGGCGCCAGCGCCTTCCTCGCCACCGCTGGCCTGGGCGCCAGCCTGAGCGGTTGTTCGGCCAGCCAACCGGCCAGCGGTTTTCTCGCCTTGCGCAGCGCCGACCTGCCCTTTGTGCGGGCGGTGATGCCGGTGATGCTCGACGGCGCCGTGGCCGCCGACGCCCTCCCCGCTGCGCTGGAGGGCGCCCTGCAAAGCCTGGACCGCAACCTGGCCTACCTCTCGCCAGAAATGCTCAAGCTGACCCGGCAACTGTTTGACGTGCTCGCCATGGCGGTCACCCGCGGCCCCCTGACCGGCATCTGGGGCGCGTGGGAAAACGCCAGCGGCGACGACATCCGCCACTTCCTCCAGCGCTGGGAAAACAGCAGCCTGAGCCTGCTGCGCATGGGCCACAGCTCCCTGCTGCAACTGGTGATGATGGCCTGGTACAGCCGCGCCGAGGCCTGGGCCCACTGCGGCTACCCGGGGCCGCCGCGGGTGTGAGGCGCTGTGACTGACAACCCAAGGGATGCCCCCGTGGGAGCGAACCTGCCCCAACCTCAACAATAAGAAAGAGACCCCTGATGCCCGTACCCGATCCGTTTCGCGATGGCATGGCCCGCGGCTGGAAAACCCATGACGGCTCCACCCTCACCCAAGACCTGACGCTTGAAGCCGACGTGGCCATCATCGGCAGCGGCGCGGGCGGTGGCACCACGGCCGAAATCCTCAGCGCCGCCGGCTATAAAGTGCTGTTGATCGAAGAAGGCCCGCTCAAGACCAGCAGCGATTTCAAAATGCTCGAAGACGCCGCCTACGCCAGCCTTTATCAGGAAGGCATCGGCCGTTTGAGCAAGGACGGCGCCATCACCATCCTCCAGGGCCGTGCCGTGGGCGGCACCACGCTGATTAACTGGACCTCCAGTTTCCGCACACCGGCGCCGACCCTGGAACACTGGGCCCGCGAACACAACGTCAAAGGCCATGGCGTGGCCGAGATGGCGCCCTGGTTCGAGAAAATGGAACAGCGCCTGGGGGTCGCCCCGTGGCGGGTGCCACCCAATGCCAACAACGAAGTCATCAAAAAAGGCTGCGAACAACTGGGCTACAGCTGGCAGGTGATCCCGCGCAATGTGCGCGGTTGCTGGAACCTGGGCTATTGCGGCATGGGCTGCCCGACCAACGCCAAGCAATCGATGCTGGTCACCACCATCCCTGCCACGCTGGAAAGCGGCGGCGAGTTGCTGTACCTGGCCCGCGCCGAAAAGCTGTTGATCGACGGCGAGCGCGTGACCGGCCTGCAATGCGTGGCCATGGACGAGCGCTGCGTGGCGCCCACCGGGCGGCGCATCCGCGTCAAGGCGCGTCACTACGTACTGGCCGGCGGCGGCATCAACAGCCCGGCGCTGCTGTTGCGCTCAGGCGCGCCAGACCCTCACGCACGCCTGGGCAAGCGCACCTTTCTGCACTTGGTGAACATGTCCGCCGGGCATTTCGACGAGGTCATCAACCCGTTCTATGGCGCGCCGCAGTCGATCTACTCCGACCACTTCCAATGGCAAAACGGCACCACCGGGCCCATGTCCTACAAGCTCGAAGTGCCGCCCCTGCACCCGGCGCTGGCCGCCACCCTGTTCGGCGGTTTTGGCAGCGACAACGCCCTGCGCATGGCCCAACTGCCCAACACCCACGCCATGCTGGCGCTGATGCGCGACGGCTTTCACCCCGACAGCCCCGGCGGCCACGTGGAGCTGCGCGGCGATGGCACGCCGGTGCTCGACTACCCCGTCTCGGCCTACGCCTGGGATGGCCTGCGCCGGGCCTTCCACAGCATGGCCGAGATCCAGTTCGCCGGCGGCGCCAAAGCGGTGATGCCGCTGCACAACGATGCCCGCTACGTGAAAACCCTGGGCGAGGCCCGCGCCATGATCGACGGCCTGGACCTGGCGCTGTACCGCACGCGCCTGGGCAGCGCCCACGTGATGGGCGGTTGTGCCATGGGCGAAGCGGTGCAAAGCGCGGTGTGCGACAGCCTGGGGCGCCATCATCAGTTGGCTAACCTGTCGATCCACGACGGCTCGCTGTTCCCCACCAGCATCGGCGCCAACCCGCAATTGTCGGTCTATGGCCTGACCGCACAACTGGCCAGCGCCCTGGCCGAGCGGCTGAAAAACCCGTGAAAACCAGGATTATTCGCCGCGTCTATAGTGCTTTGTTCACAAAAAGTCGGCTTGGCCCACCGGGATTGCTGCGCTACCATCCGACTCCCCAACGGACTCCCGCCAGGACGACGCGATGAACCGAGTGTTGTACCCAGGTACCTTCGACCCTATTACCAAGGGCCATGGCGATCTGGTCGAACGCGCCTCGCGCCTGTTCGACCACGTGATTATCGCCGTGGCTGCCAGCCCCAAGAAAAACCCGCTGTTCCCCCTGGAACAACGCGTGGAGCTGGCCCGCGAGGTCACCAAGCATCTACCCAATGTCGAAGTCGTCGGCTTCTCCACCCTGTTGGCGCACTTTGCCAAGGAGCAGAACGCCAATGTGTTCCTGCGTGGCCTGCGCGCCGTGTCGGATTTCGAGTACGAGTTCCAACTGGCCAACATGAACCGCCAATTGGCGCCGGACGTGGAAAGCCTGTTCCTCACGCCGTCGGAGCGCTATTCGTTCATTTCCTCGACCCTGGTGCGGGAAATCGCGGCCCTGGGCGGCGATATCACCAAGTTCGTCCACCCGGCGGTGGCCGAGGCCCTGACCGAACGCTTCAAGAAATAACCGCCCTCCATCGCGCCCGCGTGCACTGCGCCCATCAATACGGCACAATTGCGCGCATTCGTTTTTAGCTGCCTGGGCTGTCCGCCCAGGCTGGAGTGCCCCATGTCCCTTATCATCACCGACGATTGCATCAACTGCGACGTCTGCGAGCCCGAGTGCCCCAACGCCGCCATTTCCCAAGGCGAAGAGATCTACGTGATCGACCCCAACCTGTGCACCCAATGCGTCGGCCACTACGACGAACCGCAGTGCCAGCAAGTCTGCCCGGTCGATTGCATCCCGCTGGATGAAGCCCACCCGGAAACCGAAGAACAGCTGATGGCCAAATACCGGGTGATTACCGGTAAGGCTTGAGAGGTGTGGGGGCTGGCAGGGCACTATCGTCGGATCGCCGCCCGGGCCAGGCCCGTTCCCACAAGGTTAAAAGGTGCCCCGTGGGAGCGAGCCTGCTCGCGATGAGGCCCTCAGCCCAGGCTCAGCGCTGGCACTTCAAGCAAAACACACTCGCCCGCTGCCCCAGCTTGACCTCGCGCAACTCACTCCCGCACACCTTGCACGCCTCATAGGCGCGGCCGTACACGAACAGTTCCTGCTGGAAGTAACCGGGTTGGCCGTCGCCGCCGATGAAGTCGCGCAAGGTGGTGCCACCGCGCTCGATGGCGGCGGCGAGGATGCGTTTGATCTCCACCGCCAAGCGCAAATAGCGCGCCCGGGAAATGCCCCCGGCCGCACGCCGTGGGTCAATGCCGGCGGCGAACAGCGCTTCGGTCGCGTAGATATTGCCCACGCCCACCACCACCGCGTTGTCCATGATGAACGGCTTGACCGCCATCGAGCGGCCCCGGGACAGCTTGAACAGCCGATCGCCGTCGAACAGCTCAGTCAAGGGTTCCGGCCCCAGGCGCGCCAGCAATTCGTGGTTCAGCGGGTCGAGGCTCCACAGCATCGCGCCGAACCGCCGCGGGTCGGTGTAACGCAGCGCCAGGCCGGATTCGAGTTCGATGTCCACATGCTCGTGCTTGGCCGCCAACGACCCGGCCTCCACCAGCCGCAGGTTGCCGGACATGCCCAAATGGCTAATCAGCGTGCCCACTTCGGCATTTATCAGCAGGTACTTGGCGCGCCGCTCCACCAGCACGATGCGCTGCCCGGACAGGCGCACATCGAGGTCTTCGGGGATCGGCCAGCGCAAGCGCCGCTCGCGCACGATCACACGGCTGACGCGCTGGCCCTCCAGGTGCGGCGCAATCCCGCGCCGGGTGGTTTCGACTTCAGGTAGTTCCGGCATGCTCGCCCCAGGGTTGAGAAATCAGTGTGCGCCCAACTCGCGGATGGTCTGCTTGAGGTTCTCGAAGTCGTAATCCGAAAGCCCCACGTAGTCCAGCACCAACGGGCCGATGCTGTTCCACTCATGGTCATCGACCTGATTACCCAGCACCCGGTAGGAGGCGCAGATGTGCTCGGCCATTTTCAGGATCGACAGCAGGTTCTTCAGTTGGCTGTTGCGCGAAGACTCGTCGCTGAAAATGGCCAGGGCATTGTGGTGGTTGGCGATGGCGTTGCTGACGTGGTCTGGCAGGCGCCAGGATTTTGCCGTGTAGTAACCGACCACCGCATGGTTGGTGTTGAACGCGCGGTTCTCGGTGTCCACCACCCGGCAATCGGCGCCGGCAGCGGCGTAGGCCTGTTCCAGCACGTTCATGTAGTGGGGGAAGCGCTTGAGCATCAACGGCACGCCGCAATCGTGGAACAGGCCCAGGGCGTAGGCTTCGTCCACCGCTTGGGAGCCGATGCGCTTGGCCAGGGTCAACGAAGTCATGGCCACGTCCTGGGCGGTGTCCCAGAAGCGGTTGAGGGTGACGATGGTGTCGTCGTTCATCTCGCCCTTGATCGACTGCGCGTTAATCAGGTTGATGATCGAACGGCTGCCCAGCAGGTTCACCGCCCGCTGGATCGAGGCAATCTTGTTGCTCAGCCCGTAATAGGGCGAATTGACGATCTTGAGCAACGCCCCGGACAGGCCCGGGTCCTGGGAGATCAGCCGCGCGATCACTTCCAGGTCCGGGTCGGGCATGTATTGCTCCATCTGCAAATCCACCATGATTTGCGGCTGGGGCGGCACACTGATGCCTTGCAGGGCCTGCTGGATCTGTTCGGCTGATAGCTCTTGGGACATAAGTACTCACTCCGGTCTAGGCGGCGATTCTACCCCTTATAAAGAGTCGGCCGACACCGCAAAACCCAACACGGATCCAGATTCAAGGGCGCAGCGGCGCCGCCATTGCCAGCGCAACAGGCTATACTCCCGCTCTTTTTTCCGGAGCGACGTCATGTCCCTGCCCAGCCTGCGCCTTAAAGCCAATGCCGACCGTCGCCTGCGCAACGGCCACTTGTGGGTCTACAGCAACGAAATCGATGTGGCCGCCACCCCACTGCACGGCTTCAAGGCCGGCGATCAGGCCATCCTCGAAGCGGCCGGCAGCAAGGCCCTGGGCATCGTGGCCATGAGCCCGAACAACTTGATCTGCGCGCGCCTGCTGTCGCGCGACATCAAGTTGCCCCTGGACAAATCCCTGCTGGTGCACCGCCTCAACGTCGCGCTGTCGCTGCGCGAGCGCCTGTTCGACAAGCCGTTCTACCGCCTCGTCTATGGCGACTCCGACCTGCTGCCGGGCCTGGTGGTCGATCGCTTCGGCGACATTCTGGTGGTGCAGATCGCCTCCGCCACCATGGAAGCCCATAAAGACGACGTGATCGCCGCCCTGACCCAAGTGCTCAAGCCCAGCGGCATCCTGTTCAAGAACGACTCCGCCGCCCGCGACGCCGAAGGCCTGAACCGCTATGTCGAAACCGTGTTCGGCCTCGTGCCGGAATGGGTCGCTCTGGAAGAAAACGGCGTGAAATTCGAAGCCCCCGTGCTTCAAGGCCAGAAAACCGGTTGGTTCTACGACCACCGCATGAACCGCGCACGCCTGGCGCCCTACGCCAAGGGCAAACGCGTGCTGGACCTGTACAGCTACATCGGCGGCTGGGGCGTGCAAGCCGCCGCGTTCGGCGCCAGCGAAGTGTTCTGCGTCGATGCCTCGGCCTTCGCCCTCGACGGCGTGGAGCGCAACGCCGCCCTGAATGGCTTTGCGGAAAAAATGACCTGCATCGAAGGCGACGTCTTTGAAGCCCTGAAAGAACTCAAGGCCAGCGAAGAGCGTTTCGACGTGATCGTCGCCGACCCGCCCGCCTTCATCAAACGCAAGAAAGACATGAAGAACGGCGAGGGCGCCTACCGCCGCCTCAACGAGCAAGCCATGCGCCTGCTCAGCAAGGACGGCATCCTGGTCAGCGCCTCGTGCTCCATGCACCTGCCCGAAGACGACCTGCAAAATATCCTGCTGACCAGCGCCCGCCACCTGGACCGCAACATCCAGATGCTCGAACGCGGCGGCCAAGGGCCGGACCACCCCGTTCACCCGGCCATCGCCGAAACCCGCTACATCAAGAGCATCACCTGCCGACTGCTGCCTAACAGCTGAGTCCCGGCCATCATGAAGGGCCGCACGGCCCTTCATGACTTTCAACACATTTCCCGCCAACTAAAAAATAAACTAACCAACTCCGCTCCACAGCCCACTCTCGCTCTTGTGTGCACCCTATCGCGCCCCACAATTCAAAGTAAAAATTAAACAAACTCAGCACTCTAGAAGTTCCACAAGACGGATCCTACGCCATTCATGGAACAACCCTACCCGCCAACTACTTCATCTTTAAATAATTAACCGTTACTATTTGTTCGTCACTCGGAAGTGACAACATAAAAAAACACAACACTCAAACAACATACATCAAAGGAGTTACACCCATGAAAACCATCATTATGGAAGCAACCAAACTCGCCAACCTGTCTGCCATGGTTCCGGCGAAAACCCGCTAAACCCTGCTGTTAACCGCTAGATGAGGCTGGGGAATGCCGGCGCCCCAGCCTCATCGCCCACGCTTGCAGGGCCAACATCGCCATGTATATAAATCCGAGTTTCTTTGTTCTTGCCCGACCTCCCTGCCTGGTTATATGGGACTACAAGCGTCATACACAATTTGAACTAGACCCCGACTATTCCGCCCGCCTTATCCAACTTATAGCCACGCCTGAACAACTTGATCCGTGCAACAGCATGGATGCGCAATTTCTCGCCGCCGGCCTCTTCACACCCATTCAACAAGTTCCCACACCCTGGGGCTGGGATGAACTTTCCAAGATATTCCACATCGGCACAAAGAATATTCCCTGCGAATATATGCCACAGGATATCAATGAGTGGTCGCAGCATTATCTGGCGCATTGCAAAGAAGTCATGGCCGCTGCGCCGCCCCCGCCGCGCTGCACCTTTGACGGGCCCGAGCTGATCCCCCTGCCCGACCCTGCGCTGTCGGTGGCCCGGGCCGCCGGGCTGGCCACCACCCTGATTCAGCGCAAAACCTGCCGCTCCTTCACCCCGCGCGCAGTCAGCCTGGTGGACGTGGGCACCCTGCTGTACCTGACGCTCGGCTATTTGCACGAACGCGCCGACGACGATGACCCGGCCATTGCCGAGGGCTTCGCGGCACGGCGCAGCAGCCCCTCCGGTGGCGGCTTGAACGCCTGCGACGGCTACCTGTATGTGCGCAATGTCAGCGGCCTCGCCCCGGGGGTGTACTTCTACCACCCCGACCGCCATGCCCTGCAACTGGTCGCGCCGTTGCTTGACGCGCCGCTGGGCCAGTTACTGGCCGGCCAGCATTTCATCAACCCGCTGCCGGTGGGCCTGTTCATTACCTGCCGCTTCGACAAGCTGTGGTGGAAGTACGAACACTCGCGCGCCTATCGCATGGCCTACGTCGAGGCCGGGCATCTGTCCCAGACCTTCCAGTTGCTCGCCACCGCTCTGGGCCTGAACACCTGGCTCACCGGCGCCCTGAGCGACGCCCAGGTCGAAGCCCAGCTTGGCCTGCAAGAAACCTCGGCCGAACAGGCGCTGTTTTTCGTCGGCTGCGGCCACGGTGACGGCCAGGCCCAATGCCAGGAACTGCGTGCGTTGATCGCCGCCCAGGACGCCCCATGACCGCCTCCAGCGCCGCCCAACACCGTTTCACCCTGGCCGACTGGGACCGCAAGGCCTCGGTGCGCAGCAAACCCGACTGCTTCGAGCTACCCGCCGACCTCGACCGGCAACTGCTCACCCAGGACTGGTTTCCGCCCGCGTTCCTGCCGTACCTGGCGCACCCGCTGATCCAGGGCCTGGGCCGCGCCACCCAGCAGCGTTTGGCGGCCAATCACCTGGTGTATTTCCTCGACTACACCACCCTGCTGGAACACAAAATCGTCAACCGCGCCGTCGAAACCCTGGTCCACGGCGACCTGGCCATGGCCGTGCCCCGGCCGATGCGCACCGCGGCCCTGCAGCTGTACACCGACGAGGGCTACCACGCGCTGTTTTCCGACACCCTGGCCGCGCAGATCGCCCACTGGTACGGCATCGACAACCGCCACCGCGTGCCCCAGCGCATCCGCCACCTGCTGGCGCTGGTGCAGCGCACCGCGCCGCAACAGGTGCCGCTGGCCTGGTTTTTCATCGGTTTCGTCTCCGAAACCATCATCGCCAAGGAGCTGCTGGCCATCACCCGCGACAGCCTGATCCCGTGCGTCTACCACATGCTGCGCGAACACCTGGAAGACGAGGCGCGGCACAGCCGCTACTTCTGCGAGGTGTTCGGCTACACCTGGGAGGCGCTGGCGGCGGCGCGGCAACCGGCGGCGGCGGACCTGCTGCTGGCGATCATTCAGGTGTTCGCGCAGATCGATGGCCAGTGGCTGCACGAAAGCTTCGCCAGCGCCGGCATCGACCCGGCCACCCGCACGCAGGTGATCGAGCCGCTGCTCCAGCCCCAGGCCTGGGCACAGCGGGCGCGGGCCAATGCCACCACCACCCTGGCGACGATGAAGAAGTACGGTTTCTTCGAGCCTGCCTACAACCGCCAGTTGTTCGTCGACGCAGGGCTGATCGATGGCTAGGGCGAGCAAGGGTGCAGCGGTGGCGCTGTTGCTGGCCATGGTGTTGCTCGGGGTTTTCCCCATCGACGTGCTGCTGCCGTCCTTCCCGGCGCTGTCCGCCCATTTCGCCACCCCCGCGGCGGATATCGCGTTTTCCATCAGCCTGTTCGCCATCGGCATCGCCCTGTCCCAACTGCTGCTCGGGCCGTTGTCCGACGTGATCGGGCGCAAGGGCTTGTTGCTGGCGGGCATGGCCGTGGCGATGCTGGGCGCGGCGGGGTGCGCGCTGGCCAGCGACTACCGCTGGTTTCTTGCCTTTCGCCTGCTCCAGGCCCTGGGCTGCGGCTGCTTCGTACTGTCCCAGGCGCTGGTCCAGGATTTGTTTCAGGGCCGCGAACGGGAGCGTTTGCGCATCCTGATGACCACCGCCACCGGGGTGTTCATCTCGCTGTCCCCCCTGGCCGGCACGCTGCTGCAGGGCGCGGTGGGCTGGCGCGGCAGTTTTTATCTGTTTATCGGCCTCGCGGCGCTGGTGTGGCTCAAGGCCTGGGTGTTCCTGCCCGCCGCGCCGCGCCGTGCCGAGGGGCCACGGCAGAACATCCTCCAGGCCTACCGCAGCCTGGGCGGGCGCTTCGACTTCTTCGCGTACTGGCTGATAAGCGCCATCGCGTTTGCCTGCCACTTTTCCTTCATCGTCATCTCGCCGCTGATTTTCATGGAGCAGTTGGGCCTGTCGGCTTACCAATTTGCCCTGACCCTGCTGCTGTACGGCGCCGCTTACCTGGTCGGCGGCGTGGTCGCCGGGGCGCTGAGTGCGCGGGTCAGCGCCCACGGGCAGATTGTCGGCGGGCTGAGCCTGATCCTGCTTGCGGGGCTGCTGATGCTGGCCCTCACCGGGTGGTGGGGCGTAAGCACCCTGACCATCCTGCTGCCGATGCTGGTGTGCACCGCCGGCACCACCCTCACCCGGCCCGCCGCCACGTCCCGGGCCATGGACGTGTTCCCCGAGCAGGCCGGCGCCTCGGCCTCGGCGGGCAGTGTGCTGATTTTCATCATCGGCGGGCTGCTCAGCGCCCTGATTAACCTGGCCAGCGGCAGCCACCTGGCCTGGACCCTGGCCGCGTGCCTGATGCTGTCGGGCGCCCTGGGCCTGGCGCTCAATGCGCAGCTGCGCCGAGGCCTGGCCCGCACCGGCCAAGCGGGCGCCTGACACTCGGCGCGGCGCGCCATTCCTTCCTGGCGCCAGCGGTGTAGAATCGGCGCATTCATCGCCAGTCATCCCCGGCGGGTTTATGAGCTCAAGGCCCAGGCACACGGCGATCCCGTAACGCTGGCGGCAGCATCCGGGCACACGGCCATTTCTGTGTGTTCCAGACGTCAATAGAAGCTCACTTCCCTTTTGATACCTGATTAACCGCCCGGAGTGTTCCATGCCTGCTTACCGCTCGAAAACATCCACCCACGGCCGCAACATGGCCGGCGCCCGCGCACTGTGGCGCGCCACGGGGATGAAAGATGACGACTTCAAGAAGCCGATCATCGCCGTCGCCAACTCTTTCACCCAGTTCGTTCCCGGCCACGTCCACCTCAAGGACATGGGCCAACTGGTCGCCCGCGAAATCGAACGCGCTGGCGGCGTGGCCAAAGAATTCAACACCATCGCCGTCGATGACGGCATCGCCATGGGCCACGACGGCATGCTCTATTCGCTGCCCAGCCGCGAGATCATCGCCGACTCCGTCGAATACATGGTCAACGCCCACTGCGCCGACGCCATCGTGTGCATCTCCAACTGCGACAAGATCACCCCCGGCATGCTGATGGCCGCCCTGCGCCTGAACATCCCGGTGATCTTCGTCTCCGGCGGCCCAATGGAAGCGGGCAAGACCAAACTGGCCAGCCATGGCCTGGACCTGGTCGATGCCATGGTGATCGCCGCCGACGACACGGCCTCTGACGAGAAGGTCGCCGAGTACGAGCGCAGCGCCTGCCCGACCTGCGGTTCGTGCTCCGGTATGTTCACCGCCAACTCCATGAACTGCCTCACCGAAGCCCTGGGCCTGGCCCTGCCGGGCAACGGCTCGACCCTGGCCACCCACAGCGACCGCGAACAGCTGTTCCTGCAGGCCGGGCGCACCATCGTCGACCTGTGCCGCCAGTACTACATCGAAGAAGACGAGTCGGTGCTGCCGCGCAACATCGCCAACTTCAAGGCGTTCGAGAACGCCATGACCCTCGACATCGCCATGGGCGGTTCGACCAACACCATCCTGCACCTGCTGGCCGCCGCCCAGGAGGCCGAGATCGACTTCAACCTCAAGGACATCGACCGCCTCTCGCGCCACGTGCCGCAGCTGTGCAAGGTCGCGCCGAACATCCAGAAGTACCACATGGAAGACGTGCACCGCGCCGGCGGCATCTTCTCCATCCTCGGCTCCCTGGCCCGTGGCGGCCTGCTGCACACCGACCTGCCGACCGTGCACAGCAAGACCATGGCCGACGCCATCGCCAAATGGGACATTACCCAGACCAGCGACGAAGCCGTGCACCACTTCTTCAAGGCCGGCCCAGCGGGCATCCCGACCCAGACCGCGTTCAGCCAGTCCACCCGTTGGCCGAGCCTGGACGACGACCGTGAAAACGGCTGCATCCGCAGCGTCGAGCACGCCTACTCCCAGGAAGGTGGCCTCGCCGTGCTCTACGGCAACATCGCCCTGGACGGCTGCGTGGTGAAAACCGCGGGCGTGGACGAGTCGATCCATGTGTTCGAGGGCAACGCGAAAATCTTTGAAAGCCAGGACAGCGCCGTGCGCGGCATCCTCGCCGACGAAGTGCAGGCCGGTGACATCGTCATCATCCGCTACGAAGGGCCCAAGGGCGGCCCGGGCATGCAAGAAATGCTCTACCCAACCTCGTACCTCAAGTCCAAGGGCCTGGGTAAAGCCTGTGCGCTGCTCACCGACGGGCGCTTCTCCGGCGGCACCTCGGGCCTGTCCATCGGCCACGCCTCGCCGGAAGCCGCCGCGGGCGGCGCCATCGGCCTGGTGCGGGACGGCGATAAAGTGCTGATCGACATCCCCAACCGCTCGATCAACCTGCTCGTCAGCGATCAAGAGCTGGCGGCGCGCCGCGTTGAACAGGACAACAAAGGCTGGAAACCGGTGGAAGTGCGCCCGCGCAAAGTCACCACCGCCCTCAAGGCCTATGCCCTGCTGGCCACCAGCGCCGACAAAGGCGCCGTGCGCAACAAGGCCATGCTCGACGGCCTCTGATCCACGCCCATAAAAATGCCCCGCCACGTGCGGGGCATTTTTTTGCCTGCTACCTCAGCGTCAGGGTAGGCGTTCGCCCAGTTGCCCGCGCAGGAAGCGGTACAGCCCTTCGGCGCTTTGCCGGTAGCCGTCGGCGGTGAGGTGCACCAGGTCGCCACGGGCCATTTCCCGGGCCTGCCAGTTGCGGATCGAGCAATCGCCGCCCATGAACGCCTGCCAGTCCCAATACAACGCGCCGCTTTGCCGGGCGACGGTTTTCTGGATCTGGATGACTTGGCGCAGGCTGTGGGGCTGGGCGGCGGCGCAGGCCTGGGCGCGGCGGTTCTTGATCGAATCCGGGGCGCCCACCAACAAGATCACGGCTTTGGGCAAGGTTCGCCGCAGTTCGGCGATTTTGCCCTGCAATTGGCGCTCGTACAGCCCCAAGTCCAGCTCATCGTCGAAGGCTTCGTTGGTGCCGTAGGCCAATACCACCAGGTCTGGGCGCAGGGCCTTGAGGGTGTCGAGCCAACCGGCCTGCCACTTGTCCAGCACGTCCAGGCGCGCGCCGTTGATACCCAGGGCCGAATAGGTCACGCCGGCGTTTTTCTGCCCCTGAATATTCCAGCCGCCCAGCGCCAGGCCCTGGGGCTGGGCGATGCTCAGTTCCACCGGCAAGGCGATGTTGTTGAACACCGGGCTGAACCGCCACTGCCCGCCCGTGGCCGCCAGCATGCGGCTGGCCTGGGTCGCGCCGTCGCGGGCCTTGAGGCTGTTATTGGCCTGCGCCTGGTACAGCGCCGACACCCGATAACGCTGCCCGCTAGGCTGGCGCTCGGCAATCCGCACCTGCGCGCCCGCCACCTGGGGCAACGCCAGGTAGCCGCCCAACGGGAACTGCGCGCTTTGCTGGTTGCGCGCCGACACCAGCGCCCATTGGCGCTTGGCCGTGGTCAGGATGACCCGCTCGTAGCGGGTGCCGGGCACCGGGGTGGCGGCAACGAAGCCGATACCGCCATCGCCGTACTGGGCCTGGAGCAAACGGCGCATCTCGCCGCTGAACAGGTCGGCGGCGGTGTGCGAGTCGCCCAGTTGCACGACGCTGATGGGGCTGCGGTTGGCGCTCTTGAAGCGTGCCGTCAGCGCCGCCAGGTTCGGCACGGCGGCGTTATAGGTGACGGCTTTTTTGACGACGGGCGCCGGGGTGGCCTGCACCGCGTCCACGGGGGCGCAACTGCTCAGCAAGGCAAAGCTCATCAGTAGCGCGATCACGCCCGGCAGGTGCCGCATGTCTAGTGTTCCGTCAATTGTTCACTGGGGAAGTTGATCCGCGACAGCACCTGCGCAGAGATCAGTTTTTGGCCAGTGATGGTGAAGTGAATGCCATCGTCGACACGGGTCTTGAGTTGCTTGCCGCCCTTGTCCGTCAGGTAGTAGGAAAACTGCGCACTGGTATAACCCAGCACTTCGTTGGCCGAGACGTAATGCTGGCCGTAGTGTTCGACGCGGTTCTTATACAGGTCGCTGAGGTACGCCATGGCATCCGACAGCTTGGTTTTTTGCATGTTCGGCGGGCCGACCCAAATCACTTGCACATTCTGCGCCTGGGCCACGTCGAGGATGGCATCGATGCGCTGGCGGTAAAGGTTTTCCCAATCCGGCGTTTTGAAGCGCAGGAACGGCTTGCCCTTGCCCTGGGGCATGTCCCACGGGTCGTTGGGGCCGAGGAAAACCACCATCAGGCGAATGCGCGGGTTGGCTTGCAGGGTGCTTTGCACCGTTTTCGGCCAGTTGAAAAAACTCGGGTACGCCAGCCCCGTACTCTGGCGGCTGAGGTTGACGCTCTTGAGGTTGTAGCGTTTGCGCAGGGTGTTGGCCATGTGCGGCGCCACGCCTTGCATCAGCGAGTCGCCGACAAAAAACACCTCGTCTCCGCTGTTGAGAGACGCCATCAGCGGCGTGCTGGTGACCCGGGGCATGGCCGCTGCGGCAACCGTGGGCGGCGCAGCCACCGGCACTGGCCGCGGGGCAGGTGCAACCGGGGCGGGTTTCACCACGGCGGGGGTGGCCCCCAGGGTTTTGGCCACGGGCGGTGCAACCACGGGCGCTACCGCGATCGCGGGGGCCACGTCGTTTTGCGGCGCCGCTTCTGCCTCGGCCACTGCCTGGAATTGGCCGTGGCCGCTCAAGCTCTCGACAAACGCCACCCGCGCCGCGCCCAGCGCCTCGCTCAGATAAGCCCCGGTGCGCCATGCCGTGCTTTGGCCCAAGCCGGGAAGTTCGCAGCCGTCGTGGTACTTCTGCTGGCAATACTGGTGCACCGAATCCTGGTTCAACCACAACAACAGCGCACTGCTCAGCAGCATGGCGTACAGCACCCGTGCGGCACCGGCCTGGTGGCGCAACAATGGCGACGGTTCAGAAACTGGCATAGATAAACCCCGGCACGCCCGACGGCGAAGCAAAAATCACCAAGCAGATAAACAGTGCCAAGGGCACGGGATACACCAGCCATGGCAGGCGCGTGCCAGCATCGAACAGGCGTTGCAACCCCGCGACGAGGCGCGGGTAGAACGCCACGCCCAACAGGCACGCCAGCAGGCTCGCGCCGGTATTGGCCAGCCCCGCCGCCGACATCGTGCCCAGGCCCGCGAGCATATCCAGGGCATCATCGAAGGTGGCGCTGCGGAAGAAAACCCAGGCAAAGGCCACGTAGTGGAAGGTCAACAGGCGCGCCAGCAGGTCCGGGCAGCGCGGCAAACGCGGGCTGCACAGCTTGTACAGCGCCAGCCCCACACCGTGGAGCGCCCCCCAGATCAGGAAATTGGCGCTGGCACCGTGCCACAAACCGGAAATCAGCATCGCCAGCAGCATGTTCAGGTTGCCGCGCCACACCCCACGGCGGTTGCCGCCCAAGGGGATGTACACGTAGTCGCGGATAAAGGTGGAGAGGCTGATGTGCCAGCGCCCCCAGAATTCTTTGAGGTTGCGCGCCGCGTAGGGGAAGTTGAAGTTCTCGGGTAGGCGAAAACCCAACAGCAGCGCGATGCCAGTCACCAGGTTGGTGTAGCCGCTGAAATTGAAATAGATCAGGAACGAATAGCCGTACACGCTGCGCAAAATCTGCTCGCCCGAATAGCCCACCGGCGTCTCGAACACCGGGTCCACCCATTCGTTGGCCAGCCACGAACTCAAGAAGAACAGCTTGACCACCGCCATGGCGATCAGGCCCAAGGCCCGTTGCGGCTCCAATACCTGGCGGATGCCCTCGGGGCGGATTTGCGGCAATAAATGGCTGGCGCGGTTGACCGGGCCGGCGATCAGGCTGGGGAAAAACGCCAGGTACAGCGCCAGGTCGAACGGCGAGCCGGGCTTGAGTTCCCCCCGGTTGATCGACACCAGGTAACTGACCGAGTGAAAGGTATAGAACGACAGCCCAATGGGCAGCAGCACTTGCAGCAGCGGCAGGGCCACATCCAGCCCCAGGCTCAGCAACACGCCCTGCACGGAACTGGTGAAAAAATCCTGGTACTTGAACAGGTAAAAACAGCCCAGCACCAGCAACAGCAGCAACGCCCAGGTAATGCGCTGGGCAGGAAAACGCTGGCTGAACAGGCCCAGGGCATACACCAGCACGGTGTAGCCCAGCAGCACGTAAAGGAAGTCGAGGCTGAAACTGGCGAGGATCGCGTAGCTAGCGGCCAGCAACAGCGCGTTTTGCAGGCGCGGGCTCCAGCACAGGCTCCAGTAGAAGGCGAAAAACAGGATGAAACACAGGCCGAATTCGATCGAAAGATAGCTCACAACGTAGTCCGTTACGTAAAGGCAAAACAACAACGCCACCGGCCGCGACAGGCCGCGGGGTGGCGTAAAAAGGGCGCGCGATTATGGCAGAAGGCCTGCACTGCTCACAAGGTAAAAGGCCGAGCTAGAGCCGTCGGAGTATACGACCGGGGATGTAGGCCAAGCCCACAAACGCCCCCACTGTGGGAGCAACTGTCTTGCCCCCCGCCATCGCGAGCAGGCGCGCTCCCACAAAGGAAAAGCAAATCCCACCCACACTGTGGGAGCGGGCCCTGCCCGCGATGAGGCCAGAACCGGCAGCGCATGATTAGCCAGCAAGCCCCGCGCTTACAAAATGTCTTCAGGTTTGACGATCACCCAGTTCTTGTCCGCCGTGACCGGCAGCCTTTCCTGGGCTTGGGCGGCGGCGTGCTTGGTCATCATGGCGTTTATCTGCGCACGGTATTTGTCTTTGCGGTCGATCCACAGGTGGATGCCGCCCTTGGCCACGTCAACGCCGTGAAACAGCATGTAGCCATCACTGGTCGGGGTGTCGCCGCCCACCAGCACCGGTTTTTTCCATTCGTCGATGTAAGTCAGGATCGCCGCGTGCTTGCCCGCCATCCAGGTCGCCGGGGTCCACAGGTAAGGCGTGAGTTCCAGGCCGAGGTTGGCTTTTTCGTCGTACTTACCGGCACTGATCTGCTTGCGCGCAGTGGTCAGTTCGCCGCTTTTGCGATCTTTTAGCAGCAAACTCACACCGATCACGTTCTGCGGTTTGACGTTGTAGCCGTACTTGGGGTCGGAGGCGACCATGCGCACCAGCTCTTCGGAAGCCGCGGTCATTACGTAGACCTCGATGCCGTTCTCCATCAAACGGTTATACAACTCGACCTGGCCGGGGAAGATCTGCGGCGGCTTGACCTCCATCGTCTTCACCACGTCGCCCTCGTAATAGCTGACCGGCACCGGTTTACCGGCGGCCATCAACTCATCGACATAACCCTTGAGTTCCTTGAGGGTGAAGCCGGAAAACACCTGCGCCACCCAGGGGTAGCACACCATGTCGTCCACTTCGCAGAGGCGGTAGTAGTAGCTGAACAGGCTTTCCTTGTGCTCAGCGGTGTCTTTGAAGGGCATCAGTTTCAGGGACGGGTCCAGGCTTTCGCGGGTAATCAGGCCCTTGTTCTCCATGAACGGCAGCAAGGATTCTTCCAGGTCATAGCGGTAGCTGGTGTTGTCCATGTCGAACACCGCGTAGTTACCTTTGTTGGCATTGGCCACGATCATGGCGTTCAACTGCTTGGCCTGCTCTGCGGGCCAGTGCTGCAACTCGGTGGCCAGCACCTGGCCGGCGAGGCCCAGGCACAGCGCGGCAGCGATCAATCTCGAAGCGAGTTTCATGGCGGGTTCTCCCTGAATGGAAGCGTTGGACGCTAGCAAATCCCCATCACCGCGCCGCTCTGCCCACGACCGCTTGCGTCGTAATTGCGCCACCGGCATGCGCATCTGCGCCACAGCCTTATTCCAAAAACGACGGTCACCATTCCATCTCGGTATTAATTCATTATTTTTCAAGCTGTTAGGCTTGCCGGTTCGCAATCGCAGCGCTACGCGATTGGCACTCGTTTATGTCCGGAGTCTCAATGAATCTGCCGCTGATCCTCAATCTGCTGGTATTCCTCGCCCTGTTGCTGGGCCTGGCCCAAACCCGCCACACCACGTGGAGCCTGGCCAAGAAAGTCCTGCTGGCCCTGGTGCTGGGCGTGGCGTTCGGCGTGGCCCTGCACACGATTTACGGCGCCGATAGCCCGGTGCTCAAAGCCTCCCTCGGCTGGTTCGACCTGGTGGGCAACGGTTACGTGCAATTGCTGCAAATGATCGTGATTCCGCTGGTATTTGCTTCGATTCTCAGCGCCGTGGCCCGCCTGCACAACGCCTCGTCCCTGGGCAAAATCAGCTTCCTGACCATCGGTACCCTGCTGTTCACCACCGCCATCGCGGCGTTGATCGGCATCGCCCTGACCAACCTGTTCGGCCTCACCGCCCAAGGGCTGGTGGCCGGCACCCAGGAACTGGCGCGCCTGCAAACCATCCAGAGCGACTACGCCGGTAAGGTTGCCGACCTGAATGTGCCGCAGTTGCTGTTGTCGTTTATCCCGCAGAACCCCTTCGCCGACCTGGCCCGCGCCAAGCCTACCTCCATCATCAGCGTGGTGATTTTCGCCGCGTTCCTGGGTGTGGCGGCGCTGCAACTGCTCAAGGACGATGTGGAAAAAGGCCAGAAAGTCATCAACGCCATCGACACCCTGCAAGCCTGGGTGATGCGCCTGGTGCGCCTGGTGATGAAGCTGACGCCCTACGGCGTGCTGGCCCTGATGACCAAGGTGGTGGCCGGTTCCAACCTGCAAGACATCATCAAGCTCGGCAGTTTTGTCGTGGTGTCCTACATCGGCCTGGGCCTGATGTTCGTGGTCCATGGCCTGCTGGTGGCGCTGGCCGGGATCAACCCACTGCGTTTTTTCCGCAAGGTCTGGCCAGTGCTGACCTTCGCCTTCACCAGCCGCTCCAGCGCCGCGAGCATTCCGTTGAGCATCGAGGCGCAAACCCGGCGCCTGGGTATTCCGCAGTCGATCGCCAGTTTCGCCGCGTCCTTTGGTGCAACCATCGGCCAGAACGGTTGCGCCGGGTTGTACCCGGCCATGCTGGCGGTGATGGTGGCCCCGACCGTGGGCATCAACCCCCTGGACCCACTGTGGATCGCGACGCTGGTGGCGATTGTTACGTTGAGTTCGGCGGGCGTGGCGGGCGTGGGCGGCGGTGCAACCTTCGCCGCGCTGATCGTGCTACCGGCCATGGGCTTGCCGGTGGCGCTGGTGGCGCTGCTGATTTCCGTAGAGCCGTTGATCGACATGGGCCGCACAGCCCTGAACGTCAGCGGTTCGATGACCGCCGGGGCGATCACCAGCCAGATCATGCAGCAGACCGATAAAGAACTGCTCAATGCCGATGAGCATGAGGAATTGGCGCACGCTTAGCGGCGCCTGTTACCCCTATTAACAGCATCGCGGGCGGGCCCGCTCCCACAGGTAACCGAGTTCCACTGTGAGAGCGCGCCCGCCCGCGATGCTGTTAGCCCTCAGTGGCGGTGCCACACCTCAAAGCTGTACGCCGGTTTGTCGCCCTCGGCGGCCACCGGGGTGTTACTGACCAGGGTCCACTGGCCCGGGTCGAATTCGGGGAACCACGCATCGCCCTCGGGGCTGAGCGCCACGCGGGTCAGGTACAAGCGGTCGGCATCGGCCAGGGCCTGGCTATACAGCTGCGCGCCGCCAATCAACATCACTTCATCCACGCCCTGCTCCTGGGCCCAGGCTTGCGCGCGGGCCAGGGCGGCGTCCAACGAGGGGTAGACCTGCGCGCCTTCTAGCTGCAAACCCGGCTGGCGGCTGACCACGATGTTCAGGCGCCCGGGCAAGGGCCGGCCGAGGGAATCCCAGGTCTTGCGGCCCATGACGATGGGTTTGCCCAGCGTAGTGGCCTTGAAGTATTTGAAATCCCCCGGCAAGTGCCAGGGCATGCGGTTATCGACGCCGATCACGCGGTTCTCGGCGAGGGCCGCGATCAGGCTTAAGGGGAGAGTTTTTTTCATGGCGGCGAGGATAGCAGAGCCGTCTTACCCCGATAAGCGCCGCAGCGGTTATGCTCAGCGCTCATTTGAGCGACGGTATCGTGCGTGACTGAACTGACTCCCCTGCACCACCTCTGGCTGACGGAAACCGTGCGCTTGCGCGAAGAACACGCCGGCGCCCTGGACGACCAGGAAGCCAACCGCCTCGCCCGCGCCGCCGGCGGCGACCTGGCGAGCCGCATCCAGCACCGCGCCCTGACCCTGGCCACCCGCGATGGCCTGCGCGAAGCCTTGGGCCACTGGCTGCAAGGCGCACGCCTGGCGGTATGGCTGCTGGCCGTGCTGGCCATCATCAGCGGCGCAGGCCTGGCCTTCGCCGCACTGGGCGACGGCCAGCGCCCGGTCAATGTGTTTTGGGCTCTAGGCAGCCTGCTGGGGTTGAACCTGATCCTGCTGCTGGGCTGGGCCTTGGGCCTGGCGTTTGCCGGTGAACACAGCGCCAGCCTGGGGCGGCTGTGGTTGTGGCTCAGCGAAAAACTGGCCCGCGACGCCAAGGCCGCGCAACTGGCCCCCGCCCTGCTGCTGATGCTGCAACGGCGCAAACTCAACCGCTGGGCCGTGGGCACCCTGGTCAATGGCCTGTGGCTGCTGGCGATGCTCAGTGCGGTGGCGATCCTGCTGGTGCTGCTGACCACCCACCGCTACAGCTTCTTCTGGGAAAGCACCCTGCTGGGCGCCGATGCCTTTGTCGACATGACCAACGCCCTCGCCGCCGCGCCACGGGCCATCGGTTTTGGCGTGCCGACCGTGGCCATGATCGAGGCCAGCACTCGCGATGTGTACAACACCGAACTGGTGCGGCAGATGTGGGCCACCTGGCTGGTGGGCGCGATGCTGATTTACGGCGTGCTGCCGCGCCTGCTGCTGATGCTGTTTTGCCGTTGGCGCTGGCGGCGCGGGCAAGCGGCCCTGGGCCTGGACCTCAACCTGCCCGGCTACGCCCAATTGCGTGAACGCCTGATGCCCAGCAGCGAACGCCTGGGAGTCAATGACGCCGCGCCAGCGCAGTTGCACCGCGTCGAAAGCGGTGCGGGTGTGCAGCACAGCGACGGCGCCCTGCTGGTGGCCATCGAACTGGACGACCAACACCCCTGGCCCCCGGCCCTGCCCAAGGGTGTGAAAGACGCTGGCATCCTCGACAGCCGCGAATCGCGCAACAAGCTGCTGGAACAACTGAGCCGCTTCCCGGCGGCGCGCCTGCTGATTGCCTGCGACCCACGGCGCTCGCCGGATCGCGGCAGCCTGGCACTGATCGCTGAACTGGCGCGCAGTGCAACCGCTACCCGCGTGTGGTTGCTCCAAGCGCCACCCGGCCAGGCCCTGGACGCCGAGCGCCTGGGCGACTGGCACAGCGCCCTGCGCCAACTGGAACTGCCGTTCGCCGATTGCGCCCCCATGAACTGGCTGGAGACAGGCCATGACTGAATCCGCCAAGCCGCTGAAACTGGCCGTGGTCGGCCACACCAACGTGGGCAAGACCTCCCTGCTGCGCACCCTGACCCGGGACGTGGGCTTTGGCGAGGTGTCCCACCGCCCCAGCACCACGCGCCACGTCGAAGGGGCGCGGCTGTCGGTGGACGGCGAGCCGCTGCTGGAGCTCTACGACACCCCTGGCCTGGAAGACGCCATCGCCCTGCTCGACTACCTCGAACGCCTGGAGCAACCGGGCGAGCGCCTCGACGGCCCAGCGCGGCTGGCGCGTTTTCTCGACGCCAGCGAAGCGCGCCAGCGCTTTGAACAGGAAGCCAAGGTGCTGCGCCAACTGCTGGCCTGCGACGCCGGGTTGTACGTGATCGACGCCCGCGAGCCGGTGCTGGCCAAGTACCGCGATGAGTTGCAAGTGCTGGCCAGTTGCGGCAAACCGCTGCTGCCAGTACTCAACTTCGTCAGCAGCGCCAACCACCGCGAGCCGGATTGGCGCGAAGCCCTGGCACGCCTGGGGCTGCACGCCCTGGTGCGCTTTGACAGCGTCGCCCCGCCCGAGGATGGCGAAAGGCGCCTGTATGAAAGCCTGGCGCTGCTGCTGGAAAGCGCCCGCGGCCAACTCGAACGCCTGATCGCCGACCAACAAGCCCAGCGCCACGCCCGGCAACAGAGCGCGGCGCGATTGATCGCCGAACTGCTGATCGACTGCGCGGCATGCCGGCGCAGCGTCAGCACCGAGGCCGGCGAAGAACAGCAAGCCGTCAGCCAACTGCACACGGCCATCCGCCAGCGCGAACAACGCTGCGTCGAGGCCCTGCTCAAGCTCTATGGTTTTCGCCCCCAGGACGCCGATGCGGGCGACCTGCCGCTGCTGGATGGGCGCTGGGGCGACGACTTGTTCAACCCCGAAACCCTCAAGCAACTGGGGGTGCGGGTCGGCGGTGGGATCGCCGCAGGCGCTGCGGCCGGCGCCGGGGTGGATTTACTGGTGGGCGGCCTGACCCTCGGTGCCGCCGCCCTGGCCGGCGCTATCGCCGGCGGCGCCCTGCAAACCGCGCGCGGCTACGGCAGCCGCTTGCTGGGTAAGCTCAAGGGCCAACGGGAATTGACCATCGACGACAGCGTGCTGCGCCTGCTGGCCCTGCGCCAACGCCAGTTGCTGCAGGCCCTCAACTTGCGCGGGCACGCGGCGATGGACAGCATCAAGGTCGCCGCGCCCCAGGACAAAACCTGGCGTGAAGGCAAACTGCCCGCGGCCCTGACCCGCGCCCGCGCGCACCCGCAATGGTCGTCCCTCAACCCCGGCGCCCGCCTGAGCCAGGCCCAACGCCAGGAAGAGGTGGAGGCCTTGAGCCACGTCCTCAACGACCTCTAGCCGCAGGCCATACAAACGAAAACGCTCCCGGGGCGACGGATGGCCCCGGGAGCGCGGTTAACCCATCATTTACTTGGCTACGACTTTCTCGGACTTGCCGTCATAACGCTTGCGCCACTCGGCAAGGATCACGTCGCGATTCTTCGAGGCCCAGGCAAAGTCATTCTTGATAAGGCGCTGCTCATAGTCGGCAGGCAACTCGGTCTGCGGCTTGGCGATGCCGGGCTGGGCGAGGACAGCGAAGTTCTCCTTGTACAACTCCATGGCCGCAGGGCTGGCGGAGAAGTCGGCGAGTTTTTTCGCTGCGGCCTCATGGGGCGTGCCCTTGATGACGGCGGTGGCTTCGATTTCCCAGCCCAGGCCTTCCTTGGGCAGCACGATATCCAGCGGCGCGCCCTGGCGCTTGAGCTGCACGGCGGGGTACTCGAAGGAAATGCCGATAGGGAACTCCCCCGCCGCCGCCAACTTGCACGGCTTGGAGCCGGAGTGCACGTATTGGCCGATGTTCTGGTGCAGGTCGTCCATGTACTGCCAGCCCTGCTTTTCACCGAAGGTTTGCAGCCAGGCGCTGACATCGAGGAAACCGGTGCCGGACGACGCCGGGTTCGGCATGACGATCTTGCCCTTGTACTCAGGCTTGGTCAGGTCCTGCCAGCTCACCGGTTTGCTCAGGCCCTGTTTTTCGGCCTCGACGGTGTTAAAGCAAATGGTCGCGGCCCACACGTCCATGCCCACCCAGGCCGGCGGGTTGGCGGCGTCGCGGTAGTTGCTGCCGATTTTGTCCAAGTCGTGCGGGGCGTAGTTTTGCAACATGCCCTGGGCATCGAGGATGGCCAGGCTCGACGCCGCCAGGCCCCACACCGCGTCAGCCTGGGGGCGGGCCTTTTCGGCCAGCAGCTTGGCGGTGATGATCCCGGTGGAATCACGCACCCATTTGATTTCCACGTCCGGGTTGGCCTGCTCGAAGGCCTGTTTGTAGGTCTTGAGTTGTTCGGCTTCCAGGGCGGTGTATACCGTCAACTCGGTTTTCGCCGCGAAGGCGTTCAGGCTGAAAGCGGTGAGAGCAGCAGCGGCCAGGGCCAGGGGCTTGAACATGAGCGTTTTCCTGTGTGAGTTAAGGGGCTGAATCATTGGCCGGGAGCGCTCTGGCGCCAGGCCTGGGAGCGGCGCAGCAAGCCGCGCGACGCCCAGGCCAGGAGCAGGGAAACGCTCGCCGAAGTGAACAGAATCAAGGTGGACATGGCCGCCGCGCCGCCGACGTTGCCGGCGTCGTCCATGTTCAGCACCGCCACGGCGGCGAGGATGGTGTCGGGGCTGTAGAGGAAAATCGCCGCCGACACGGTGGTCATGGCCGAGACGAACAGGTAGCGCACGATGTCCAGCAGGGCCGGCAGGCAAATCGGCACCGTGACCCGCACGTAGTGGCGATACAGCGGCGCCTTCAGCGACAGGGCGGCGGCCTCGAACTCCGCGTCGAGTTGGCGCAGGGCGGTGGTGGCGGTCATTTGCGCGGTGGTCAAATAGTGAGCAATGGTGCAGACCACTAGCAGGGTCATCGTCCCGTAGAACACATGCAGTGGGTTGCCGCTGAGGTTGAAGAAAAACACGTAGCCCAGGCCCAAGACCAAACCCGGCACCGCCATCGGTACGAAACTCAGCATGCGCAGCGTCAGGTTGAGGCCGCGCTGGCTGTGGGTTTTTTCCATCAGGTAGGCACCGGTGAAGATCAGCACGCTGCCGATCAGCGCCGTGCACAGGGCCATCTTCACGCTGTTGCCGTAGGCCAGCCAGCCGCCGCCCGCCGTGTCGTTGAACTGGTAGTGGTTGAGCGACAGCGACAGGTTGTACGGCCAGAACTTGACCAGCGACGAATACACCGCCATGCCAAACACCAGCAGCAACACCGCGCAGATCAACAGCACGATGGCCAGGTAGCAGCTGTCGCGCAGCCGCGACGGCGCCGGGGTGAACACCTGGGCGCGGCCGCTCATGGCATCGCCGTGCTGGCGCCGCAGCCAGGCGTCCACGGCGAAACTGAACAGCGCCGGCAGCAACAGCACCATGCCGATCAACGCACCGCGGCCAAATTGCTGCTGGCCCACTACCGCCTTATAGGCTTCCAGGGCCAGCACCTGGTAGTCGCCGCCGACCACCACCGGCACGCCAAAGTCAGTGATGGTCAGGGTGAACACCAGGCAGAACGCAGCGAACACGGCTTGCCGGGTGGCCGGCCAGGTGATGCTACGAAACGCCTTGGCCGGGCTGGCGCCCATGCTGGAGGCGGCGTCGAACAAGCGCGCATCGGCCAAGGACAGCGCCGACAACAGAATCATCAGCGCATGGGGAAAGGTGTAGATCGCCTCGCCGAGGACGATGCCCCAGAAACCGTAGATGTTGTCCGACAGCAACCCACGCAACAGGCCCTGGTTGCCGAACAGGTAGACCAGGGCAATGCCCGGCAGCATCGAGGGCGCCATTAGCGGCAGCAGCGATAGGCCGCGCCACAGGCCTTTTGCCGGGATCAGGGTGCGCTGCAAGGCGTAGGCAAACAGGTAGGCCAAAGGTACGACGATGGCCGCAACACTCAGCGAAACTTTCAGGCTATTGCCCAGCAACCAGTGGAAGTTGTCGCTGGTCAGCAGCTCCCGCGCGGCCACCAAGCCTCCGCCCTGGCCGTCTTCGGCGCTGAAACCGCGCCAGAAGATCGCCAGCAGCGGCATCAGCACCGCCACGCTCAGCAGGCACAACAGCAGCAGTTTGCCGCCAATCACGAAGACCCGGTCACCGAGTTCGGCGCGCGAAGCCTTGCGCACCTGCTTGTGCGCCAGCGCCAGGGTCATGGGTGTGCTCATCAGGCAAACACCTGCAGGCTGCGCGGCGGCAGGGCGACCATGATGTCCTGTGCGCCCAGGCGCGGCATGGCCTCGGGCGCCACTTCGGCGAGCAAGGCGTGGCCGGGCAAGTGGTTGAGTTCAAAACTCATGCGGCAGCGGTTACCCAAAAAGGTGATCTCGCGCACCTTGGCCGGGAACAGGTTTTCTTCGTGCACCAACGGGTTGACGCTGATCGCCTCGGGGCGGCAGAACAACCGCCCCGACGCTGCGCTGCCGGCATTGGCGGCCAGGCGCAGGCTCATGCCGCCCACCTGGGCGTGGCTCTGGCTGTGGCGCTGGAACGGTAGCCAGTTGCCCTGGCCGACGAATTCGGCGACGAAAGGCGTGGCCGGGTGATCGTAGATTTCCTGCGGGGTGGCGTATTGCTCGACCTTGCCGTGGTTCATCACGGCGATGCGGTCGGCCATCAACATGGCTTCGTCCTGGTTGTGGGTGACCATCAACGTGGTGATGCCCAGGCTGCGCTGCAATTGGCGCAATTCGGTGCACAAATGCTCGCGCACGCGGGCGTCGAGGGCCGACATCGGCTCGTCGAGCAGCAGCAACGAGGGTGCTGGCGCCAAGGCGCGGGCCAGGGCCACGCGCTGTTGCTGGCCGCCGGACAATTGGCCGGGGTACTTCTTTTCGCTGCCGGTCAGGCCCACCAGTTCCAGCATCTGTGCCACGCGCTTGCGCACCTCCTCCCGGCCGCTGCCGGCCAGGCCATAGGCGATGTTGGCTTCGACGCTGAGGTTGGGAAACAGGGCGTAGGACTGGAACAAAATCCCGTAGTCCCGCGCCTGCGGTGCCAGTCGGGAAACATCGCGATCACCCAGGTACAACTCGCCACGGTCCTGGCGCTCCAGGCCTGCGATGCAGCGTAGCAAGGTGGTCTTGCCACACCCGGATGGCCCGAGCAGGCACACCAACTCGCCGGCGGCGACGTCCAGCGACACGTTGTCCAGGGCGGTAAAGGCGCCGAAGCGTTTCTCGACACCGCGTACCTTCATCGGCGCACCGGGGTTGCTCAGGGGTATTGCGATCGCGTGGTTCATGGATGGGCCTCATCAAGCAGATGCAGGCCATCCTAGGGAAGCAATGCGTAGGTCTTGTGGCAGCGAGGAAAAAACTGCCGATAGTGGTATTGGGGGATTTGGGTAGAGGCGGGCTTAGCCTTCAACCGGCGCCATTTCCTGCGCCACGCCCAAAAATGCCGCCGGCAGCCGTGCGTTTTTGCGCTCTTTGAGGCAGTACAGGTACTCGGGCAACAGCGGTGCGTTTTCCAGGGTCAGCACCTTTAGCTGCGGGTCGTGGGGCACTTCCTGGCGGGCGATGATGCTGATGCCGATGTTGCGCAGCACCGCTTCGCGGATCGATTCGCGGCTGCCGATTTCCAGCAAGGGCCCGAAGGACACGCCCGCGCTCTTGAGCATGTGTTCGGTCAACTGCCGGGTGGTGGAGCCCGTTTCGCGCATCAGCAGCGTGTGCCCGTTCAGCGCACTGAGGGGGATGTGGTCGAACGCCGCCAACGGGTGGTTGCGGTGCACCGCCAGCACGAGAGGGTCCATGCCCAACACCCGGCGGATCAGGCGCGGGTCTTCCAGCAGTTGGGACGAGGCAGCGACGTCGACACGGTATTCCTCCAGGGCTTCAAGCACCTGCTGGGAATTGCCGATTTCCACCGACACCTCGACCTGGGGCAGGCGTTCGCGAAAGGTTTTCACCAGGTCGAGGATGTAATACGGCGCCGTCGCGGCAATGCGCAGGGAGCCCTGCACCTGCCCGGTGTTGCGCAGGAAGAACTCAATATCAGCCTCTTGCTGCAACAGCATCTTGACCATCGGCAGCAACCGCGCGCCGTCGTCGCTCAGGCTCAGGCGCCGGCCGCCGCGGTAGAACAACTCCACGCCGTATTGGCTTTCCAGGTGCCGAATCTGGGTCGTCACCGTGGGCTGGCTCAGGGCCAGTTTTTTCGCCGCCTGGGTGATGCTACCCAGGCGGGCAACCATGTAAAACGCCTTTAGCTCGGCACTCAGCACTGCACGCTCGCTTCTTTATTTGCGCACCAGGCGCAAGCCATTGAACACCACCAACAGGGCAACGCCCATGTCGGCAAACACAGCCATCCACATGGTGGCCATCCCGAAGAAGGTTACCGCAAGAAAGATCGCCTTGATGACCAGCGCCAGGGCGATGTTTTGCTTGAGCACCGTGGACGTCTGGCGCGACAGGCGAATGAAGGCGGGGATCTTGCGCAGATCGTCGTCCATTAGAGCGACATCGGCGGTTTCGATGGCGGTGTCGGTGCCGGCCGCGGCCATGGCGAAACCGATTTCGGAACGGGCCAGGGCCGGGGCGTCGTTGATGCCGTCGCCCACCATACCCACCCGATGGCCCTGGGCGTACAAGGCTTCGATGGCGCTGAGTTTGTCGGCCGGCAGCAGGTTGCCCTCGGCGCGGTCGATGCCCACTTGTGCGGCAATGGCTTGGGCGGTGTGGGGGTTGTCGCCGGTCAGCATGAGGGTCTTGATGCCCAGCTCATGCAGTTGCGCGATGGCTTCGCGGCTCGACGCCTTGACGGTGTCGGCCACCGCGAACAGGGCCAACGGGCCGCCCGAGTTGAGCAGCAGCACCACGGATTTGCCTTGTTTTTCCAGGGCGAACAAGCGCTCTTCCAACGCGGGGGAGCACAGGCCCAACTCCTCCACCAACCGGTGGTTGCCCAAGTGGTAGAGCTGGCCGCCGATTTCGCCGCTCACGCCGCGCCCGGCCAGGGCCGCAAAGTTATCCACCGTGTGCAGCGCGGTGTGGTTATCCACAGCCGCGTTGGCGATGGCCATTGACACCGGGTGGTCGGAGCGCGCCGCGAGGCTGGCGGCCAGGGCCACGGCTGTGCCTTCGGCCAAAGGGTCGAGCGCCACGAAATCGGTCTGTACCGGTTTGCCGTGGGTGATGGTGCCGGTCTTGTCCAGGGCCAGGTAGTCGAGTTTGTAGCCGCCCTCCAGGTACACGCCGCCCTTGACCAGAATGCCTTTGCGCGCCGCCGCCGCGAGGCCGCTGACGATGGTCACGGGGGTGGAAATCACCAGTGCACACGGGCACGCCACCACCAGCAGGACCAACGCGCGGTAGATCCAGTCGAACCACGCCGCGCCCATGAACAGCGGCGGGATCAGGGCCACGCCCAGGGCGAAGAGGAACACCACCGGGGTGTAGATTTTCGCGAAGCTGTCGACGAAACGCTGGGTCGGCGCCCGCGCGCCCTGGGCCTGTTCCACGGCGTGAATGATGCGCGCCAGGGTGGAATGGTTGGCGGCGGCGGTGACGCGGTACTCCAGCGAGCCTGACTGGTTGATGGTGCCCGCGAAGACTTTGTCGCCGAGGGTTTTCTCCACAGGCAGGCTTTCGCCGGTAATCGGCGCCTGGTCGATGGTGGAGTTGCCGGCGGTTACTTCGCCGTCCAGGCCCACGCGTTCGCCGGGGCGAACCCGCACGATGGCGTCCAGTTCAACGCTTTTCACTTCCCGTTCGGCCCAGGTTCCGTCGGCCTGGCGCACGGTCGCGGTCTCCGGGGCCATTTGCATCAGGCCACTGATGGCGTTGCGCGCGCGGTCCAGGGACTTGGCTTCGATCAGCTCGGCCACGGTGAACAGGAACATCACCATCGCCGCTTCCGGCCACTGGCCGATCAGCACCGCGCCGGTCACGGCGATACTCATCAGCGCGTTGATGTTGAGGTTGAAGTTCTTGATGGCGATCCAGCCCTTTTTATAGGTGCCAAGGCCACCACTGAGGATCGACACCAGAGCCACCAGCGCAACGACGACCGTGGGCGCTGCGTCGGTGAAGTGGATAACCTCGGCAGCCAGGGCCATGACCCCGGACAGGGCCAACGGCCACCAAGGTTTTTTCGCCGGGGCGGCCGGCGGGTGTTCAGCCTCGACGCCTGCCTCGAACGGGTCGGCCTGCATGCCCAAGGACGCGATGGCGTCGATGATCGGCGTCGTGGACGGCAGATCGTGGGTCACGCTCAACACCCGGTTAATCAGGTTGAATTCCAGTTGCTGCACGCCGGCCATTTTGCCGAGCTTGTTCTGGATCAGCGTCTGCTCGGTGGGGCAGTCCATGGCTTCGATGCGGAACGTGCTCAGGCGCCCATTGGCGCTGACCGCAGCGGTGATTTTCACCACGGCGGGCGCGGCTTTGCTTGAACAGCAGGAATGGCCGTGGTCGTGTTTTTCTTCAGTTTTGTGTTTGTGGATATGCAGGGAATCGCTCATCGCGGTGCTTCCAAGAATGTGCCTGTTGCCAAGTAAAGACCCTATAGCCACTATAGGGTCAAGCACCCTTTTGGAGACGCACCTGATGAAAATCGGCGAACTGGCCAAACTGACTGACTGCCCGGTGGAAACCATCCGCTATTACGAGCGCGAAGGCTTGTTGCCACCACCCGCGCGCAGCGAAGGCAACTATCGGCTGTACACCCAGGCCCACAGCGAGCGCCTGACGTTTATCCGTAACTGCCGCACGCTGGACATGACCCTGGAAGAAATCCGCAGCCTGCTGGTACTGCGCGACAGCCCGCAGGACCAGTGCGAGAACGTCAATGCCCTGGTGGACGAGCACATCCTCCACGTCAAGGCCCGCATCGATGGCCTGCTGGCCTTGCAGGTGCAATTGATCGACCTGCGCCAACGCTGCCACGAAGCGCCCGGCATCGAGCAATGCGGGATATTGCAGCGCCTGGAAGTCAGTGGCTCGGTGGTGACCAGCGAGGGTGAGCCTTCACATGTGGGCAGAAGCCACGGGCATTGACGGCTCAGCCCACAGTTTTTGAGGGAGGGGGTCAGACCGCCATCGGTGCGGTCATCGGCGCGTGGTGCTGGTAGCCCTCCAGCGAGAAGTCGCCGGGTTCGACCTGCTCCAGCCACTCGGGCTGGTAGACGCCGGTCTTGGCGAACTCCGGTACGCGGTCGGCGATCACCAGGCGCGGCATCGGGAACGGCTCGCGGGTGAGCTGTTCGTTGAGCATGTCCAGGTGGTTTTCGTAGACGTGGGCATCGCCAATGAAATAGGTGAACCAGCGCGGCGTGTAGCCGGTGAGGCGGCCGATCAGGCTCAGCAGCGCGGCGCCTTCGGTGAGGTTGAACGGCGTGCCCAGGCCCAGGTCGTTGGAGCGGATGTAGAGGGTCAGGGAGATTTCCCGGGTTTCGACGTTGGGGTGGAACTGGTACAGCAAGTGGCACGGCGGCAGGGCCATTTCATCGAGTTGGGCGCAGTTCCAGCCGTGGAACAGAATGCGGCGGCTGCCCGGGTCGTTGATGATGGTGTCCACGCACTGGCGCACCTGGTCGATGGCCTTGTAGAGCACCACATAGGCCTGGCCGTTTTCCTCGCCTTCGGCGATCTGGCGGTAGCCTTGCTGGAGCGCCTGCTCGATGGCGGCGGCGTTGCTGCGCGGGACTTGCTTGTACGCCGGCCACTTGCGCCATTGCACGCCGTAGATCTCGCCCAGGTCGTCGTCGCCCTGGCGGAACGGGTTGGCCAGCCACTGGGTGTTTTCGTTGGCGTTCTGATCCCAGACCTTGCAGCCCAGGGCGCGGAACTCGGCGGCGTTGTTCACCCCGCGCAAAAAGCCGCACATCTCGCCGATGGCGGACTTGAACGCCATGCGCCGCGTGGTGATCGCCGGAAAACCTTCCTTGAGGTCATAGCGCAGCATCGCGCCGGGAACGCTGATGGTGTTCACGCCGGTACGGTTGGCCTGTTTGGTGCCGTTCTTGATGACGTGGGCGACCAGATCGAGATATTGCTTCATGAATTACCTGTGTCCTTGAACGCAGGGCTGGCGCCCTGCGCTGCGAATTTAAAGCGCGGCGTTCTTGGCCGCTGGTGCGCGGTGGTAGGCCAGCCAGATCAAGGCCAGGCCGCCGACGATCATCGGCAGGCAGAGCACCTGGCCCATGGTCAGCCAGTCCCACGCGAGGTAGCCGAGCTGGGCATCCGGCACACGCACGAACTCGACGATGAACCGGAAGAGGCCGTAGAACAGCGCGAACATGCCGGAGACCACCATGGTCGGCCGTGGCTTACGCGAGAACAGCCAGAGGATGGCGAACAATGCCACGCCTTCGAGGGCGAACTGATAGAGCTGCGACGGATGGCGCGCCAGTTGCGAGGGGTCGCTGTAGGGCGGGAACACCATCGCCCACGGCACGTCGGTGGGCTTGCCCCACAACTCGGCGTTGATGAAGTTGCCGATGCGCCCGGCGCCCAGGCCGATGGGCACCATGGGTGCGACAAAATCCATCAGCTCGAAGAACGACTTGCCGTTGCGTTTACCGAACCACAGCGCCGCCAGCATCACGCCGATAAAGCCACCGTGGAACGACATGCCGCCCTTCCACACTTCGAAAATCAGCAGCGGGTTGGCCAGGTAGGCGCTCAGGTCGTAGAACAGCACGTAGCCCAGGCGCCCGCCGACAATCACGCCCATGGACATCCAGAACACCATGTCCGAGAGTTTTTCCTTGCTCCAGGTCGGGTCGAAACGGTTCAACCGGCGGGAGGCCAGCAACCATGCGCCGCCGATGCCGATCAGGTACATCAGGCCGTACCAGTGGATTTTCAGCGGGCCGATGGCCAGGGCCACCGGGTCAATCTGCGGGTAAGGCAGCATTGCGACTCCTCGTCAGTTTTCAACAGTCCGCCGGGACCATGCCCGGGCGGGATTAAGCCAGCATTGCGTTGCAGGTCAGATCAGGAAACTCAGACCCACGCAGAACAGCAAAGCGGCGAACAAGCGCTTGAGCAAACGCGGCGACAGCTTGTGGGCCAGGCGCGCGCCATAACGGGCGAAAAACATGCTGGTCAAAGCGATCCCCAGCAGCGCCGGCAAGTACACGAAACCCAGGCTCTGGGCCGGCAGGTGCGGGTCGTTCCAGCCCAGCACCATGAAACTCAGGGCGCTGGCCAGGGCAATCGGCAAGCCGCACGCCGAAGACGTGGCCACGGCTTGTTGCATCGGCACACTGCGCCAGGTCAGGAACGGTACGGTCAACGAACCGCCGCCGATGCCGAAAATCGCCGAGGCCCAGCCAATCACCGAGCCGGCCAGGGTCAGACCGACTTTACCCGGCACCGTTCGGCTGGCCTTGGGCTTGAGCTCCAGGGCCATCTGCACGGCGATCACCAGGGCGAACACGCCGATGATTTTTTGCAGGTTGGGGCCGGAGATCGCTTCAGCGGTGAGGGCGCCAAAACCGGCGCCGATCAGGATGCCCAGGGTCATCCACACAAAGATCGGCCAGCGCACCGCGCCTTTGCGCTGGTGTTCACGCACGGCGTTGATCGAGGTGAAGATGATGGTCGCCAGGGAGGTGCCCACCGCCAGGTGAGTGAGGATCGAGGCGTCGAAGCCTTGCAGGGTGAAGCTGAACACCAGCACCGGAACGATGATGATCCCGCCGCCCACGCCAAACAGCCCGGCCAGCACGCCGGCACAGGCGCCCAGCAGCAGATAGAGGAGAAATTCCATGGTCGCACCCCGTAATAAGTGCGGCATGGTAACGGATGCATGGCCTGCGGCGGAACTGGATGAGCCAGGTTTGTCTGCGTAGAGTGGGCAAAAAACACAAGGGACAACCTTATGTGCCTGATCGTATTTGCCTGGCGTCCCGGCCACGCGCAGCCTTTGGTCGTTGCGGCCAACCGCGATGAATTCTATGCCCGCCCGAGCCTGCCGCTGGCGCAATGGCCGGAAAACCCGCAGATCTACGCCGGCCGCGACCTGGAGGCGGGTGGCACCTGGCTGGGCATTGGCGCCGACGGGCGCTTCGCCGCGCTGACCAATATCCGCAACCCCCACCAACCACCGGCGCGCAAGTCGCGGGGCGAGCTGGTGGCGCGGTTTCTCGATGGAAAGATCCCGATTGATGATTATTTGACCGATGTGGCCGGGCGCTCCATCGAGTACGCGGGATTCAACCTGCTGATCGGCACCGCGCAGCAGCTGTGGTACTACAACGCCCTGACGACAGCGCCCGTGCAGGTGCAGGCAGGCGTCTACGGGCTGTCCAACGCCGGGCTCGATACACCGTGGCCGAAACTGCTCAAGGCCCGGGCGGCCCTGGGCGAAGTGCTCCACGACCCGCAACCGCAAGCCCTACTGGCGTTGCTGGGAGATAACCAGGTCGCGCCGTTCGCCGACCTGCCGGACACCGGCGTGGGCCTGGCCACCGAGACGCTGCTCTCGAGCGTGTTTATCGCCAGCCCCAGCTACGGCACGCGGGCGAGCACTGCGCTGATCGTCCACGCCGATGGCACGCGGCACTTGGTGGAGCGCAGCTTCGGGCCCTATGGCGGGCATCTGGGGGAGGTAGAGATAAAGGCCTGACAACGCGTAGGCAAACCTGTGGGAGCGGGCCCGCCCGCGATGGCGGCGGTACATTCAAAACCGCTATCGCGGGCAAGCCCGCTCCCACTGGCGTTGAGGGGCCGTCAACCGGTGTCAGAGGCCCTTGGCCGAGGCCGGGTTTATCATCCGCGTCAGCCCGAGGTTTTTCAGGGCCAGTTGCAGAGAGCTGTGGATAACCTGCGGGTTGTCGATGGTCATCAACTCGGCCAGCAGGTCCTTGGCCATGCTCAGGTTGATCTGGCGCAGCATCCATTTCACTTTCGGCAGGTTGGTGGCGTTCATCGACAGGCTGTCGAAACCCATGGCCATCAACAGCACCGCCGCCGCCGGGTCGCCGGCCATTTCGCCGCAGATACTCACCGGTTTGCCTTCGGCATGGGCGTCGCGCACCACGTTTTGCAGGGCTTGCAGCACGGCCGGGTGCAGGTAGTCGTAGAGGTCGGCCACCCGCGGGTTGTTACGGTCCACGGCCAGCAGGTATTGGGTCAGGTCGTTGGAGCCGACCGAGAGGAAGTCCACCTGGCGCGCCAGTTCGCGGGTCTGGTACACCGCTGCGGGGATTTCGATCATCACGCCAATCGGCGGCATCGGCACGTCGGTGCCTTCGTCACGCACTTCGCCCCAGGCACGGTGGATCAAGTGCAGGGCTTCTTCGAGTTCGTGGGTGCCGGAGATCATCGGCAGGAGAATGCGCAGGTTGTTCAACCCTTCGCTGGCCTTGAGCATGGCGCGGGTCTGGACGAGGAAGATTTCAGGGTGGTCGAGGGTAACGCGGATCCCGCGCCAGCCAAGGAACGGGTTGTCTTCTTTGATCGGGAAGTAGGACAGTGACTTATCGCCGCCGATATCTAGGCTGCGCATCGTCACCGGTTGCGGATGGAAGGCGGCGAGTTGCTCGCGATAGATCGCAAGCTGCTCCTTTTCGCTGGGGAAGCGCTGGTTAATCATGAACGGCACTTCGGTGCGGTACAGGCCCACGCCCTCTGCGCCACGCTTCTGCGCCCGCGCCACATCGGCCAGCAGGCCGGTGTTGACCCACAACGGCATGCGGTGGCCATCCACCGTCACGCACGGCAAATCGCGCAAGGCATCGAGCCCCTGCGCCAGTTGCCGCTCTTCTTCCACCACATCGGCAAACTGTTTGCGCAGCACCTCGCTGGGGTTGGTGTAGACCTCGCCGTGGTAGCCGTCGACGATCATCTGGATGCCGTCGACCTTGGAATACGGCAGGTCCACCAGGCCCATCACGGTCGGGATACCCATGGCGCGGGCCAGGATCGCGACGTGGGAGTTGCCCGAGCCAAGCACCGAAACCAGCCCCACCAGCTTGCCTTCCGGCACCTCGCCGAGCATGGCCGGCGTCAGTTCTTCGCTGATGAGAATGGTGTTGTCGGGGTAGACCAGGGTTTGCTGGCGTTCTTCCTGCAAATAGGCCAGCAGGCGCCGGCCCAGGTCCTTGACGTCCGAGGCGCGCTCGCGCAGGTAGGCGTCGTCCATCAATTCAAAGCGGTTGACGTGGTCGGTGACCACTTGGCGCAGAGCGCCCTGGGCCCACTGGCCGGTCTTGATGACGGTGGTCACCTCGCTGCCCAGGGAGGCGTCGTCGAGCATCATCAGGTAGACGTCGAACAACGCGCGCTCTTCGGGGCGCAACTGGGTCGCGAGCTTGGCCGAGAGGGCGCGCATGTCGGCGCGCACGCCTTCGATGGCGGTCTTGAACAAGCCCAGTTCGGCGTCGATATCGGTGATGGTCTTGTCGGGCACTACGTCCAGGTCGGCCGGCGGCAGCATGACCACCGCGGTACCGACCGCCGCGCCCGGCGAACCCGGCACGCCGACGAACTTGGCTTCTTGGATGCCCTTGCCCTGGCGCCCCAGGCCGCGGATCGAACCCGTGGCCTCGGCGTGGGCGATAACCCCGGCCAGTTGCGCGCTCATGGTCACCAGGAAGGCTTCTTCGCCTTCATCGAACTGGCGCCGTTCTTTTTGCTGGATGACCAACACGCCGACAACGCGGCGGTGGTGAATGATCGGTGCGCCGAGGAAGGAGGCGTAGCGCTCTTCGCCGGTTTCGGCAAAGTAGCGGTAGCGTGGGTGGTCAGCGGCGTTTTCCAGGTTCAGGGGTTCTTCGCGCGTGCCGACCAGGCCGACCAGACCTTCGTTGGGCGCCATGCTGACCTTGCCGATGGAACGCTTGTTCAAGCCCTCCGTGGCCATCAGTACGAAGCGGTTGGTCTCCGGGTCCAGCAGGTACACCGAGCAGACCTGGCTGCCCATGGCTTCCTTGACGCGCAACACAATAATCCCCAACGCCGCCTTGAGATCCTTGGCGGAGTTAACTTCCTGGACGATCTTGCGCAGCGTATTGAGCATGGCTCGGGGTCGAACTCCGTCGTCAGTCGCGCGCTAGCAGGCGCGGGGCAAGCTCTTTGAGAGCGCGTCGATACACCTCGCGCTTGAATGTCACCACCTGGCCCAACGGATACCAATAACTGACCCAGCGCCAGCCATCGAACTCCGGTTTACCGGTCAAATCCATCCGCACCCGCTGCTCGTTGGAGACCAGGCGCAGGAGAAACCACTTCTGTTTCTGGCCAATGCACAGCGGTTGGCTGTGGGTGCGTACCAGACGCTGCGGCAAACGATAACGCAACCAGCCCCGGGTGCAGGCCAGAATTTGCACATCTTCGCGTTCCAGGCCAACTTCTTCGTTCAACTCGCGGTACAAGGCGTCTTCTGGCGTCTCTTCGGGGTTGATCCCCCCTTGTGGAAACTGCCAGGCATCCTGATTGATACGACGAGCCCATAGCACCTGCCCAGCATCATTCGTAAGAATGATCCCCACATTGGGGCGGAAACCATCGGGATCGATCACGGCAACAACCTCGCAGACGCATGTCGCCGCATTGTTCCACAAAGGTTGTTAAAGCAGCAACGAGACGTCCTACCTTATGTGCACTCTTGTGAAAAGACCGTATTCTTGACGCCTTTTTACAGACTTTTCAGCGAGTAACTGCAATGCGCCTGGCTTTATTCGACTTAGACAACACTCTCCTGGGTGGCGACAGTGACCACGCCTGGGGCGATTACCTGTGCGAACGCGGCATCCTCGATACCGTCACCTACAAGACCCGCAACGACGAGTTCTACCAGGATTACCTGGCCGGCAAGCTGGACAACACCGCTTACCTGAACTTCTGCCTGGAAATCCTCGGGCGCACCGAAATGGCCCAGTTGGATGAGTGGCATCGCGACTACATGCGCGACTGCATCGAGCCGATCATTCTGCCCAAAGCCCTGGAACTGCTGGCCCGGCACCGCGACGCCGGCGACACGCTGCTTATCATTACCGCCACCAATCGTTTCGTCACCGCGCCAATTGCCGCACGCCTGGGCGTGGAGCACCTGATCGCCACCGAGTGCGAAATGATCGACGGCCGCTACAGCGGGCGCACCACAGACGTGGCGTGTTTTCGCGAAGGCAAGGTCACGCGCCTCAAGCGCTGGCTGGAAGAAAGCGGGCACTCGCTGGACGGCAGCTACTTCTATAGCGACTCGATGAACGACCTTGCGCTGCTGGAGCAAGTGGCCAACCCGGTGGCAGTGGACCCGGACCCGAACCTGCGGGCCGAAGCCTCGAAGCGCGGTTGGCCGGTGATTTCGCTGCGCGGTTGAGATCGCTATCGCGAGCAGGTTCGCCCCCACAAACAAGCCACCTAGCCCCTGCGGGAGCTGGCCGGGCGGCGCTCCGCTTGCCTGCGATCGGGGCCGGCTCAGTTCCGGCCCCTAAACCGGCTTGGCCCCCATCAACCCCGCAATGGCGATCACGCAGACGAAACCAAACAGCGCCAACGCCAAGCTGAACGTGCCATTGCTGCCGTTCGGCGCCGTGCGCAGGCGATTGAGCCGCGCCACCAGCCAGAACCAACTCAGTGCGGCGAGGGTGTAGAGCACGCTGGAGGCCAGAATCCAGGTCTGCCCCAGCGGCCAGCCGATCAGGTGCGCCAGCCACCAGCCGCTGAACGGCAGGCTGGCCAGGCAAATGCCCATCAGCAACCAGACAAACACACGCGGGCGCTGCAAGGTGCGAGTGTGGGCCAGGGCATCGCCATTGCGGCGGGTGCGCCAGACCCAGATCGCCAGGCCCAGCGCGCTGAGCAGCAGCAACACGGTGGCGGCGACGTGGACGATTTTGAGTGTGGTCAGGGTTTCCATTGATTCAGTTCCTTGAGGCCGTGCCCCAGAGCGTAGCCGTTCAACCGAGGAACAGCTGATAGGCCGGGTTGTCACTTTCATCCCAGTACGGGTAACCGATATCGGCCAGCGCCGCCGGGACCAGGTGACGCTCGTCGGCCGGCACTTGCAGGCCTGCGACCACGCGGCCATCGGCTGCGCCGTGGTTGCGATAGTGGAACATCGAGATGTTCCAGCGCCCGCCCAGCTTGTGCAGGAAGTTGAACAACGCCCCCGGCCGCTCGGGGAACTCGAAGCGGAACACCAACTCATCGCTGACCCGCGCCGCGTGGCCGCCAACCATATGGCGGATGTGCAACTTGGCCAGTTCGTTGTCGGTCAGGTCCAGCACCGGGAAACCCTGCTCAGTGAGGCTGGCCAGCAGTGCGCTGCGCGGGTCGGTGTCGGGGTGGGTCTGCACGCCCACGAAGATGTGGGCTTCGCTGCCGGTGTTGTAGCGGTAGTTGAATTCGGTGATCTGGCGCTTGCCGACCGCTTCGCAGAACGCTTTGAAGCTGCCCGGTTGCTCCGGGATGGTCACGGCGATGATGGCTTCACGGCCCTCGCCCAATTCGGCGCGCTCGGCCACATGGCGCAAGCGGTCGAAGTTGACATTGGCGCCCGAGTCGATGGCCACTAGGGTCTGGCCGCTGATGCCGCGCGACTCCACGTATTTCTTGATCCCCGCCACGCCCAGGGCGCCGGCAGGTTCGGTGATTGAGCGGGTATCGTCGTAGATATCCTTGATCGCCGCGCAGATCTCGTCGGTGCTGACGGTAATCACTTCATCGACGTAATCCTTGCAGATATCGAAGGTGTACTGGCCGATCTGCGCCACCGCCACGCCATCGGCGAAGATGCCCACGGTGGGCAGCACCACGCGCTCGCCCGCCGCCAGGGCGGCTTGCAGGCAGTTGGAGTCATCCGGCTCGACGCCGATGATGCGGATTTCCGGGCGCAGGTACTTCACGTAGGCCGCGATCCCAGCGATCAAACCGCCGCCGCCCACCGGGACGAAAATCGCGTCCAACGGCCCCGGGTGCTGGCGCAGGATCTCCATGGCCACGGTGCCCTGCCCGGCAATGGTGTGCGGGTCGTCGTAGGGGTGGATATAGACGTAGCCTTTTTCGTCCACCAATTTGAGCGAGTAGGCCAGGGCTTCGGGGAAGGAATCCCCGTGCAGCACCACTTTGCCGCCGCGCGAGCGCACGCCTTCAACCTTGATTTCCGGGGTGGTCTTGGGCATCACGATGGTCGCCTTGACCCCCAGCACCTTGGCCGCCAGGGCCAGGCCTTGGGCATGGTTGCCCGCCGACGCCGTGACCACGCCGCGCTGGCGTTCCTGCTCGCTGAGCTGGGTCAGTTTGTTGTAAGCGCCGCGGATCTTGAACGAGAACACCGGTTGCAAGTCTTCGCGCTTGAGCCAGACCTGGTTACCCAAGCGCTCGGAGAGCTGGCGGGCAGCCTGCAACGGGGTTTCTACGGCAACGTCATAAACGCGCGAGGTGAGGATCTTCTTGACGTACTGTTCGAGCATCGGAAAGCATCACTGGGCGGGTTGGGCAGGGTCACGGAGTCTAACCCAGCGTTTGGCCGGGCGACCACACGATTCCCACGGTTTAATTGCCCCCCATTGGCCACATTGCCCATGACCTGCACAGTGCCGGCGCCTATAATGCCGGCCTTTGTGCTACCCCCCTCGCCCGCTTCCGGAGCCCGCATGACCCAGGATCAACTCAAACAGGCAGTGGCCCAGGCCGCCGTCGATTTCATCCTTCCCAAACTCGACGACAAAAGCGTCGTCGGGGTCGGCACCGGCTCCACCGCCAACTGCTTCATCGACGCCCTGGCCCTGCACAAGGGCGCGTTCGACGGTGCGGTCGCCAGCTCCGAAGCCACCGCCGCGCGCCTCAAGGCCCACGGCATCCCGGTGTACGAACTCAACACAGTCAGTGACCTGGAGTTCTACGTCGATGGCGCCGATGAAAGCGACGCGCACCTGAACCTCATCAAGGGCGGCGGCGCAGCCCTGACCCGCGAGAAGATCGTCGCCGCCGTGGCCAAGACCTTCATCTGCATCGCCGACGCCAGCAAACTGGTGCCGGTGCTGGGCGAGTTCCCGCTGCCGGTGGAAGTCATCCCCATGGCCCGCAGCCACGTTGCCCGCGAGTTGGTGAAACTGGGCGGCGACCCGGTGTACCGCGAAGGCGTGCTGACGGACAACGGCAACATCATCCTCGACGTGTTCAACATGCAGATCACCAACCCGGTGGAACTGGAACGCCAGATCAACGCCATCGTCGGCGTCGTCACCAATGGCCTGTTCGCCGCCCGCCCCGCCGACCTGCTGCTGCTGGGCACCGCTGAAGGGGTGAAAACCCTCAAGGCTTGATGCCTGGGGTTTGGCCTCTCTCTGTGGGAGCGGGCCTGCCCGCGATAGCGAACTTTCAGCCACTGGATTAGGCCGCTGATACACCGCTATCGCGGGCAAGCGGCGCGCCGCCCGGCCCGCTCCCACCCTGTTCGCTGTACTTGCGCCCCCACCAAAATGCTACTTTTCGCAGCACTTCCCCCCGCGTTTGCCCACATTTGAGCAACGCGTCGCAGCGCCCCCCTTCGCTTTTAGTCTTAAATTCGTTACAACTTACAACAAGGCGACGAACGGTTAAGTTCAGGCGCCAAATCGAGCCTGGACACGGAATAAGGCGCACATCGTGCAAAGGGTCAGGCCGACAACCCTATCCTTCAACGCTTCAAGGAAGACCCCGTGATAAAACCTCTCGCCCTCGCCATCAGTGTTGCCAGTGCCTTGCTGAGCGCCCCAAGCTTTGCCTACAACTACGGCGAACACGCAGCCACCACCCTCGATAAGCTGATAAACGACTACCCTGGCCGCTACCGTGGCACGGCCAATTTCGCCGGGGCCGCCGACTGGATGCAAAGCCAGATGGGCAATGCCTACGGCATCAGCCGCCAGGATTTTTCCTGGACCGCTGGCGGCAGCTCCCGCAGTTCGCAGAACGTCGTGGCCTACGCCGCCGGCACCAAACCGCAGTACGTGGTGGTGGGCGCGCACTTTGACACCTACTTCGGCCGCCCCACCCTGCAAGGCCTGGACGATAACGGCTCGGGCGCCAGCGTGCTGACAGAAATCGCCCGCAACCTGGGCGGGCTGAAGCTGGAGAACGGCTTGCAAGTGGTCGGCTTCGGCGCCGAAGAAGAAGGCCTGCGCGGCTCCAAGGCTTTTGTCGCGTCCCTGAGCGCCAGCGAACGGCAGAACATGCTGGCCATGATTAACCTCGACAGCCTGATTACTGGCGACATGATGTACGCCCACGCCGGTCAGAACAGCGTCGATAATCCGGCCCTCACCGCCCTGCGCGACCAGACCTTCAAGATCGCCAAAGAGCTGAATATCAACCTGTTCACCAACCCCGGCCTCGACCCGGCCTACCCCGCCGGCACCGGTTGCTGCAGCGATGGCGAAGCGTTCGAGGGTTTGAACATTCCCATCCTCTATATCGAAGCCACCAACTGGGAACTGGGCGACCTGGACGGCTACACCCAGACCGACAACCCGGCCATCCCCGGCGGCTCGACCTGGCACGACCCCAAAGAAGACAACGAAGCGGTGCTGACCAACGCCTTCGGCCAGGAGCGCATCGACCAGCGCCTGCGCGACTACTCGCGCCTGCTTAGCCGTTTAGTGCTGGAGCTGACCAACGCCGACCTGATGGCCTCTACCGCGTCCGGTGGCGCGGTTGCACGCAACATGCAAGACAACCTGCAACGCCAGCACCAAGCCCTGGTGCGCCTGCACGACCGGCGCTGGCTAACCCTGCAATCAGCCACCCGTGAAGTCGGCAGCTTCGACGGTGAGATCGGCCTCGACGGCGAATACAGCCCCGACAGCGGCTTCGACAGCGCCCCCAACCCCGAGGCCCGGCGCCTGGGCCTACACGCGTTGGGCGACTACCAGTTGAGCCCGAGCCTGGCCATCGGCGCCAGCCTCAGCTACCTCAACGGCCGCGACAAACTGGAGCACGGCGGCAAACTCGACAGCGATAGCTGGCAAGCGGCGATCTACGCCTTGCTCAACGACGGCGGCCCACAGTGGCTGGCCGGCGACCTGAGCGTGGGCCACAGCAGCTTCGACTCCAAACGCAACCTGGTGATCCAGGCCAATGGTGGCCCGGTGCTGCTTAACCAGAAACTCACTGGCGAAACCGACGCCCTGAGCCTGGGCGCCCGCGTGCTGGGCGGCTACGACTTCGACTTCGGCGCCATCAAAAGCGGGCCGTTCGCCGGCCTCGACTACAGCCACTACCGCATCGACAAGTTCCACGAGAAACAAGACCTACGCACCGCCCTGGGCTATGAAGAGCAGAGTTTCGACTCCCTGGAAGCCAGCCTCGGCTGGCGCGCGCGCGGCACCGTCGGCCTACCCTATGGCCTGAGCCTGATGCCGTACGGCGATATCGCCTGGGTCAAGGAGTTGGGCGACGGGCGCCTGGACGACATCCTGCTGACCAGCCACGCCGACAACCAGGCCCGCGGCGCAGGCCTGGGCACAGTGGACAAGAGCTTCGGCCGCGCGCAACTGGGCAGCCAATTGGCGATCACCCCGCAACTGGGGCTCTACGCGGAGGTCAATGGGCGCTTAGGCCATGACGAGGGCAGCCAGACCGGCTATTCCCTCGGGGTGCAGTGGCAGTTCTGACCGACCTCAGCGAGCCGGCTGTTTGAACACATAAAACAGATTCGGCTCGCTGACCAGATACAGCGTGCCCTCATCGTCCATGGCGATGCCCTCGGCCTGGGGCACGCTTTTACTCAGGCCATGGCGACCCTTGAGCAGCGACAGGCTGCTGATGGGCCGACCGTCGATGCCCAATTCCAACACCAGAAACGACTCATCCGACAGCGCCAGCAAATGGCCGCTGCGCTCGTCGTATTGCAGGCTGGACAGATCCCTCACAAACAACCCGGCGTCACGCTTGGGGTTGTTCACCACATGCACCGAATAGGCTTTGTCCGGGTTGTAATGGGGAAAGCCATGGACCTCGTAGATCAGCATCGGGTCGCGCTCCTTGGCGACGAACAGGCGCTTGCCCACCGAGTCATAGGCCAACCCCTCGAAACCCTTGTTGCTGCTCATGTGCACGCCAATGCTGATCTGCTCGGCGTCTGCGGCATCGAGGAACACCGTGTCGTCGTCCAAGTGAATCTTGATAAGGCGTTGCTGGCGCTCATCGGTGACCACATAGGTGTTGGCACTGATGAATTCCACCGCTTCGGCGTCGCCAAAACCCACCAACGCCACCCGCCGCAGAATCTTGCCGTCGAGGGACAACTCGATCAGCTCGGCATTCTTGTTGGTCACGGTAAACAGGCTCTTGCGCACCGGGTCGAAGGTGAGCGCCGAGACATCGTCGTCCAGGCCCTCGATGACCCGCGCCTCAACCGCCACCCGATAATCCCCCAAGCCGATGGAGCGGCTATCGAGCGGATGCAGCCACACCTGCCAGTTGAACCAGGCGCGCTCGAAGAGACGGTAGTGCTGCCCGGCAAACCCGGCCAACACCAGGGCAATAAGGCCAGCAATAAGAAGAAGAGGTTTTGGACGTAGGAATTTGCGCATCGGTTGGCAAGCTCAGTATTCAGGCAGCGGGATGAAATATCACCACGGCCTGAATTTAAACTTAATTACCTTGCCTGTCTGGCAAGGAATATTTATCAACCGATGTCGGCTTGAAGAACTTACTTACGCTCGAAGCGATAGAACAGGTTTGGCTCGCTGACGATGTACAGAGTACCGGCCTCGTCCATCGCCACGCCTTCGGCACGGGGGATGGTTTTTTTCAGGCCATTGAAGCCGCCCAGCAGGGTCATGAAACTGACTTGCTCGCCGGTTTCATCCAACTCCAACAGCAGGTTGGAGTCGGCCGACAGCACCAGCATGTGCCCGGTACGCGGGTCGATGGACAAGGCCGAAAGGTTACGCAGGTCGAGCTCATCGCTGTCGAGTTTGTGCTTGTCACCGCGCAGGGTGGCGCTACCATCGCTTTTCCAGGAGAACAACGCCGGCGGGCGCTCTTCCCCCAGCCATAGCTGCTGCTTGCGCGGGTCCCAGGCAACGGCTTCAAACGCCTTGTTCTGGTCGGCGGAGGGGCCCAGGTCGTACTTGGGGAAGTCGCCGTAGTTCAACTGTTGGGTCGCGGCATCCACCGTGACCATGGAAAGCGTGTGGCGGCGCTCATCGACAATTCCGATCAGGCCGTTCTCCAGCACCGCCACCCCTTCCGGGTTGGCCCAGCCCACCAGCGGGATCTTGCGCAGCAGGTCGCCTTGCAGGGTCAGCTCACTCAAAAATGGCTTTTTGCCCATCACCGCGAACAGCGTCTTGGTCAGCGGGTTATAGGCCACGTCCGAGGCCTCGTCGTCTTCCATGCCCACCAGGGGTTTGGCGTCGATGACGGCGTGATAATCCGGCAGCCAGATGCTTTCTTTGCGTTCCAGTGGCGTTTCAAACCGCTCCAGCACCCACAACACCCCGCGATCGTCCCAGTGCATGGCCGCCGACAGGCCATAAATCACCACACCCGCCAGCAACAGCCAGGAATACCAGCGCATGACAAAGCGGGAACGACGAGCGGCAGCGGGTTTTGAGGCTGGGAGAATGGCCATGACGGGGCGTTCCGGAAAGTGAGCCAAGGGTAATAGCACAAGAAGACAGGCTCGGATGCCCGGCGGGCCGAATTATCCAGACTGGATGTGAAAAAAATGCAAAGGAAAAGCGAAGCGATAACGGTCGGTATAGCCGTGTGTGGGAACGGGCCGGGCGGCGCTCCGCTCGCCCGCGATGGCAACCGCCCAGCCGCTAAAGCGGTAGCGGATGTACCGGCCTCATCGCAGGCTCGCCCGCGCGCCCACACATATCGTGCTTAGCGCACGCGGCTTTCGAAGCGGCTCACGCCTGGCAGTTCCAGCACCAGCTCATCACCAACACTCAGCGGGCCGACGCCCACTGGGGTGCCGGTCAGGATCACGTCGCCGGCCTGCAGTGAGAAGCAACCGGCCATGTACTGGATCATCGGCACGATGGGGTTGAGCATGATGGCGCTGTTGCCATCCTGGCGCACTTCACCGTTGATGGTCAGGCGAATGCCGATATCGGTCAGGTCGCTGAAGCTGCTGCTGACTACGAACGGCGCAATCACCGCCGCGCCGTCGAACGACTTGGCGATTTCCCAAGGCAGGCCCTTGGCCTTGAGCTCGGCCTGCTTGTCGCGCAGGGTCAGGTCCAGCGCCGGGGCGAACCCGGAGATGGCATCCAGCACTTCTTCGCGGCTGGGCTTGGCGGACAGCGGCTTGCCGATCAGCACCGCGATTTCCGCTTCGTAGTGCACCGAACCGCGCTCGGCGGGGATGGCAAAGCCACCCTCCAGCGGCACCACGCAACTGCCGGGCTTGATGAACAACAACGGTTCGCTAGGCACCGGGTTGTCCAGTTCCTTGGCGTGCTCGGCGTAGTTGCGCCCGATGCAGACCACTTTCCCGACCGGGAAATGAATGCGCGTGCCATCGACGTACTGGTGCTGGTAGCTCATTGACCGACTCCTGGAGGGGGTTTCAAACCGCGAAAATCTTGCCCGGGTTCATGATGCCGTTCGGGTCGAACACCGCTTTGACCGCTTTCATGTACTCGATTTCAACCGGGGAACGGCTGTAAGTCAGGTAATCGCGCTTGGTCATGCCCACGCCGTGCTCGGCGGAGATCGAACCGTTGTACTTCTCGACGGTTTCGAACACCCACTTGTTGACGGTGGCGCACTTGGCGAAGAACTCATCCTTGCTCAGGTTATCGGGCTTGAGGATGTTCAAGTGCAGGTTGCCGTCGCCGATGTGGCCGAACCAGACGATTTCGAAGTCTGGATAGTGTTCGCCGACGATGGCGTCGATTTCCTTCAAGAAGGCCGGCACTTTCGACACAGTGACCGAAATGTCGTTTTTGTACGGCGTCCAGTGGGAAATGGTCTCGGAGATGTACTCGCGCAGTTTCCACAGGTTGTGCAATTGGGTTTCGCTCTGGCTCATCACGCCGTCCAGCACCCAGCCCTGCTCGACGCAGTGCTCGAAGGTTTCCAGGGCGTGGTTGGCCACTTCTTCGGTGGTGGCTTCGAATTCCAGCAGGGCGTAGAACGGGCAGTCGGTCTCGAACGCCGGCGGCACATCGCCTCGGGCCATGACCTTGGCCAGCGCCTTGTCGGAAAAGAACTCGAATGCCGTCAGGTCCAGCTTGCTCTGGAAGGCGTGCAGCACCGGCATGATCGAATCGAAATCCGCGGTGCCCAGCACCATCGCTGTGAGGTTTTTCGGGGCCCGGTCCAGGCGCATAGTGGCTTCGACCACAAAGCCCAGGGTACCTTCGGCGCCGATGAACAACTGGCGCATGTCATAACCGGTGGCGTTCTTGATGAGGTCTTTGTTCAGTTCCAGCACGTCGCCCTTGCCGGTGACCACTTTCATGCCCGCGACCCAGTTGCGGGTCATGCCGTAGCGAATGACCTTGATCCCGCCGGCATTGGTGCCGATATTGCCGCCAATCTGGCTGGAACCCGAAGACGCGAAATCCACCGGGTAGTACAGGCCCTGTGCTTCGGCAGCGTTCTGCAACTGCTTGGTGACCACGCCCGGTTGGCACACGGCAGTGCGGTCGGTGAGGTTCACGTCGAGAATCTGGTTCATGTAGTCGAAAGACACCACCACTTCACCATTGGCCGCCACGGCCGCCGCCGACAGGCCCGTGCGGCCACCCGAAGGCACCAGCGCCACGTGATGGGCGTTGGCCCAGCGCACGATGGCCTGGACGTGTTCGGTGGTTTTCGGGAAGACGATGGCACAGGGCGCCGGAGCAAAATGCTTGGTCCAATCCTTGCCGTAGGCAGCGAGGGAGTCGGCATCGGTGAGGACTTTGCCGGGCTCGACCAGGGTCTTCAGCTCATCAATCAGGGCAGGATTGGTCATGGATAGAACTCTCGAACAATTCATGGTCATCCTGAGAACGCTTCACGTCGCAGGAATGAGTGTTTAGCGGGGCGCGTATGCTAGCATACCGCCCCCGCAGGAGAGTGCCCAAGGGCCTCCTGCGGTGACGGCTTTCCTGCCGTCCGGGTCAGCTTGCGCTGCTCGATTCCCTGCCATTTTTCTCCGGGATACAGGTTTACGCAGATGAGCAAGACTTCTCTCGATAAGAGCAAGATCAAGTTCCTTCTTCTGGAAGGCGTCCACCAATCGGCCGTCGACGTCCTAAAGGCCGCCGGGTACACCAGCATTGAGTACATCACCAGTTCTCTGCCGGAGTCCCAGCTCAAGGAAAAGATCGCCGACGCGCACTTTATCGGCATTCGCTCCCGCACCCAGCTGACTGAAGAAATCTTCGATCACGCCAAGAAGCTGGTGGCAGTCGGCTGTTTCTGCATCGGCACCAATCAGGTGGATCTCAGCGCGGCCCGCGCGCGCGGCATCGCGGTGTTCAACGCGCCTTACTCCAACACCCGCTCAGTGGCTGAATTGGTGCTGGCCGAAGCGATCCTGCTGCTGCGTGGCATCCCTGAGAAAAACGCTTCCTGCCACCGTGGCGGCTGGATCAAAAGTGCGGCCAACTCCTTTGAAATCCGCGGCAAAAAGCTGGGTATCGTCGGTTATGGCTCGATCGGCACGCAGCTGTCCGTGCTGGCCGAAGGCCTGGGCATGCAGGTGTTCTTCTACGACACCGTGACCAAACTGCCACTGGGCAACGCGACCCAGGTCGGCAGCCTGCACGACCTGCTGGGCATGTCCGACATCGTCACCCTGCACGTGCCGGAAACCGCAGCCACCCAGTGGATGATCGGCGAGAAGGAAATCCGCGCCATCAAGAAGGGCGGCATCCTCATCAACGCGGCACGCGGTACGGTGGTCGAGCTCGACGCACTGGCCGACGCGATCAAGGACAAACACTTGATTGGCGCCGCCATCGACGTGTTCCCGGTGGAGCCACGCTCCAACGATGAAGAGTTCGAGAGCCCGCTGCGTGGCCTGGACAATGTCATCCTGACCCCGCACATCGGCGGTTCGACTGCAGAAGCCCAAGCCAACATTGGCCTGGAAGTGGCGGAAAAACTGGTCAAGTACAGCGACAACGGCACGTCCGTGTCGTCGGTTAACTTCCCTGAAGTGGCCCTGCCGGCTCACCCTGGCAAGCACCGTTTGCTGCACATCCACGAGAACATCCCGGGCGTGATGAGCGAGATCAACAAGGTTTTCGCCGAAAACGGCATCAACATTTCCGGTCAGTTCCTGCAAACCAACGAGAAAGTCGGCTACGTTGTGATCGACGTTGACGCCGAGTACTCGGACCTGGCGCAAGAGAAGTTGCAGCACATCAACGGCACTATCCGTAGCCGGGTTCTTTTCTAAGAACCGGGCCAGCGGCAAGTTGATGTTTGCCCGCTTATAGCTTGCAGCTAAAAAAGGAGCCCCCGGCAGATCGCACCCAAATGCGATTTGCCGGGGGCTTCCTTTTTTATTCCACGGTGACCGTGATTTTTTCCGAGACCAGCACCGGCTTGAACGGCACATGGTTCTTGTCCGCCAATTCCAGTTGCAAGGTGTGCTTGCCCGGGGCCAGAGTGACTTCGGTTTCGGTCTGCGCCTTACCGAAGTGGATATGGTTGGCATCGGCGGGGATTGGCATATTTTCTGCCGGCAACTTGTCGACATCGATCAGCAAATGGTGATGGCCGGTGTTCTTCGTCTGGTCACCGGCAGGGGCCAGGGCCATGCCCTCGACGCCAAACTTGACCTTGAAGGTTTTCGCCACCGTAGCGCCATCGGCCGGCGACACGATGAACACTTTGGCACCCGCCGGTGCCGCTGTACGCGGAACCTCGGCAGCCATGGCGAGCATCGAGGCGCTCAATAACAAACCTGCAAACGCTGCACGCGACATAAAGGTTTTCATTAACTTCTCCAGTTCTTTCGCAAATTTTGTAGGTTTATGACAACTTCGTGGCTATTCGTTGTCGAAGGCACTCAACACCATAGCAAAGCGCATCAGCACCCTGCGCGGCACATTAGAAATCAAAGGAGTAACCATGCGCTTTTTGCCTGGCCTATTAATGCTGCTCCCCCTTGTGAGCGTTTGTGCTCAAGCCGAATTGATCGACGATGTGAATGACCGCGGTGAACTGCGCATCGCACTGCAAGCCGACAACCCGCCGTTCAACTTCAAGGACGACGGCAAATTGACCGGTTTTGAAGTGGAACTGGGGCAATTGCTCGCCAACGAACTCGATGTTCGCGCGGACTTCGTCGTCACCGACGCCAATGACCTGCTGCCGGGTGTCGAGAGCGGTAAATACGACATCGCCCTGAACCACATAGCACTGACCCCGCAACTCAAGGATCGTTTCGATTTCAGCGAGCCCTACAGCTATTCCAACGCGCAATTGATCGTGCGTGAGGAAGAGCAGCGCCCACTCTCCACTCTCGACGCCCTCAAGGGCCAGGCCCTGGGCGTGGCGCAGGGCAGCCAGTTTGTGGAGCAGGCGCGCACCGTCGAGGGGATCGACCTGCGCAGCTACCCCGACGCCAAGCAACCGCTCAAGGACGTGGCCGCCAAGCAGATCGACGCCGCCATCAGCGATCGCCTGCTGGTGCCTTTCGCGATCCGCGATAGCCAACTGCCGGTTAAGGAAGGGGCCAAGGTCGGCCCGACATTGAGCCTGGTGATCCCTTTCCAGAAGGGCAACCCGGCGTTCCAGGCCAGCCTGGACAAGGCGTTGCAACGGATCAAAGCAGATGGCCGGCTAATGGCGCTGTCGGAGAAATGGTTCGGCATGGACGCCAGCACACCGCCCAAGAACTGAAGCCCGCCGCTACCGGCCGAGCGCCGCAAGGGCCTGGGCGGCAGCAGGTAATTCAAGCTCGTTGAACACCTGCACGCCATGGCGCTTGAGCAGCGCCGCAGTGACGCCCTCGCCTCCCACCTTGACCCCGCTGAACGTGCCGTCATAGGTCAAAAGGTTGCCGCATGAAGGGCTGTTGGCCTTGAGCACGGCGACGCGGATGTCGAAACGCTGCACCAACGCCAACGCCTGCTGGGCCCCGGATAAAAACGCTGCGGTGAAGTCCTCACCGGCAGCGGTCAGCACCCGCGCATCGCCCGCCAACACCTCGACACCCTGGCCACCGGGAATCTCCGCCGCGGGCCTGGGCGTGGGCAAGCCGCCGGCGACCTCCGGGCACAGTGCCACCACCCGCCCTTGCGCGAGCCACTGTTCCAGTTGATCGAACGGCCCGCTGGCGCCGGCGTCGTAACGCACCCGATGCCCCAGCAGGCAGCGGCTCACCAGCACCTTGTGCAGGGTCAAAACGGCTCGTTGCCGCGACGGCGAAACCAGCCCGTCAACGACAGGCGTTCGCGGGTGGCGGGCAGCACTTCATGGGGCACCTCTCCCGACAGAAACACCACCAGGCAGCCGCCCGTGGGGGTCACGTCGTATTCAACGCCATCGTCCAGGTACATGCGCAATTGGCCGCCATGCTCCGGCAGCCAGCCTTGGTTGAGGTAGATCACCGCCGAGACCATGCGCCGGTCATCGTCGCGAAAGCGATCCACATGCTTGAGGTAAAACGCCCCCGGTGGGTACAGGGCGAAATGGCACTCGAAATCCTCAAGCCCCAGGTACAGGCCACGGTTCATGGCCACGCGCAGGCTGTCCATCAAGCCCAGGTAGGTATCGCAAGGCAGGGCCTGGCCGGGTTCGAGCCACTGAATATGGTCGCCGCGAATCCCCTCGCGAATCTCCTGGAACGGCCCTCGCCCCACGGCGGCCGGGGCGAGCTCACCTTCGGCGGCACGTTTATGGCACTCAGCCGCCAGTTCCAGAGTCAGAGCCTCCGGCAGGAAAATATTCTGCTGTGACCACCCCCGCGTAGCCAGGTCGTCAACGATGCGTAACAACAGCGGGTGTTCAGAGGGTATTTGCATGGCGCGCATAGTATCGATACGGCCCAATATCCGACAGAGCCGCATAGCGGACTGATACGAATTCTCGACAAGTCCCAAAGTGCCACGGACAATGGTGGCCTGCTGACAGGAGTCCCTATGCGCCGTTTGCTTTTTTCATTGTTGATGTTCTGCGCGTTGCCCACCTGGGCAGACGGCCTCGACCAGCTCTACACGGTCGCCGGCTGGCCGCAGCAACGTGCGCATTTCACCGATGCCTTGACCGCCGCCCAGCAACGCTACCGCAGCAGCCTGCCGCCGGCGGTGTACCAGGCGTTAGTGGACAACAGCAACCAACGTTTCGCGCCCCAAGCCATGGACCAGCGTGCCCTGGCCCAGTTGCGCCAGAAGCTTGCCGACCCGGCGCCGGCGCTGGCGTTTTTCCAGTCGCCCCTGGGACGCAAGGTCATCGCCGCCGAACTGCTGGCCACGCGCCGCGACCAATTGGCGAAAAACGCCCAGGGCTTGCCGAAAATCGAAGCCAGCGACAACCGTCTGCTCATCATCGGCCACCTGGCCCAAGCCCTACCGGCGCGCGAGGCGGGGGCCGAAGTCAGCCTGGCCATCGCCGGCGTGGCGGCCGACAGCCTGAGCCAGATGATTCCCGGGCTGTTGGGCGGCGGCCAGGCCCAAGGCATGCTCAACGGCCAGCGCCAGCGGCTGATGGAACAGATCGGTGCCGACCTGAACAACACCCTGCTCTACGTCTATCGCGATTTGTCCGACGCCGAGCTGGAAGAATTCGCCACCTTCGCCGAGTCGGCCGAGGGCAAGACCTACTACCAGGCTGCGCTGGCGGCGATCCGCGCCGGGCTCGCCGTGGGCCAGAGCAGCTCCAGCCTCAACCCGTAAACCGGGGCGCCCCAAGTCAAAGGCCGCGGCCCTTGAGCCGCTTGCTCAAGAACGCAAAATACTCGTCGCGCAGGGCCTGGGTTTCATTGGCCAGGTGATGCCGCGCCGTGGGCAGCATCAACACCTGCGGGCGGTCGAATTTGTGCTTGAGCACCTCCAGGTTGTGTTGCCAGTCCACCGTCATGTCCGCTTGCCCCTGGACGATCAGCGGCCGCCGCGGGCTGCCCGGCAGCGCCTCGATGCGTTTGATCCAGCGCGCCAACGCGCCGACCCACGCGGTCGGCAGGCGCAAGGGTTGCAGCGGATCGGCCTGCAGGAACGCCAGGAACGCCGGGTCGTTGGAGTTTTCGCTGAACCGCCGGGCGATACCGTTGACGAAAGGTTTGAGCAGGTAATAGCTGAGCTGCGACCAGCCCCAGGCCCGCGGCCGCACCAGGGGCGAGAGCAGGATTACCTGGCCCTGGGCCGGGCTGCGGGCACCCTCGCTGAGCACATGGTCCACCACAATCGCCCCGCCCGTGCTCTGCCCGCACAGGTGCCAGGGCTGCGGCAGGTCGAGGGACTGCGCCTCGGCGAACAGGCCTTGCAGCGTCGCCTGGTACTCAGCGAAATCGGCGATGCTGGCACGCTCGCCGCTGGACAGCCCATGGCCCGGCAAGTCGCAGGCAATCACCACGAGCTGCTGCGCCAGCGCCCACTGGATGACGTGGCGATACAAGCCCATGTGGTCGTAAAAACCGTGCAGCAAAAACAGCGTGCCCCGCGCCTGCCGGGGTCGCCACACCTGGCTCACCACCTCGTAGCCACCTGCCGCAAAACACCCCAGGCCCGCTTCGCAGTCGGCCAGGTCCAACCCGTAGAAGTGCTGGTAGGCCCGGGCCTGTACCGACAACGGCTGCGCGGCGGCCAATGGTCGCAGGCTGGCACGTAGGGAATCGGGGTCGAAGGTCGCAGGCATAAGAGGTTCCAGACAAATGCGCCAGGCTGCGCAACAGACTTTATGGGCCTGCGATATTCATCTGTCGCGCCCGGCATGGCAAGCTACGCGACCTTCGAGGATTGATCCGCATGCGCCTGCCCTACCGCACAACCCTGATTGCCAGCCTGCTCGCCCTGGTGTGCGCGGCGACGCTCTGGGCCGCCTACCAATGGTTCCAGGAGCGCTATGTGCGCACCTTCAGCGAACACACGGCGGTGTTTTCCGGCGATGCCCTGCGCCTGCCCGCCGCCATCGATGGCCCGGGGCCGATCCGCCTCGTGCATTTCTGGGACCCGGCCTGCCCCTGCAACGTCGGCAACCAGCAGCACTTGAGCGAACTGATCGCGCATTTCGCGCCCCAGGGTGTGGCGTTCTACGCCGTGCAAAAACCTGGCAGCCAAGGCAAATTACCGGCCGACCTGAGCCAAATGACCTACCTCGACAGCCTGCCCGGCGCCGAGCAGATCCCCGCCAGCCCCGCCGTGGCGATCTGGAACCGCGATGGCAAACTGGCCTACTTCGGCCCGTACAGCGAAGGCCTGACCTGCAACTCCAGCAACAGCTTCATCGAGCCCATCCTCCAGGCCTTGAGCGAGAACCGCCCGGTCAACGCCACGCATACCCTGGCGGTGGGCTGCTACTGCCCGTGGACGGCGGTGCCGGCCGAGTAAGGCAATTGCGACTTTTCACGGACAAGCCTGCGCCACCGGGGTGGTTGTGCTAAATGTTCGCGGTTCGCGGGTGGCACCCCCATAAGAAACAACAAGGAGCTTCAATGAAACGCATCCTGACCCTCTTGGCCCTGCTACTGCTCGTACTCGCCCTGGGCGGTGGCTGGTACCTGTATGGCAAGCAGCCGTCGCGCCAGGGCCTGGTGGCGGTCAACGGCCTCAAGGATGCGGTCACCGTGCGCTACGACGAACGTGGCGTGCCCCACATCCGCGCCAGCAATGACCTCGACCTCTACCGCGCCCTGGGCTATGTGCACGCCCAGGATCGCCTGTTCCAGATGGAAATCATGCGGCGCCTGGCCCGGGGCGAACTGGCCGAGGTGCTGGGACCCAAACTGGTAGACACCGACAAACTGTTCCGCAGCCTGCGCATCCGCGAGCGCGCCGCTAGCTATGCCGCCAGCCTGGATCGCCAATCTGCCGCGTCGCAGGCCTTGCAGGCTTATCTGGACGGCATCAACCAATATCAGGATGCCCGACCGCACCCGCTGGAGTTCGATGTGCTAGGCATCACCCCGCGGCCCTTCACCGTGGAAGACACCATCAGCGTCGCCGGGTACATGGCCTACAGCTTCGCTGCCGCGTTTCGTACCGAGCCCTTGCTCACCTACATCCGCGACCAGGTGGGCCCCGACTACCTGGACGTCTTCGACCTGAGCTGGCAGCCCAAAGGCATGCTGGCCCAGGCTCCGGGCCTGAGCGCCGGGGACTGGCAGGACCTGAACGCCATCGCCCGTCTCAGCGAACAAGCCCTGGCCGACAATGGCTTGCCGCAGATGGAAGGCAGCAACGCCTGGGTGGTGGACGGCACCCGCAGCAAAAGCGGCAAACCGCTGCTGGCCGGCGACCCTCACATCCGCTTCTCGGTGCCGGCGGTGTGGTACGAGGCGCAGTTGTCCACGCCGGATTTTGAGCTATACGGCCATCACCAGGCCCTGGTGCCCTTCGCGTTCCTGGGCCACAACCGGGATTTCGGCTGGAGCCTGACGATGTTCCAGAACGACGACCTCGACTTGATCGCCGAGAAGGTCAACCCGGACAACCCCAACCAGGTCTGGTACCGCGAGCAATGGGTAGACCTGATCCGCAGCCAACAACAGATCGCGGTCAAGGGCCAGGCCCCAGTCACCCTGGAGCTGCGCCAATCACCCCATGGCCCGATCATCAACGACGTGCTGGGTGCCACGGCAGGCAAGACCCCCATCGCCATGTGGTGGGCCTTCCTGGAAACCCAGAACCCGATCCTTGAAGGCTTCTACCAGCTCAACCGCGCCGACACCCTGGCCAAGGCCCGCAGCGCGGCGGCCAAGGTCCATGCGCCGGGGCTGAACCTGGTGTGGGCCAATGCCCGCGGCGACATCGCCTGGTGGGCCGCGGCGCAGTTGCCCAAACGCGCAGCGGGGGCCAACCCGGCGTTCATCCTCGACGGCACTACGGCCCAGGCCGACAAGGAAGGCTTCTACCCGTTCAGCGCCAATCCGCAGGAAGAAAACCCGCCGCGCGGCTATATCCTCTCGGCCAACTACCAACCGGCTTCACCCACCGGCATGGAGATCCCTGGCTACTACAACCTCGCCGATCGCGGCCAACACCTGAACCGGCAACTGAGCGACGCCAGCATCAGTTGGGACTTGGAAAACAGCCAGAAACTGCAACTGGGCACCACCACCGCCTACGGCCCGCGCCTGTTGGCGCCTTTGCTGGCGGACCTGCGCGCCGAGGTCAAAGACCCGGCCCAACGCAAGCTACTGGAGCAACTGGCGCAGTGGCCGGGCGACTATCCGCTGGCATCCACCAGCGCGACGCTGTTCAACCAGTTTCTCTACAACCTCAGCGATGCCGTGTTTCGCGATGAGTTGGGCGACAGCTTTTTCGACACCCTGCTCTCGACCCGGGTGATCGACGCCGCATTGCCGCGCCTGGCCGCCACCGTCGACTCGCCCTGGTGGGACAACCGCCACACGCCAGCCAAGGAAACCCGCGCCCAGATCGTGCTGCTGGCCTGGCAGAACAGCATCGCCCACCTGAGCGCCACCCTGGGCGACGACCCCGGCCAATGGCAGTGGGGCAAGGCCCACACCCTGACCCACAGCCATCCACTGGGCACGCAAAAACCGCTAGATCGGCTGTTCAATGTCGGCCCGTTCGCCGCGCCGGGCAGCCACGAAGTGCCGAACAATCTCTCGGCCAAAATCGGCCCCGCGCCATGGCCGGTCACCTACGGCCCCTCGACCCGGCGCCTGATCGACTTCGCCGACCCGGCCCACAGCTTGACCATCAACCCGGTCGGCCAGAGTGGCGTACCGTTCGACAAGCACTACGGCGACCAGGCCGAGGCGTACATCGAGGGCCTCTATCAACAGGCCCATTTCAGCGAAGAAGAAGTCAGCGCCAACACCCGCAGCACCCTGCGCCTGCTGCCTGCGAAGTTGTAGCCCCGCTGGCTACGACAACAGCGGCGGCGGGTGACAGGCCTCAGCCCGGCAACTGGCCTTCGACCCACGCACGCACCTGCGCGTAAGGGTAATCCTCCAGCGCCGCGAACCCGGGGATCGCGCGGGCCTTGAGCTTGGTGAACAGCGGCGCGCTGATGCCGCCCAGGAAGCGCGTCAGCAATTCGCTGCTGGGCTCAAGCCCCGTGTGCTGCTGGTGCCTGTGGATAAATGTGCCGCACAGCACCGCGAAGTTTTTATCCACAAGCGCGGGCAACTCGGGCGGCGCCGGCAAATGCGCGACCTGGCCATGGCACACCGAGCAGTGGCCGCAGCGTTGCGGCGCCTGCTCGTCGCCAAAGTAGCGGGCCAGGCGATGGCCCAGGCACTGCTCAGTGGCGAACAGGTCGAGCATGGCGTGGATGCGTGCAATTTCCCCGCGTTCGTGGCGGGTAAAGTAGGCGTGCAGTTCGGCGCTCAGGGCTGGCGCATCGAAATCCGCCAGCACGCTGTAAACCTCGGTCATCTGCTTGCTTTCCAGCTCCACCCAGCCCTTTTCCTGGAAGTAATCCAGCGCCTTGACCACCCGGTTGCGCTCGGCGCCGTACTGCTCGTAGAGCGCGTCGAAATTCACCGTGGCCCAGGTCCGGGCGCGGCTAGAGGTGTGGATGATCGCCGCCACGAAGTCGCGTCGCTCGCCCTCGAAACGCGTCAGCAATGCCTCTGGTTCAAGGAGTAATTTGAAGCGATATTCGGCGAAATAGGCGTAACGCGGGGCGATCAACCCCCGTAATTCCAACTGCACCAGCAAGGTCTTGAGGGGCAGTTGGCGGATGTTGCTCTGGTCTGCCAGCGGCCCCAGCAAAAATTCCCACTGGCCGTCCGGTGCGGCGCCTTGCAGTTCTTCCAGCACACAGCGGATGCCGCTCAACTCCGGAGTGTCGCCGTAGACGAAGTTTTCCAGCACATTGAGGCTGTCGCGGTTGGCCAGCACCAGGCAATCGCAGGGCTGGCCATCGCGGCCGGCGCGGCCGATTTCCTGGCTGTAGTTCTCGATGGATTTGGGCAGGTCAAAATGCACCACGTTGCGGATATCGCTTTTGTCGATGCCCATGCCGAACGCGATGGTGGCGACGATGCAACCGGCCTGGCCCGCCATGAACTGGCGCTGGATGGCCTCGCGCCGCTCATGGGGCAACCCGGCGTGATAAGCCTGGGCGGCGATACCGTGCTGGCTCAGGTGTTCGGCAATCTGCTCGGCGGTTTTTTGCAGCGTGACGTAGACGATGCTCGCCTGCCCTGCTCGCGCGCTCATCCACTGCACCAGCCGCCGACGCTTGTCCTGGCCGCTTACCGGCTCCACCAGCAGGTTGAGGTTGGGCCGGTAGAAACCGGTGGTCACCACGTCGGCGGGGGCGATAGCGAACTTGGCCTGCATGTCGGCAATTACCTGCGGCGTCGCGGTGGCGGTGAGCAGCAAGGCCTGGGGGATAGCGAACTGGCGTTGGTAGTCCGGCAGCTTCAGGTAATCCGGGCGGAAGTTGTGGCCCCACTCCGAAATACAGTGCGCCTCATCGATCACCAACAGAGAAATCTGCACCTGTTGTAGGAAGTTACGAAAGCGTTCGTTCTTCAGGCGCTCCACGGAGATCATCAGGATCTTTAACTCACCGGACCGCGCCCGCGCCATCACCGCACTGGCGTCTTCACGGCTCTGCACCGAATCGATACTCGCCGCCGCAATGCCGTGGCGTTGCAAGAACGCCAACTGGTCCTGCATCAATGCCAAGAGCGGCGACACCACCAGTGTCAGATGCGGCAGCAGCAACGCCGGTAACTGGTAGCACAGAGATTTACCGGAGCCCGTAGGAAATATCGCCGCCACCGAACGCCCGGCCAATACCGCACTGACCGCCGCCTCCTGGCCAGGGCGAAACTGTGGATAACCGAAAACCCGCTCGAGGGTGCTGTACATAAGGTCGCGGCTCCAAAAAGTCGAAAAAAGGGCGGAATACGGCTCCACACGCTGAAACAAAACCAACGACATAACCACTGCACCACCCCTGGCAACCGGGGCTAAGATTCGCCCACATCGCGGCTGGAAGCCCGAAGCACATCAACCTAAAGGAATGAACCATGCACACCCCCCTCTTGAGTGCCCGACCGTACAAGCCCGGCTTTTTACCATGGATAAGCCTGGCGGGCTTGTCGCTGACCCTGACCGGATGCCTGACCGTGCCCCAACAACCTGTCATCGAGCCTGAGGCTCCCAACTTCGAAACCCCTGAATACATCGAGCAAAAAGCCCTGACCGTCATCAAGGCCTCCGCCTTGTACGCCCGCGGCGGCACCGGCCAGGGCGTGAAGGTGGCCCTTGTCGATTCGGGCCTCAATGCCGACCTGCCGGAATTCAAGGGCCGCATCGGCCACCCGGGCTACGACTATGTCGAAGACCGCCCCGGCACCATCGACAGGCTGGGCCACGGCACGCAGATGGCCGGCATCCTGGCGGCCAACAAGGACGGTGCCGGCATGCACGGCGTAGCGTTCAACGCGCAACTGATCCCGCTGCGCTTCGGTGACGACAACGAGCCGTTTTTCTTCGACAGCGAGATCGCTCAATCCTGGCAGTTCGGCTTCGACCAAGGCGCGCGGATCTTCAGCAACGCCTGGGCCAATGCGATCCCGGCCACGGAAATCACCGAAGCCCGCTACAAGCAGGTGATGCCGCAATCCCTGGAGATGGCGCGCAAACTGGTGGCCGAGGGCGCGGTGTTTGTCTTCCCCACCGGCAATGAACTCAAACGCGAACCCCTGGCCGAACCCGGCTTGCCGCTGGCCATCCCGGAGCTGGAAAAAGGCTGGATAGCGGTCATCGCCCTCAAACGCGACGGCACCGTGGTCAATGCCAAATCCAACTACTGCGGCGTGGCCGCGGCCTGGTGCATCGCCGTCCCCGGTGGCGATTCCGGCAATGACATGGGCCTGACCACCACCGCCAAGGACGGTGGCTATACCCAGACCGCCGGCACCTCTCCGGCCACGGCCATCGTTAGTGGCGCACTGGCCGCGCTGCAAAGCCGCTACCCGCACCTCAGCCCGCAGCAGATCCGCGATCGGCTGCTCAGCACCGCCAATCGCACCGGCATCTACGCCAACAGCGAGGCCTATGGCCGGGGCTTAATGGACCTGGAAGCGGCCTCGCGCGGCGAACTGCCGTAGTTTTCAATGACCGAAAAAAACCGCCCCGAAGGGCGGTTTTTTCGTTGCGCTAGCGCGAAGTCATTACAACTTCGGGCCGGCGGCCTTGATGGCGTCGCTGACGTCGAACTTCTTGAAGTTCTCGACGAACAGGGCGGCCAATGCCTTGGCGGCTTCGTCGTAGGCAGCCTTGTCGGCCCAGGTGTTGCGTGGGTTCAACAGGCCAGTTTCAACGCCCGGTACGGCCAGCGGCACGTCGAGGTTGATGGTGTCCAGGTGCTCAGTCTCGGCACCCACCAGAGCACCGCTCTGGATGGCGGCGATAACACCACGGGTGGTCGGGATGTTGAAACGCTTGCCCACACCGTAGCCACCGCCGGTCCAACCGGTGTTGACCAGGTACACCTTGGAGCCGAAGCCACGGATGCGCTTAATCAGCAGCTCAGCGTATTCGCCGGCCGGACGCGGGAAGAACGGCGCGCCGAAGCAGGTGGAGAAGGTGGACTTGATGCCACTGCCCGAACCCATTTCAGTCGAACCCACCAAGGCGGTGTAGCCGGACAGGAAGTGGTAGGCCGCCTGTTCTTCGCTGAGGATCGACACTGGCGGCAGTACGCCAGTCAGGTCGCAGGTCAGGAAGATCACCGCGTTGGGCTCGCCGCCCAGGTTCAGCGGGGCGCGTTTTTCGATCAGTTCACGTGGGTAGGCCGCACGGCTGTTCTGGGTCAGGCTGTCGTCGGCGTAGTCGGCCTTCTTGTTCGCATCGAGTACGACGTTTTCGAGCACGGCGCCGTGCTGGATGGCTTTCCAGATGACCGGCTCGTTCTTCTCGGACAAGTCGATGCACTTGGCATAGCAACCGCCTTCGATGTTGAACACCACGCCAACGCCCCAGCCGTGTTCGTCGTCACCGATCAGGTAACGGCTTTCGTCGGCCGACAGGGTGGTTTTGCCGGTGCCAGACAGGCCGAAGAACAGGGTCACGTCGCCCGCCTCGCCCATGTTGGCGGCGCAGTGCATCGGCAGCACGTCGACCGCTGGCAGCAGGAAGTTCTGTACCGAGAACAGGGCTTTTTTCATTTCGCCGGCGTAACGCATACCAGCGATAAGCACTTTGCGAGCGGCGAAGTTGAGAATCACGGTGCCGTCGGAATTGGTGCCGTCACGTTCCGGAACGCATTCGAACTCGGGCACGTTGAGGATCTGCCACTCAGCCTTGCCACCGGCGTTGTACTGGCCGGCTTCGGGGTTGATGAACAGGCAGCGGCCGAAAAGGTTGTGCCAGGCAGTACCGGTGGTCATCTTGACCGGCAGGTAGTGCGCAGGATCGGAACCTACATGGACGTGGGAAACAAAGCGCTCGCGTTCGCCGATGAAGGCTTCAACGCGGTCCCACAGGGCATCGAACTTGTCAGCCGGGAACTTGCGGTTGATCGGGCCCCAGGCGATGGCGTCCTGGGTGGAAGGTTCTTCAACGATGAAACGGTCGACTGGCGAGCGGCCAGTGCGGTGGCCGGTGCGGACAACCAGGGCGCCGGTGTCGGACAGCTCGCCTTCACCGCGGTTCAAGGCTTCTTTAACCAGATCGTCGACACTCAGATCGGTGTACACGGCGTTGTTGGCTTGCGTCATGAGGTTCCCCGTCGGCCAGTGGCCGAGTGCTCCAAACGTTTTGTAGTAGAAAGTTGTGCACTACTACCGCGAAAAAAGTGGGCCGGATTATGCCAGAAACACCCAAAAAAAGTAGGGTCCTCCCGTCAGTACGGCCTCATTTGAACAAATGTCAGGTAAATCACCTGCGCTGAAACGTTTTAGTGGCGAGTATCCGAGGGTGTGTCTACGCCTGCTCCAGCGAATAATTGAGCGACATCGGCGGCATCGAACAGGTAGCGCTCGTTGCAGAACTGACAGTCGATCTCGATGTGGCCGCCGTGTTCGACCACCAATTGCTGTGCATCTTCCAGGCCCAGGCTAACCAGCGCAGTGCCGGAACGGTCCCGCGAGCAACTGCAATGAAAGTGCAGGTGCTGTGGATCGAACAAGCGCACCTGCTCTTCGTGGTAGAGGCGGTGCAGCACGGTTTCGTTGTCCAGACCCAGCAACTCGTCGGCGGTCAGGGTGCCGCCCAGGGTGGTGATGTGTTGCCAACTGGCGGCGCGGTCGTCTTCGTCCTTGATCCGGTCGGCCGGCAGTTGCTGCAACAGCAGGCCGCGCGCGCGGCGCCCGTCGGCATACAGCCAGAAACGCGTGCCCACCTGCTGGGACATGACGAAGTAATTGGTGAAGCACTCGGACAGGGTCGCGCCATCGAGGTCGACGATGCCCTGGTAGCGCTGGCCCTGGGTCGGGTCGACCGTCAGCGCAAGGACGCCGCCGGGCATCAGGTCGGCCAGGGTCGCGTCCGGAGCGATGCGGTCCGCTTCGTAACGGGCCAGGCCACGGATTTCGCGCTCGCTGGAGCACTCGATCATCAGCATCGGCACCGGCCCTTCGGAGCGGGCCTGGAGGATCAGCAAACCGTCGAACTTCAAGGTGCCAACCAGCAGCGACGCCGCCGCCATCAACTCACCGAGCAGTTGCGCGACAGGCTCCGGGTAAGGGTGTTTGGCGAGAACTTCGGCATAGCTACGTTCCAACGCAACCAGCTCGCCGCGAGTGTCGCTGTCATCAAAGATGAAGCGTTGGGTGAAGTCGGTATCTGGTAGATCGGTCATAGGTTTGGGTATCTGAAGTAATGACAAAATGTGTACGAGAGGCGAAAATCACGGACTAGCACCATTTTGGTGCATTAATGTTCGGCCACGGGAGGCATTTTATGAACAATCCGGGTTTGTTCCAAGCAAGGTGGAACCTCGGTCGCTTGGCGTTGTGTAACTTACTACCTCTTGCACTGCTGTGTTTTTGGTTGTGGCCTACGGGCCAGATGCTCTGTGTCATTTTCGACGAGTGGCTGTTCGGCCTGCTCAATGCGCCATTGGCGACCCATCCGGCCTGGTTGCACACCTGGGCCGTCGCCAGCCTGCGCCCGTTCGACGCGGTAGTGGGGGTGATCCTACTGGCGCTGCTGATTCGCGGTGACTGGGTGTTCAAGGCCATCCATGTGCGCCAGGCGTTCTTTGGCTTCCTCGCCATCCTGCTGCTGTTGCTGTTTGTGCGCATGCTGTTTTCCAAACTAGCCGCCCAGATGGGCTGGCAGCACCACAGCCCGTCCATGGTGATCGAAGGCGCGGTGCGCATGAGCGACTATTTCCCGGGCCTGGAAAAAACCTGGGAGCTCAAGGACCGTTCCAGCCAGAGCTTCCCCGGTGACCACGCCTCAGTGCTGATTATCTGGGCGCTGTTCATGGGCCTGTTCAGCCGCACGCTGGGGCAACGCCTGGTGGTCTGGGGCCTGGCGATCCTGTTCATGCTGCCGCGCCTGGTAGCTGGCGCCCATTGGGGCCAGGACGACTATATAGGCGGTGTCCTGCTGGCGGTGCTGGCCCTCGGCTGGGGTTACTACACGCCCTTCGCGGCCAAGGTCTCGGGGGCGCTGTTGCGGGTCAGCGAGCCGCTGTTCCGGCTGCTGGGGCATATCCCCATGGTCTCGCGCCTGAGTGTGGTACGCACCGCGTGAGTTAGGCCCCCTGTGGCTGGCCGGTCAATCGGCGTGACTGGCGCCACGGAACTTGAACAGGTCGCGGCGCTGCTTCTTGCTCGGCTTGCCATCGGTGCTCACCCCCAGGGCACCGGCCTTGCGCATGGCCGCGGCAGCTTCGCGCTTGGCGATGCTCGCCTCGGTCTCGGCGTATAGCGCCTGGGCCTCGGGCGCGCCTCGGCGCACGATCGACAACGCCAAAACCACCACCGTGCGCTCATCGAGCCCGGCGCGGATCTGGAACTCATCGCCCACCCGAGGCTCTTTGCCGGGCTTGCAGCGCTCGCCGCGCCAATGCACTTTGCCGCTCTCGATGGCCGCCTTGGCCAGGGCGCGGGTTTTGAAAAAACGCGCCGCCCACAACCACTTATCCAGACGAACCTTGTCATCCTCTTCGCTTTTTTGTGCCATCGGAATTCCTCATTCTGAAATATTTCCGAACTGTACTACCGTTTCTGTTGTGCCATGACTGACACCCGCTCGGTTTAGAATGCCGCGCCCCAGCCCGACGCTTGAGGGCGGGCACTGCGGGCCGTAGATATCTGTCGCCTTTTACCCATTATTCTGCGTGAATACCGCAAATTCGGCCGCTTGCGGCGCGAACGGTTTTTTACGGGTTGAGCCTATTTGAAGACTTTTGACCATTTGACCGTTGTCGGCCTACGCGAGTGGGTCGCCCTACCCGACCTGGGAGTGGCAGGCCTGCGGGCGAAGATCGACACCGGCGCCAGCACTTCCAGCCTACACGCCACCGAAATCGAACCCTTCGAGCGCGGCGGCGAAAAATGGGTGCGCTTCAACGCCCACTTGGGCACCGTGGTGCAGCTGCGCCATCGCCACTGTGAAGCGCCGCTGGTGGCGATCAAGACGATAAAAAGCTCCAACGGCCATGCGCAAGTGCGGTATGTCATCCGCACCCCCCTGGCCCTGGGCGATCGCGTCTGGCAGGTGGAATTCACCCTCGCCTGCCGCAAGTCCATGCGCTACCGCTTACTACTCGGTTCCAAAGCCCTGATCGCCGGCCAATTGGTGGTTAATCCGGGCCTCAAGTACGTTCAAGACAAACCGGTATTTCCGGCCTCCACTACCTCTGCCACAGGTGTTGCATGAAGATCGCTGTGCTGTCGCGTAACCCGCGTCTGTATTCCACCCGTCGCTTGGTTGAAGCGGGGACCGAGCGCGGCCATGAGATGGTGGTGATCGATACCCTGCGTGCTTATATGAACATCGCCAGCCACAAGCCACAGATCCATTACCGTGGCAAACCGCTGGAAGGCTTCGACGCGGTGATCCCACGGATCGGCGCCTCGGTGACGTTCTACGGCTGCGCGGTGTTGCGTCAGTTTGAAATGATGGGCGTATTCCCCCTCAATGAGTCCGTGGCCATCGCCCGCTCGCGGGACAAACTGCGCTCGCTGCAACTGCTGTCGCGGCGTGGCATTGGCCTGCCGGTGACCGGGTTTGCCCACTCGCCAGACGACATTCCCGACCTGATCGAAATGGTCAACGGCGCGCCGCTGGTCATCAAGGTGCTCGAAGGCACCCAGGGTATCGGCGTGGTGATGTGCGAAACGGCGACGGCGGCGGAGTCGGTGATTGAGGCGTTCATGGGCCTCAAGCAGAACATCATGGTGCAGGAATACATCAAGGAAGCGGGCGGCGCGGACATCCGCTGCTTCGTGGTGGGCGACAAGGTGATCGCAGCAATGAAGCGTCAGGCCAAGCCCGGCGAGTTCCGTTCCAACCTGCACCGTGGCGGCAGCGCCAGCCTTATCAAAATCACTCCGGAAGAACGCATGACCGCCCTGCGGGCAGCCAAGGTCATGGGCTTGAGCGTGGCAGGCGTCGATATCCTGCGCTCCAACCACGGGCCCCTGGTGATGGAGGTGAACTCCTCACCCGGCCTGGAAGGCATCGAGACCACCACCAACAAGGACGTGGCGGGAATCATCATTCAGCACTTGGAAAAGAATGGCGGGCCGAACATGACCCGAACCAAAGGAAAAGGATAACGGCAAGGTTTTAGCTGCAAGCTGCAAGAGGAAAGCAAGGCATGGCACCTCTCTTGCAGCTCATCGCTCGCCGCTTGCAGCTGCCGTCAAACTGCATCTCGCGGCAGCATGAGCCCCAACGGCAAGCGCACCCGTGCTTCCAGGCCACCACCGGTGCGGTTGCGCAGTTCGACATTACCGCCGTGCATCGACGCGATGCGCTTGACGATGGCCAGCCCCAAACCTGTGCCTTTACCGCCCCGGGCGCGGTCGCCACGGGTGAAGGGATTGAAGATGGCTTCCAACTCCGACTGATCGATACCCGCACCGCGGTCCATGACACTGAGCACCACATACGGTGCATTGGTGTCGCCCGAAACATAAGCCGCGACTTCAACTCCCGTACCGGCGTGGTGCAAGGCATTGCCGATCAGATTGTTCAATAGCCGCTTCATGGACACACGGCGCAGCGGAAACGGCTGGATCGGCTCCAGGCACAGACGTACGCGCTCTTCATTCTGGTTGTAGGGGGCCGCAACCTCGCGCACCAGATCACTGAGGTCGACTTCCTCTACCGACTCGTCACGACCGTCGCGAATAAATGCCAGAAACTGGTCAAGAATTGCGTCCATGTCCTCGATATCGCGCACCATTTCGTCGCTCAAGTCGCTGTGGTCGCCCATCAGTTCCAGGGACAAACGCAGGCGCGTCAAGGGCGTGCGCAGGTCGTGAGACACGCCAGCGAGCATCAGCTCACGCTCACGCCCAGCCTGTTCGACATCCTCGGCCATCTGATTGAACGCACGGTACACCTCGGCCATTTCGCTCGGGGTGTCGCTGATGGGCAAGCGCACGCTGCGGCCCTGGCCGAGTTGGCGGGCGGCATACACCAGCCTCCTGAGGGGTTGGTTGAGTTGGCTGACGAAGATCCAGGCAGACGCAGTGGACAACAGGCCGATGGCCAGGAACCAGCCCAAGACGTTCCAGATTTTCTGACCACGCAATGGGTGCGGATAAAGCGGCACCTTCAGCCAGCCATCCCCCAGGCTCGGCGCCCGTACCCACAGCGCTGGGGGTGCCTGCATGCGCAAGCGCACCTCGGTGTCAGCGCCCAGCTCAGACTGCATTTGGCGCTGATAGGCCTCGCTGTAGGGCCAATGCTGCTCGCCTTCCGGCACACCGGCGCCCACCACGCGGATCAGCCCAGCGACATCGGCGATTTTTTCGCGGTTGGCTTCGTCAGCAGCCCAGTAAGCACGCAAGGTCAAGGCAACCCCGTGGCTGTACTGTCGGTCTACCAGCACGTCCTCGTTCATCAACAGATAAACCAAGGTGAGTGCCTTGGAGAACAGGACGACAATGAGCACCAGCCAAAGGGTGCGCGAGAAAAAACTTTGGGGGAACCACAGTGGGGTCTTCATAGACGACAGCTACACACTTTGCAGGAGCGAGCAGCGCTCGCAAAATTGCGGAGGGCGACCTGCGGGGCTACCGGTATCCGACAGGGCCCGAAAAGCTCACTCCTACAAATCACCGGTCACTTGGTCGCAGTGCCATCCGGGACAAACACGTAGCCGACACCCCAGACAGTCTGGATGTAGCGTGGCTTGGACGGGTCAGGCTCGATCATCCGGCGCAGACGGGAAATCTGTACATCGATAGAACGCTCCAAGGCATCCCATTCGCGACCGCGGGCCAGGTTCATCAGTTTGTCGCGGGTCAGCGGCTGGCGGGCGTTCATCACCAGAGCCTTGAGCACGGCGAACTCACCCGTGGTGAGCATATGTACTTCGTCGCCACGCTTGAGTTCGCGGGTTGCCAGGGAGAGTTCGTAATCGCCGAAGGTCACACTCTCGTCTTCGCTACCCGGCGCGCCAGGTACCGGTGCCGACTGACGGCGCAACACCGCTTTGACGCGAGCCATCAACTCATCCGGGTTGAACGGCTTGGCCAGGTAATCGTCAGCGCCTTTTTCAAGGCCATTGATCCGGCTCAGCTCATCGCCCTTGGCGGTCAGCATGATGATCGGAATTTGGTTTTTGAGGCTGCGCATGCGTTTGAGGGCGCTGAGGCCATCTTCGCCGGGCATCATCAAGTCGAGTACCACCAGGTTGAACACCTCGCGGGCCAGCAGACGATCCATTTGCTCGGTGTTCGGCACCGCGCGTGCGCGATAGCCCTTGCTGACGAAAAAACGCTCCAGCAGGCTGCTCAGCCCCGGATCGTCGTCAACGATGAGAATTTTTTCGCCTTCAGCAGTGTGTGCAGTGCTGCTCATTGGATGCTCCTGTGATCTCGGCGCGCATTATGGCGTAGCTGCCGTTATACGCACCGTGTGCATTGTTAGCAGATTTTTCCTCTGGCGCCAGCAATCCAGCCATTGTGCCTACGCGGTGCAATGCCCCCGAAGCACAGATCGCTGGTTATAATGCGCCGCCTTTTGTGTAGGGCAATGTCTGATCGTTACTGTCGGTGGCCGTTATCCATTTTCACGGGTCGCGCAGTAAACGTTCGATTTCACGGGTCCACAGGCTGCCTGTCGATCCAGGCAGCGGTGCCGGCCAGGCCGCTCAACCAGGCGCGCGCCCCCCTTAAGCCGGTGGTGCGGGCCTGCTTTCACAATTTTTCAGGTGGTTTTATGGACAGCATCAACAGCCGCATCGCCGAGGAACTCGGTGTCCGCCCGCAACAGGTCGAAGCGGCCGTCGCCCTACTGGATGAGGGCTCCACGGTGCCCTTTATCGCCCGTTACCGTAAAGAAGTGACCGGCAGCCTCGATGACATCCAATTGCGGCACCTGGAAGAGCGCCTGCGTTACCTGCGAGAACTCGACGAACGGCGCGTCAGTATCCTCGCCAGCATCGAGGAGCAGGGCAAGCTGACCCCGGAACTGGCCCGCGATATCAAACTCGCCGACACCAAGACCCGCCTCGAAGACCTTTACCTGCCGTTCAAGCAAAAGCGCCGCACCAAGGGCCAGATCGCCCTGGAAGCGGGCCTGGGCGATTTGGCCGACGGCCTGTTCAACGACCCGACGCAAACCCCGGAAACCGAGGCCGCACGCTTCGTCAACGCGGAAAAAGGTGTAGCCGATGTCAAGGCCGCCCTCGAAGGCGCCAAGTACATCCTCATGGAGCGCTTCGCCGAAAACGCCAACCTCCTGGAAAAACTGCGCAACTACCTCAAGCAGGAAGCCACCCTCAGTGCCCGCGTGATCGTTGGCAAGGAAGAGGAAGGCGCCAAGTTCCGCGACTATTTCGAGCACGACGAACCGCTCAAGAGCATGCCATCGCACCGCGCCCTGGCGATTTTCCGGGGCCGCAACGAGGGCATCCTCAGCTCCGCGCTCAAGGTCGGCGACGAATTGCCGGGCACCATGCACCCGTGCGAAGGCATGATCGGCCAGCAGTTCGGCATCCAGAACCAGAACCGTCCTGCCGACAAATGGTTGGGTGAAGTGGTGCGCTGGACCTGGAAGGTCAAGCTCTACACCCACCTGGAAACCGACCTGCTGGGCGAGTTGCGCGACGGCGCCGAAACCGAAGCGATCAACGTCTTCGCCCACAACCTGCACGACCTGCTGCTGGCCGCCCCCGCCGGGCCGCGCGCCACCCTGGGCCTGGACCCGGGCCTGCGCACCGGCTGCAAGGTGGCGGTGGTCGATGCCACCGGCAAACTGCTGGACCACGCCACCGTCTACCCCCACGTGCCGCACAACAAATGGGACCAGACCCTGGCCATCCTCGCCGCTCTGTGCGCCAAGCACGCGGTGGACCTGATCGCCATCGGCAACGGCACCGCCAGCCGCGAAACCGACAAGTTGGCCGCCGAGCTCATCAAGAAGTACCCGGCGATGAAAATGACCAAGGTCATGGTGTCCGAGGCGGGCGCTTCGGTGTACTCGGCCTCGGAGCTGGCCTCCAAGGAGTTCCCGGATCTCGACGTGTCGATCCGCGGCGCGGTGTCCATTGCCCGGCGCCTACAAGACCCGTTGGCGGAATTGGTGAAAATCGACCCGAAATCCATCGGTGTCGGCCAGTACCAGCACGACGTGTCGCAGTTGAAACTGGCCCGCGGCCTGGATGCCGTGGTCGAAGACTGCGTGAACGCCGTGGGCGTGGACGTCAATACCGCCTCCGTGGCGCTGCTGGCGCGCATCTCCGGCCTCAACGCCACCCTGGCGCAGAACATCGTCACCCACCGCGATGAGAACGGCGCCTTCAAGACCCGCGCCGCACTGAAAAAAGTCTCGCGCCTTGGGGAAAAAACCTTCGAGCAAGCGGCAGGCTTCCTGCGCGTGATGAATGGTGACAACCCGCTAGACGCCTCGGCGGTCCACCCCGAGGCTTATCCGCTGGTACAGCGCATCGCCGCCGAAACCGAGCGCGATATCCGCTCGCTGATCGGCGATGCCGCGTTCCTCAAGCGCTTGGACCCAAAAAAGTACACCGACGAAACCTTCGGCGTGCCGACCATCACCGACATCCTGCAAGAGCTTGAAAAACCAGGGCGCGACCCCCGGCCCGAGTTCAAGACCGCCGAATTCCAGGACGGCGTCGAGGACCTCAAGGACCTGCAACTGGGCATGATCCTCGAAGGCGTCGTCACTAACGTCACCAACTTCGGTGCGTTCGTGGATATCGGCGTTCATCAGGACGGTCTGGTGCATATCTCTGCATTATCGGAGAAGTTCATCAAAGATCCGCGCGAAGCGGTAAAGGCTGGCGACGTGGTCAAGGTCAAGGTCATGGAGGTCGATATCCCGCGCAAACGCGTGGGCCTGTCGATGCGCATGGGCGACACTCCGGGCGAGAAAATCGACGGCGCCCGTGGCTCGCGCCCAGGCTCTGCACCGCGCCAGTCCCAAGGCAGCGCGCCACGCAAGGAAGCACCAGCGCCGGCGGCGAGCAACAACGCCATGGCATCGCTGTTCGCCAACGCCAAGCAGTTGAAGAAGCGCTGATGGCCGCCCCCGCCGAGGTGGTGCAAAGCGCATTCAGCCAACTGCTGGGCTGCCGCTTGCTGCGCCTGGAGGGCGGTGTGGCCGAAGTCGCCCTGGCGCTGGCGCCAGAACTGCGCAACCGCGGTGGCAAGTTGCATGGCGGGGCGCTGTTCAGCCTGGTGGATATCGCCATGGGCCTGGCGTGTTCCAGCAGCCACGGCTTTGACCAGCAGAGCGCCACTATCGAGTGCAAGATCAACTACATCCGCGCCGTGGACAGCGGCGAGGTGCAGTGCATCGCGCGGGTCATCCACCCGGGCCGGCGCACGCTGGTGGTCGAAGCCGAGGTGATGCAGGGCGACAAACTGGTCGCTAAGGCGCAAGGCACCTTCGCAACGCTATAGCTGCCGGTCATGGATTTGGGTTAATTTCGGCGCTGCAAACGCGGCGTCGGAATTTTCTTCATCCGCGGTAGCCAATTTCACGAATGGAAGTCGGCATTTTCAATGCGGGCCGATCCGGCTCTAAAACCAGGCGAAAACGCCAGTTTCTACTTCACCCTTGTAGACCGTCCTGCCCACCCCCATATTGGGGCGACTGACGCGTGAAGGAATCCAACTTGAGCGAACTTCTCAACCGCCGCCTGGCCCTGCTCAGCGAGCACGCCAACCTTTCGGTGCTCCAACAGTGCCTGCACGGTATCGAACGCGAATGCCTGCGCGTCACCGAGGCCGGCCGCCTGGCCCAGACGCCGCACCCCGAAGCCCTGGGCGCCGCGCTGACCAACGAACTGATTACCACCGACTATTCCGAGTCGCTGCTGGAATTCATCACCCCGGCCCTGCCCGACCCGGCAGACACCCTGGCCAGCCTCGACAAGATCCACCGTTTCGCCTACAGCAAGCTCGGCGACGAGTACCTGTGGAGTCCATCGATGCCGTGCCCGTTGCCGGCCGAGGAAGATATCCCGATCGCCTATTACGGCACCTCCAACATCGGCCAGCTCAAGTACGTCTACCGCAAGGGCCTGGCGCTGCGCTACGGCAAGACCATGCAGTGCATCGCCGGGATCCACTACAACTTTTCCCTGGCGGAAAAAATCTGGCCGCTGCTCAAGCAGGCCGAAGGTTTTGTCGGCACCGACCGCGACTATCAGTCGGCCGCCTATATCGCCGTGATCCGCAATTTCCGCCGTTATAGCTGGCTGCTGATGTACCTGTTCGGTGCCTCGCCGGCGCTGGACGCCGGTTTCCTGCGGGGCCGCGCCCACCAGCTCGAACAGTGGGACGCCGACACCCTCTACCTGCCCCATGCCACCAGCCTGCGCATGAGCGACCTGGGTTACCAGAGCAACGCCCAGGCTGGCCTCACGCCCTGCTACAACGACCTGGAAAGCTACACCGACAGCCTACGCAAGGCCGTGGCCACGCCCTACGCGCCCTACGTCGAAATCGGCACCCATCAGGACGGTGAGTGGGTGCAGCTCAACACCAACATCCTGCAGATCGAAAACGAGTACTACTCCAACATCCGCCCCAAGCGCGTCACCTACACCGGCGAGCGGCCGATCCAGGCCCTCATGGCGCGCGGCATCCAGTACGTCGAAGTGCGTTGCCTGGACATCAACCCGTTCCTGCCGATGGGCATCGACCTGCCGCAGTCGCGCTTCCTCGATGCGTTTTTGCTGTATTGCGCCCTGAACGAGAGCCCGCTGTTCCAGAACAACGAATGCGGCAACTGCACCTCCAACTTCCTCAGCGTGGTCAAGGAAGGCCGCCGCCCGGGCCTGCAATTGCAGCGCAATGGCCAGGCCGTGGACCTCAAGGAATGGGCCGCCGAGTTGCTGGAGAACATCGCCCCGCTGGCCGCCCTGCTCGACCAGAGCCACGGCGGCAACGCCCACAGTAAGGCCCTGGATGCGCAAATGGCGAAGGTCCGCGACCCGTCGCTGACCCCCTCGGCCCAGGTCCTGGCCGCCATGGCCGAGCACCAGGAAAGCTTCACCCAGTTCTCCATGCGCCAGAGCCAGGCCCACGCCGAATTCTTCCGCCGCGAGCCGTTGAGCACCGAGGACCAGGCCCGCTTTGAAGAACTGGCCCGCAGCTCCCTGGCCCAGCAAACCGAACTGGAGCAAACCGAGGTGGGCGATTTCGACGTATTTGTCGGTTCCTACCAGGCGAGCATTCTGGCCATCAGTAACTGACGGTGGGAGCTGGCCGGGCGGCGCTCCGCTCGCGCTAGCGGCCTCCTTGCCAGTACATATGCAGCGCCTGCCCCAGCCTTATCGCGAGCAGGCTCGCTCCCACAGGTTAAGCGCTGGCACAAAACCCCCACCGCCGTGCGCCTTGCTCATAAGCTAATTCTAAAAAGTTATTTATTTTTGAATTCTTAGATCATTTAGTCTCCTCATCAGCCGAAACCTCGGCCGCCCGATGAGGAGCTTCACGATGAAACTGCACGCCCCCCTTCGCCTCCTGGCGGCCCTAACCCTGGCGGCGGCCAGCCTGTTCGCCCACGCGGCGGACCTCACCGTCGCGTACCACACCACCGTGGCCCCAGCCACAGTCGCCCGGGCCGACGGCAGCTATGCAAAAGCCACCCACGCGCCCCTCAAGGCGCAGGGCAAGGTGCAAGCCGTGCTGCCGGACTACGCGCCCTACGTCAGCGCCCTGTTCATCCCCAACTGACCCGGAGTACGCCGCGATGGCCTTGTTAGAACTGGAGCGCATCAGCGCACAGTACCCGGGCAGCCCCGAGCCGGTGCTGGCCGACATCACCCTCAACCTGGGGCCCCGGCAACTGCTGGTGGCCCTGGGCCCATCCGGCAGTGGCAAAACCTCGCTGTTAAACCTGATTGCCGGTTTCGTCACCCCCAGCGCCGGGCGCATCACCCTCGACGGCGTGCCCGTGCAAGGCCCCAGTGCCGAGCGCGGCGTGGTGTTCCAGGACGATGCTCTGCTGCCCTGGCAGGACGTGCTTGCCAACGTCGGTTTCGGCCTGGAACTGGCCGGCGTGCCCCGCGTACAACGGGACAGCCGCGCCCGCGAGATGCTGGCCCTGGTGGACCTGGCCGGGTTCGACCAACGGCGTATCTGGCAGCTCTCCGGCGGGCAGAAACAGCGCGTCGGCCTAGCTCGCGCCCTGGCCGCCGACCCGCGTGTGCTGCTGATGGATGAGCCGTTCGGTGCCCTCGATGCCTTCACCCGCGAACAGATGCAGGAGTTGCTCCTGCAAGTCTGGCGGCGCACCGCCAAACCGGTGTTCCTGATTACCCACGACATCGAAGAAGCGGTGTTCCTGGCCACCGACCTGATTTTGCTGGCGCCCAACCCCGGGCAAATTGTCGAGCGCCTGAGCCTGGATTTCGGCCAGCGCTACGCCGCTGGCGAATCGGCGCGGGCGATCAAGTCCGACCCGCGCTTTATCGAAACCCGTGAGCATGTGCTAAGCCGCGTGTTCTCCCAACGCCAGGAGCGCGCATGAGCAGCTACGAACTCCCCGCCACCGTCGCCAAACCTGCCGGCCACGCGGCACCCACCGGCGCCCCGCGCCGCAGCCTCGGCACCCGCACCATCAGCGTGCTGACGCTGTTGGCGCTGCTCGCCCTGTGGTGGGCGGTGACCGCCAGCGGCCTGATCGAGCCTTTGTTTTTGCCGCCGCCCTCGGCCGTGCTGCAAAAAGGCTGGTTGCTGGCCACCAGCGGCTACATGGATTCCACCCTGTGGCAGCACCTGGCCGCGAGCCTGGGGCGCATCGGCCTGGGCCTGGGCTTTGCCGTGCTCACCGCCGTGCCGGTGGGCATCGCCATCGGCCACAACCGTATCGCTCGCGGCATCCTCGACCCGCTGATCGAGTTCTACCGGCCGATCCCGCCCCTGGCCTACCTGCCGTTGATCGTCATCTGGTGCGGCATTGGCGAGTTGTCCAAGGTGCTGCTGATTTACCTGGCGATCTTCGCCCCGATCGCCATCGCCACCGCCACCGGCGTGCGCACCGTGGACCCGGCGAAACTGCGCGCCGCGCAATCGCTGGGTGCCACCCGCGCACAACTGATTCGCCATGTGATCCTGCCCAGCGCCCTGCCCGACATTCTCACCGGGGTGCGCATCGGCCTGGGTGTGGGCTGGTCCACCCTGGTGGCCGCCGAACTCATCGCCGCCACCAGTGGCCTGGGTTTCATGGTGCAGTCGGCGGCGCAATTTCTGGTCACCGATGTGGTGGTGCTGGGGATTCTGGTCATCGCCCTGATTGCCTTCGCCATGGAAATGGGCCTGCGCGCCCTGCAACGCAAACTGGTGCCGTGGCACGGCCAGGCCCATTAATCACCGCCGAGCGCTCGGCGCCACACACTCAAAGGGAACCCCATGAGCAGCCTGACCATCACCCCTATAAGCCTGGCCCTCGGCGCGCAGATCAGCGGCGTCGACGTCAGCGCACCGCTGAACCTGGAACAACGGGACGCCATTGAGCAGGCGCTGCTCAAGCACCAGGTGTTGTTTTTCCGCGATCAGCCGATCACACCTCAGCAGCAAGCGCGATTTGCGGCGAACTTCGGCGATCTGCACATTCACCCGATCTACCCCAACGTGCCGGAACAGCCCGAAGTGCTGATCCTCGACACCGCCGTCACCGACGTGGGCGACAACGCCATCTGGCACACCGACGTGACCTTCCTGCCCAACCCGGCCATGGGCGCGGTGCTCAGCGCCAAACTGCTGCCCGCCGTGGGCGGCGATACCTTGTGGGCCAGCGGCATCGCGGCATTCGAGGCACTGTCCAAACCCTTGCAAAACCTGCTCACCGGGCTGACGGCAACCCATGATTTCACCCGCTCCTTCCCGGTGGAGCGCTACGGCACCACCCCCGCCGACCTGGCGCGTTGGGAAGAAGCACGCCAGAAAAACCCGCCCGTGTCCCACCCCGTGGTACGCACCCACCCGGTCAGCGGGCGCAAGTCCCTGTTCGTCAGCGAGGGCTTCACCAGCCGCATCAACGAACTGAGCGGCAGCGAAAGCGAAACCCTCCTCAAATTCCTTTTCGCCCACGCCACCCGCCCCGAATTCATCGTGCGCTGGCGCTGGCAGGCCAACGACATCGCCTTTTGGGACAACCGCGTCACCCAGCACTACGCCGTGGACGACTACCGCCCGCAGCGTCGGGTGATGCAGCGGGCAACGATTTTGGGGGATGTGCCGTTTTAGCCGGCAAATGACCAACGGCAAGCCGCCGGCCCGCTGACAGCGCAATGACTTCATTGATTGCAGCGGGAGGCACCATGGCGAGTCTGACTATTCGCAACCTAGACGACCGCGTGAAAGAGCAACTGCGGGTCGAGGCAGCGCACAGCGGTCATTCCATGGAAGAAGAGGCCCGCTTGGTTTTGCACAAGGCACTGAACAAGGCGGCCAGCGGCGATGGCTGGGGCAGCCGCATTCGCGCGCGGTTTGCCGAGGTGGGTAGCGTGGAACTTGATCTGCCCGAGCGCAGCGACGCGCCCCGCGTGGTGGACCTGGGACAATGATTGTGCTCGACACCAACCTACTTTCCGAGCTGATGCGGCCACCACCCGCGCTCGTCGTTTCGCTTTGGGTAGAGCAGCAAGTAGCCAGTGATCTGTACATCAGCGCCATCACCATGGCGCAGATTCTCCACGGCATCGAGCGTCTGCCGCCCGGCAAACGCCGCAGCAGCCTGCTGGCAAGCCTTTAGACCGCCATCACCACACAGGGGTTACGTAATGCCCTGTGGGCATAGGCCCGCTCATGATGAGCCTCCCCAACCTCACCTGACCAAATGCAAAAACTGCATGTGCCGTTCGTACTGGTCGAGGATGTCGTTGATGATCTGCTCTTTGGTGTAGCCCATCAGGTCGTAGTCCTGGCTGCCTTCGGCCAGGTGCACTTCGGCCCGGTAGTAGCGGCGGTTACGCAGTTCCTTGGGGCCCATGCCGCCGCGGGCGAAGGACGGCGTGAAGTAACCGCGCATCTGCACCTGGTACACGAACGGGTGCTCGTCACCATGGCCGATCTCCAGGCTGACGCTGTCGTTGGCCGGGTCGGGCTGGGCGACGACGTTCAGGCCTTTCTCGACGAACACCGCCGTCACTTCCTCGATGGCCGGGCGCACCGTGGTGTCGAGGAAGCGGTAAACCTCATCGCGCGAAGGGAAATGCACCGCCTGGCTCAGGCGCTGGCGCCAACCACCCTTGCCCCGGCGCGAGGCCGAAACCGGTGCCAGGGAGTGCAATTGGGCGATCTGCTTCTGGGATTCGAGGTAAAACGCCTTGTGCAAGCCCCACATCATCAGCAGCAAGATCATCGAGAACGGCAACGAGGTCAGCACCACCGCCGACTTCAGCGAATCGATACTGCCGGCGAACAGCAGCGCGCTGGTCACCAGGGCCGTCATCGCGCCCCAGAACACCCGCAGCCACTTGGGCCCGTCTTCATCGGCGTTGCCGCCCCGGGCCGAGAGCGTGGACAGCACCACGGTGCCGGAATCCGCCGAGGTGACGAAGAATACGAAGCTGATGAACACCGTGACCGCGATCACGGTTTTGCCCCAGGGGTAGGTTTCCAGCAGTAGGTACAGGGTCATCGACGGGTTTTCCAGGGCCGACATGCCCAAGGCACTCATGCCGTGGTTGAGCACCAGATCGATGGCGCTGTTGCCGAAAATCGACATCCAGGCCAGGGTGAACCCCAGAGGGATCAGCAGCACGCCGAAGACGAACTCGCGGATCGTGCGGCCCCGGGAGATACGCGCGATAAACAGCCCGACAAAGGGCGACCAAGCGATCCACCAGGCCCAATAGAACACCGTCCAACCGCCCAGCCAGTCGCTGGGCTTGTCGTAGGCGTACACGTCGAAACTCTTGGCCGGTAAGGCGCCGAGGTAGTCGCCCAGGTTCTGGATCAGGGTGTTGAGCAGGTGCTGGGTGGGCCCGGCGAACAGCACGAACAACAGCAACGCGCAGGCCAGCAGCATGTTGATGTCGGACATCACCCGCACGCCTTTATCGACGCCAGCGACGGCGACGATGATCGCCGCGCCCATCATCAGGGTTATCAGGCCGACCTGAATCCATTGGGTGTGGGCGATGCCGAACAAGTAGTCCAGGCCGGAATTGAGGTGCAGCACGCCAAACCCCATGTCCGCGCCCAGGCCAAACACCGTGGCGATGATGCCGAAGCCATCCACCGCATAGCCGATGGGGCCGTTGATGCGCTTGCCGATCAACGGGTACAGGGCCGAACGCAGGGCCAGCGGCAGGTTATGCCGGTAGGCGAAGTACGCCAGGGCCATGCCGACAAAGGCAAACACACCCCAGCCGTGCAGGCCCCAGTGCAAAAACAGCACCTGCATGGCCTGGCGCGCCGCATCGGCGGTGCCAGCCTCGCCCTGGGGCGGTTGCAGCAGGTGCGTCAGGGGTTCGGAAACGCAGAAGAAAAACAGCGTGATGCTGATCCCCGCCGCGAACAACATCCCGGCCCATGACAGGTAACTGAACTCGGGCTCGTCGTGGTCGGCACCGAGCTTGATCTTGCCGTAGCCAGACAGCGCGGTGACCACCACGAAGACCAGATACAGGGTCATCGCCAGCATGTAATACCAGCCGACCGTATTGGCCGCCCAGTCCTGCGCCGCCAGCAACCAGGCGCCGGCCTGCTGCGGGAATGCGATCACCACCAGGCCGAACACCAGGATGAAACTGGCTGCGAAATAGAACACCGGCGCATTCATGCGCATCTGGCCGGAGGTAGGAGTAGACGATGCACTCATGGACGATGCACCTCAGGGATGGAAAAGGGGGCCGAAAAAAACGGACTCAGCAAAGGCAAGCCTCCTGTTGTGTACGGGCAGCGAACCACCGGTTTAACTTGAACGAGCGTTCAAGTTAAACATGGATAGGGTTCGAGGACTAATCGTAAGGCTCGCCAGTACTTTCGTACGCTAGCTCAAGGAAGGGTATGACGTGGGGTAAACAGTTTCGTTCAGCGTTAAAACCGTCGGCAGCGAGGCGATGGCTAGCCAAACACCATCGCGGGCTGGGCCCGCTCCCACAGAGCACGTTGCCTGAACCGAAAACCAACCGACACCACAGCCCTACTGTGGTGTGGGTGGGATTTTCATTTTTCCTCTGTGGGAGCGAGCCTGCTCGCGATGGCAGCCTAAGTGGCAGTGACGAATGGCAGGGGTAAGACAGTTGCTCCCACCGGCGATCTCTATTGCCCAGCCCCTACTTCTGCGTCCCATCATCATGTTGCAGGTTGGCCTGGGTAAGGTTGCAGCCGGGCGGAACGCTGCGGGTCAGCCAGACATTGCCGCCGATGGTCGAGCCCTGGCCGATGGTGATACGCCCCAGGATGGTGGCGCCGGCGTAGATCACCACGTCGTCCTCGACAATCGGGTGGCGCGGGTGGCCTTTTTGCAGTTGGCCGTCCTCGTCCGCCGGGAAGCGCTTGGCGCCCAGGGTCACAGCCTGATAGATGCGCACCCGCTCGCCGATGATCGCCGTTTCGCCAATCACTACGCCCGTACCGTGGTCGATAAAGAAGCTAGGGCCGATCTGCGCGCCGGGGTGGATGTCGATGCCGGTGGCCGAGTGGGCTATTTCCGAACTGATGCGCGCCAGTAACGGCAACCCGGCGCGGTACAGGTGGTGGGCCAGGCGATGGTGGATCACCGCCAGAATGCCGGGGTAGCACAGCAGCACTTCATCCACGCTGCGGGCGGCCGGGTCGCCATGGTAGGCGGCCAGCACGTCGGTATCCAGCAGGCTGCGCAGGCCCGGCAGGGCCAGGGCGAAGTCCTGGATCAACGCGATGGCGCGGGCCTCCACCTCTTCATCGACCCGGGCGCTCTGGCGCGCCACGTAGCGCAACTCCAGACGCGCCTGGCAGAGCAACGCGTTCAGCGCCACGTCCAGGGTGTGGCCGACGTAAAAGTCCTCGCTCTCTTCACGCAGGTCAACCGGCCCCAGGCGCATGGGGAACAACGCTCCGCACAAGGCTTCGAGGATCTCGGCCATCGCCGCCCGGGACGGTAATTCCCGCCCGCCCTGCTCGCCGCTGATGCGGCCATTTTGCGAACGCCACTGATCGCGGGCGGCCCGCAGTTGGCCGACGATGGTCTGCAATTGCCAATGGCTGGATCGCGCACTCACGGTAGAACTCCTCACACTGACGGCGGCAAAAATGGCCTCCACTTTACGGCACGCCGCCCAGCGCCGTTTAAGAACCGTTTGTATGGTGTCCAGCACATTCGGGCATAAGCCGTTGGCAGTCGCTCCTGGCAGCGGCGGCCTGAACTCCGCCGCCGTGGTGCTGGCCGGCGCTCAACAACAAGCCAGGTGAGGTAGCCACAGCCCCTGCCAGGGTTTTTCGATAAAGGCGTGAGTGCTGAACAAGGCATTGTTTGCCGCCCCCAACATGGGCGCACCCGAGAGTTTTCGAGCAAGTTACCGAACTCTGCCGCACCCTAAAGTTTCATTTCAACTCAATGAATTTTTATTTCTCTTCCTTACCGGCATACTCCACTCATCGGCGCTCGCCCCCTTATTAAATCGGTATAACTTATCGAAGTTCACACTCTAGAACTTCGCAGGCACTACATATCTATATCGAGCAACATTAAATTCACCCAGCGCTTGTAACAACACGCCCTTATCCCCGTCTACAGCAGCGCTTACAACCTCCATTTCAACGCGGCTATATCGGCATAAAGTTCGCCAAGGGCCAGCGCTTAATGCCAATTCCAAGTAGGAGTTTTCTGAACAAATCTCTATTTACAAGTTCACTCCCGCGCACCCTTGACACTGTAACAAGCAAGCACTTATCTGTTTAATACCGATCACCCCACAACAACTTAAACTCCAACCGCACCCATATTGAACGCGCAACTTATGACGCCCCACGGATGTTCCTTTTCAACATCCAGGGCCGTTCAGAAACGGACTTCGCTGCACTGTTTCAAGGAGAACACCATGACCCGTACCGCCCCCCAACCCGAGCTGGCTGCTCCCAGCCTGTCCTGTTCCCACAAGCACAACGTCAATGCGACCAACGCCGCCCACCTGCTCATCGATATCGCGCCCTACCCTGGCATGGATGAGGGTGACCTGATCGAGCTGTTCTGGGACGACTGCTATGTCACCTCCACCGTGCTGGCAGCCGCCGACATCGGCCAAACCATCAGCCTGCGGGTCCCCGAAAGCTTTATCCGCAACGGCACATCGTGCGTCCACTACCGCCTCATGCACGTGGGCCACGGCCCGCTGCTCTCGGCGGCGCGGCGGGTGCAGGTCAAGCTCGACTGCCCCGGGGGCCAGCCATCGCCCCTGTGCGGCGACGAGAATCAGAGCCTGGAACCCTTGGCCATCCCTGGCGCCATTCGCCGCCAGGGGGTGAACGCCAACCAGGTCAAACGCGGCGTGCCACTGACCATCGCGCCGTACCTGAACATGGCCGCCGAGGATGAAATCACCCTGCGCTGGGGCGACGTGCGCCTGGACCTGCCCAAGGTGCGCGCCGACGAGGTGGGCAAGCCGATCAACATCTGGGTGCCGCCGGCCGTGATCCTGGAGGCCGGCGAAGACAACCAGTTGGAAATCACCTATTGCATCCTCGACCGCGCCGGCAACAACTCACGCTGGGCGCCGCCGCGCAAGCTGCGCATCGGCTGTGCCACCCCCTACCAGATCCCCGCCAGGCCCGCGCTGCAAGCCGCCGAAACCCGGCGCGGCTGACCCTCGCCCCTGTAGCCGCCAATGGCTACAGGGGCGGGCCTGCCTTGCCCCGAAGCCTCGTTCTGACCTTCTATGCATATTCCTAAAAGTTAGTTTATTAATTATTTATACGCGATTAGGGTATATGCACCGGACCACCGGACATTCTTGTTTTCGTTTTCGCCGCCCATCGGCGGCGTTCCATGAGATGTGAGGTAGGTATGGTCCGGAACACAATTTCCCCAGTGCATAACGCCAGGGCATTGCGTGCAGCCAAGGAGCGGCGCTGATGTCCACACTGGCCGATGCACCCCTGTCCAGCGACCTGGACATCGCCCCGCTGCTGCTGCCCGCCCAAGTGCTGCGCAACGACGCCCAAGCCCTGCTGGCGGCCCGCGAGCTGGCGCAAACCGCACGCCAACACGCTGCCCGGCGCGACCAGCAGCGGCGCTTGCCGTGGTCGGAAATCGAACAGTTCACCCGCAGCGGCCTGGGCAGCATCTCGGTGCCGCGCCAGTACGGCGGCCCGCAGGTGTCGTTCGCGACCGTGGCCGAGGTGTTCGCGATTATCTCGGCGGCCGACCCGGCGCTGGGGCAGATCCCGCAGAACCACTTCGGCATCCTCCACGTGCTGATCGACAGCGCCACCGAGGCGCAGAAAAAACAGCTGTTCAAAAGCATCCTCGACGGCTGGCGCATCGGCAACGCGGGCCCCGAACGCGGCACCCAAAACACCCTGACCCTCAAGGCCCGCCTCACCGCCCAGGGCGATAGCCTGCTGCTCAACGGCCAGAAGTTCTACTCCACCGGCGCCCTCTTCGCCCATTGGGTGGCGGTCAAGGCGCTCAACGATGACGGCAAGCAGGTCATGGCGTTCGTACGCCGGGGTACGCCGGGGCTGCGCATCGTCGATGACTGGTCAGGCTTTGGCCAGCGCACCACCGCCAGCGGCACTGTGCTGCTCAACAACGTGCCGGTGGATGCCGAGTTGGTCATCGATAACTGGCGCCTGAGCGAAACCCCCACGACCCAGGGCGCGGTCTCGCAATTGATCCAAGCCGCCATCGACCTGGGCATCGCCCGCGAAGCCATCGACGACAGCATCCGCTTCGTGCGGGAAAAGGCGCGGCCATGGATCGACGCCAACGTCGAGCGCGCCAGCGACGACCTCTACGTGATTGCCGACATCGGCAAACTGAAAATCGAACTGCACGCCGCCGAGGTGCTGCTGCGCAAGGCCGGCCAGGTGCTAGACGAAGTCAACGCGGCGCCGGTAACCGTCGCGTCGGCCGCCCGCGCGTCCATCGCGGTGGCCGAAGCCAAGGTGCTGACCACCGAACTGGCGCTACTGGCCAGTGAAAAGCTCTTCGAGCTGTCGGGCAGCCGCGCCACCCTCGCCGAATTCAACCTCGACCGCCACTGGCGCAACGCCCGGGTGCACACCCTGCACGACCCGGTGCGCTGGAAGTACCACGCCATCGGCGCCTATCGCCTCAATGGCAGCGTGCCGGCCAGGCATTCCTGGATCTGACGCCCCACCGCCTTTTGACCAGATCTCTGGAGAAACACATGACCTATTCCCCCCACGTCGCGGTGATTACCAGCGACGAGCAAGCCCTGATCGTCGCCAGCGACCTGGCCGAAGACTTCAAGCGCGACAGCGCCCTGCGCGACCGCGAGCGCCGCTTGCCCCACGCCGAGCTGGAAGTGTTTTCCCGCTCCGGGCTGTGGGGCATCACGGTGCCCAAGGCTTACGGCGGCGCGGACGTGTCCCACGTCACCCTGGCCAAGATCATCGCGCTGATCGCACAGGCCGATGGCTCCCTGGGGCAGATCCCGCAGAACCACTTCTACGCCCTCGAAGTGCTGCGGGTGAACGGCACCCCCGCCCAGCAACAACGCCTCTACGCCGAGGTGCTGGCCGGGCGGCGCTTTGGCAATGCCTTGGCCGAACTGGGCACCAAGAACGCCCACGAACGCACCACCCAACTGCGTCGCGACGGCGCCGGTTATCGCATCAACGGCCGTAAGTTCTACGCCACCGGGGCGATCTATGCCCAGCGCATCCCCACCTCGGTGGTGGACGAACACGGCGTGCAGCAATTGGCCTTCGTCCCCGCCGACAGCCACGGGCTCACCGTCATCGACGACTGGAGCGGCTTCGGCCAGCGCACCACCGGCAGCGGTTCGGTGGTGTTCGACAACGTCTACGTCGCCGCCGAGGACGTGATCCCGTTCCAGAGTGCCTTCGAGCGCCCCACGCCGGTGGGCCCGCTGGCGCAGCTTCTGCACGCCGCCATCGACACCGGCATCGCCCGCGCCGCGTTTGAAGATGCCCTGCATTTTGTGCGCACCAAGACCCGGCCGTGGATCGACGCCCTCAGCGACAAGGCCAGCGACGACCCCCTGACCCTGAAAAGCTTCGGCCACCTCAGCGCCCGCCTGCACGCCGCCGAAGCCCTGCTGGAGCGCGCCGGGGAATTCCTCGACCGCGCCCACGCCCACGCCGACACGCAAACCGTGGCCGCCGCGTCCATCGCCGTCGCCGAGGCCCGGGCCATCAGCACCGAAGTGTCCCTGGCGGCGGGCAGCACCTTGTTCGAGCTGGCCGGCAGCCAAGCCACCCTGGCCGAACATGGCCTGGACCGCCACTGGCGCAACGCCCGCGTGCATACCCTGCATGACCCGGTGCGCTGGAAGTACCACGCCGTGGGCAACTACTACCTCAACGACGCAAACCCGCCACTGCGGGGGACGATCTGATGAGCCAGGGCGCGAAGAAAAAAATCCTCCTCAATGCCTTCAACATGAACTGCATCGGGCACATCAACCACGGCTTGTGGACCCACCCGCAAGACACCTCGACCCACTACAACACACTCGAGTATTGGACCGAACTGGCCCAATTGCTGGAGCGCGGCCTGTTCGATGGTTTGTTCCTCGCCGACATCGTCGGGGTGTACGACGTCTACCAGCACTCGGTGGCCGTGCCCCTCAAGGAGGCCATCCAGTTGCCGGTCAACGACCCGTTGCTGCTGGTCTCGGCCATGGCCGCCGTAACCCGACACCTGGGGTTCGGCCTGACCGCCAACCTCACCTATGAGCCGCCGTATCTGTTCGCCCGGCGCCTGTCCAGCCTCGACCACCTGAGCCGTGGCCGGGTGGGCTGGAACATCGTCACCGGCTACCTCGACAGCGCCGCCAAAGCCATGGGCCTGAGCGAGCAGGTCGAACATGACCGGCGCTACGACCAGGCCGACGAGTACCTGCAAGTGCTCTACAAACTCTGGGAAGGCAGTTGGGAGGACGACGCGGTCATCAACGACCCGGTGCAGCGCATCTACGCCCGCCCGGACAAGGTGCACAAGGTTGAGCACCACGGCGAGTTCTACCAGGTCGAGGGCTATCACCTCTGCGAGCCGTCGCCGCAGCGCACACCGGTGCTGTTCCAGGCCGGCAGTTCCGAGCGCGGTTTGCAGTTCGCCGGGCAGCACGCCGAATGCGTGTTCATCAGCGGCCAGAACAAGGCCGCGACCCGGGCCCAGGTGGACAAGGTACGCGCCAGCGCCGTCGCGGCCGGGCGTAACCCGAACGACATCAAGGTGTTCATGGGCCTGAACGTGATTGTCGGCGCCACCGAACAAGAGGCCCTGGCCAAGCAGGCCGAGTACCGCCACTACGCCAGCGCCGAGGCGGGGGTGGCGCATTTTTCCAGCTCCACCGGCATCGACTTTGCCCAATACGCACTGGACGAACCGATCCAGCACGTCAAGGGCAACGCCATCCAATCGGCGACCAAGATCCTGCAAAACAACGACTGGACTCGGCGCAAATTGCTCGACCAGCACGCCTTGGGCGGGCGCTACATCACCCTGGTGGGCAGCGCCGAGCAAGTGGCCGATGAACTGGAATCCTGGATCGGCGAAACCGGCCTGGACGGCTTCAACCTGACCCGCATCGTCACCCCGCAAAGCTATGTCGATTTCATCGACCTGGTGATCCCCGAACTGCAACGGCGCGGCTCGTACAAAACCGCCTACGACAGCGGCACCCTGCGGGAAAAACTGTTCCACGAACACCCGCGCCTGCCCCAGCGGCACACCGGCGCCCAGTACCGCCACTGATTTCTTATGCCAGTGAACACCCCCTCCCACAGGGAGATGGATGCCAGATACCACCCACCTTTATTGACTGGAAACCGACCATGAATAACCAACGCCTCAGCCACCCAGTCAAAGCACTGGCCCTCGCCTTCGGGCTCTTGAGTTCGACCGTTTTCGCCGCCGAGGCGCCGCTCAAGGTCGGCACCACCGCGGCGTTCGCCATCCCCCTGGAGGCCGCCGTGCAAGAGGCCGGCAAGCAGGGCCTGAAGGTCGAACTGGTGGAGTTCAGCGACTGGATCGCGCCCAACGTCAGCCTCGCGGCGGGGGATATCGACGTGAACTACTTCCAGCACATCCCCTTTCTGGAAAACGCCAAAGCCGCCGCCGGTTTCGACCTGGTGCCGTTCAAGCCCGGGATCATCAACAACGTTGGCCTGTACTCGAAAAAGTACAAAAGCTTCGCCGAACTGCCCCAGGGCGCCAGCGTGGCCATCGCCAACGACCCGATCAACAGCGGCCGCGGCCTGCAATTGCTGGCCAAGGCCGGGCTTATCAGCCTCAAACCGGGCGTGGGCTATAAGGCCACCGAAGACGACATCATCGCCAACCCCAAGGGCATCAAGCTCCTGCAAGTCGAAGCGGTACAACTGGTGCGCGCCTATGACGACGCCGACCTGGTGCAGGGCTACCCGGCCTATATCCGCCTGGCGAACACCTTCGATGCCGGCTCCGCCCTGCTGTTCGACGGCCTCGACCACAAGGAATACGTGATCCAGTTCGTCATCCAGCCCGAGAAAAAAGACGACCCGCGCCTGATTAAGTTCGTCGACATCTACCAGCACTCGCCGGCAGTGCGCGCCGCCCTGGATAAAGCCCACGGCACGCTCTACCAAGCCGGCTGGGAAGGCTGACCATGGGTGCCACCACCGCCCTGCGGCGCACGGCCCCGGCCACGCCCCACACCGCCAGCCCCAGCGAGCTGCACCCGCAACTCAACCACGCCCATGTGCGCTTTGTCGGCCTGGGCAAGACTTACCCCGGCCAGCACGGCCCGGTGGCGGCCCTGCACGGTATCGACCTGGCGATCCAGCGCGGCGAAGTGTTCGGCATCATCGGCCGCAGCGGCGCGGGCAAGTCGTCGCTGATCCGCACCATCAATCGCCTGGAACAACCCAGCAGCGGCCGGGTGCTGATCGACCAGGTGGACATCGGCGAGTTCGACGAAGACCAACTCGTGGCCCTGCGCCGGCGCATCGGCATGATCTTCCAGCACTTCAACCTGATGTCGGCCAAGACCGTGTGGCAGAACGTCGAGCTGGCGCTCAAAGTCGCAGGCGTGGCCAAGGCCCAGCGCCAGCACAAGGTGCGCGAGTTGCTGGAGCTGGTGGGCCTGCACGACAAACACCAGGCCTACCCGGCGCAGTTGTCCGGCGGGCAAAAGCAACGGGTGGGCATCGCCCGCGCGCTGGTCCACGACCCCGAGATTCTCCTGTGCGACGAAGCGACCTCGGCCCTGGACCCGGAAACCACCCAGTCGATCCTCGGCCTGCTGCGCCAGATCAACCAGCGCCTGGGCCTGACCATCGTGCTGATTACCCACGAGATGGCGGTGATCCGCGAGGTTTGCGACCGCGTGGTGGTGCTCGAACACGGCCGCATCGTCGAGCAAGGGCCGGTGTGGGAAGTGTTCGGCGACCCGCAACACGAGGTCAGCCAAACCCTGCTGGCGCCGCTGCAACATGCCTTGCCGGCCGAGCTGCAAACCCGCCTGCACACGGCGCCGCCATCCTCGGACGCGGCCGTGGTGCTGCGTTTGCAGTTCACCGGCGCCAGCGACGAACCCGACCTGGCGGCGTTGTTCAGCGCCCTCGGCGGGCGGGTGCGCCTGTTACAGGGCGGCGTCGAACGTATCCAGGGCCACGCCCTGGGCCAACTGCTGCTGGCGGTCAGCGGCTCGTCCCTGGGCGCCGCAGAACTGCGCCAACGCGCCCGCCAGTGGGCGCCCCGCACGGAGGTACTGGGTTATGTGGTTTGATCGGTTGCTACAAGGTTTTATCGACACCTTTTTGATGGTCGGCGTGTCGTCGCTGATCGCCTTGCTGGCGGGTATTCCACTGGCAGTGATCCTGGTCACCAGCAGCCCCGGCGGGATCTTCCAGGCGCCCGCGCTGAACCGGGTGCTGGGAGCGTTCGTCAACCTGTTCCGCTCCATCCCGTTCCTGATCCTGATGGTGGCGCTGATCCCCTTCACCCGCCTGATCGTCGGCACCACCTACGGCGTGTGGGCCGCCGTGGTGCCGCTGACCATCGCCGCCACGCCGTTCTTCGCGCGCATCGCCGAAGTCAGCCTGCGCGAGGTGGACCACGGCCTGATCGAAGCGGCCCAGGCCATGGGCTGCCGGCGCTGGCATATCGTCTGGCACGTGCTGCTGCCCGAAGCCCTGCCCGGCATCGTCGGCGGCTTCACCATCACCCTGGTGACCATGATTAACTCCTCGGCCATGGCCGGTGCCATCGGGGCCGGCGGCCTGGGCGACATCGCCTACCGCTACGGCTACCAGCGCTTCGACAGCCAGATCATGCTCACCGTGATCGTGCTGCTGGTACTGCTGGTGGCGGCGATCCAACTGGGCGGGGATCGCCTGGCGCGGGGGTTGAATAGGCGTTGAGACCGTAGCCAAGCGCAATCGTGACGGCACGATTGCGCGATCAAGGCCTCACGCCCCTCCCAACTGTTTTTTCCAAACCGCCTCATGCCCTAAGGATGGTCTGAAGTAGTTGTGTATTTCTGGCTGACTTCAGCCCCTGCCGATTTTAAAAGCGGCAAATCGATCAAAAACGCTCAGATCACCCGCTTATTTCTGTGTTTTTAGCCGCCGCGAGCACCTCGCGGCAGCCATTTCCCACATTACAGGCGCACCTCTCCTGCATTCGCCAGTAAATGTCGGCGCGCCATCCACAGGTTCGACAGCGCGAACAGCGTCACCAGTTGCGCCGTGTTCTTCGCCAGACCACGGAAGCGCACCTTCACATAACCGAACTGGCGCTTGATCACCCGGAACGGATGCTCGACCTTGGCTCGTACCTGAGCCTTGGCCTTCTCAATCTTGCGCGCGGCTTTGTACAAAGCACTGCGCTTATCAAGCTTCTTGTAAGTACTACGGCGGGCGGCGATCTGCCAGATGACCTCCCGGCCTTCATGTTCAGGGCGTTTCTCGACGCCGGTGTAACCCGCGTCGGCACCGACCATGTTCTCATCGCCGTGCAGCAGCTTATCGACCTGGGTGACATCGGCCACGTTGGCCGCCGTGCCCACCACGCTGTGCACCAAGCCCGACTCATCATCGACACCGATGTGCGCCTTCATGCCGAAGTAGTACTGGTTACCCTTCTTGGTCTGATGCATTTCCGGGTCGCGCTTACCGTCCTTGTTCTTGGTCGAACTCGGCGCATTGATCAGCGTGGCATCGACGATCGTGCCTTGGCGCAGCGACAGCCCTCGGTCGCCCAGATAGCCATTGATGACAGCCAAGATGCCGGCGGCTAGTTCGTGCTTCTCCAGCAAACGACGGAAGTTGAGGATGGTGGTTTCATCGGGGATACGCTCCAAGCTCAGCCCCGCGAACTGGCGCAGGATGGTGGTCTCGTACAGCGCCTCTTCCATCGCTGGATCGCTGTAACCGAACCAGTTTTGCATCAGGTGCACGCGCAGCATCGCCATCAGCGGATAGGCCGGACGACCGCCTTCACCCTTGGGATAATGCGGCTCGATCAAGGCAATCAAACCCTTCCACGGCACCACCCGATCCATCTCGATCAGGAACAACTCTTTGCGGGTTTGTTTGCGCTTACCGGCGTACTCGGCGTCAGCGAAGGTCATCTGCTTCATGGGGAAACTCAGCGGGTGGAATCCGGGTATTTTGCCAAAATCTGGAAGTCTTCTTCAGAGTTTCCCTAAAGAAAATACCAGCAAGCTAAATGAATCGGCGTTATTAAACAGTGTGTTCGTGCGCAACCCAGGCGTATCTTTAAGCGCTTTCTCTATATCTTCCGCTCGGCTCGCTCCAAACAATTTCACCCGATCTTCTTTGGAAAAATTCTTCTCTATGTATTGGGACAACACATTATCTTTATGCCCCATGGAAACCCTATCAGCCTCAAGTGCCTGCTGACTTGGGTCCGCAGGATTCAGCGTGTGGCCGGACGGGTAGTAAATACTGTCTGATTTCCCAAGTTTTATATGGCTCAACTCATGGACCAGCACCATGCCTGTGTACTTTGGAGATGTCTTCAAGGCAGCCTCAGTCATGAAAATTCGTTCATGCGGGTCTTTGCGATAAGTAAAGGCATTGGTTCCATCCTTCATTTTCACCCAAACGAGTTGCTCCTTGCCTTGCTCCTGGGCTCTGAAGTCAAGAGCGTCAACCATGATTTGAACTTCAGACCGCAGTCGTTCCATGAACACTTTCGGCTCTGCTAACTTGCCATAAACACGACTAATAACCTCGCGGTACTTCCTTGGAATTTTCTCCATAGACAAAACGTTCAACGCTGCACCTGCTGCAACTTTTGCGTACTCAAGGCCCTCGTCGAGATGGCGGTCTCAAGGAGCAAGTGCAACAGTCAGTTAACTTTTCTGCACTTGCTAAGCGAACGCAATCCCGCTTCCAAAACATCATCATCAATGGACGTCTGACCGAACCGAGCCGATCTGCTTGCACAC
>NZ_JCBCUY010000050.1:0-24567 GCF_059862705.1 Pseudomonas sp. MF08817
CAATGCAAACCTGCGTCGCTGCGCTCCGACTGCCTGTCCAAATGGGCGTGGATCAGGTGTCCAAGTGAGCGTGGAACGAGTGTCCAAATGATCGTGGACTGGGTGTCCAAGTGTCGTGGAATCCGCAACGTCGTTTTGGGTTGTAAAACATCTCGATATAATCGAACACATCATCCCGAGCATCCTGGCGTGTAGTGTAGATTTTACGCTTGATCCGCTCCCGCTTTAGCAACTGGAAAAAGCTCTCCGCCACAGCGTTGTCGTGGCAGTTACCTCGACGACTCATGCTGGCCACCAGGTTGTTAGCTTTCAAGAAGCTTCGCCAGTCTGAGCTGCTGTACTGACTTCCTTGATCCGAGTGGATCATCACCTCTTGTTTCGGCTTGCGTCTCCAAACCGCCATCAGCAGTGCATCAATGGCTACGTCGCTAGTCATCTGCGACTTCATTGACCAACCAATGATCTGGCGTGAAAACAGATCGAGCACCACGGCCAAATACAACCAGCCTTCATATGTTCGGATATAGGTAATGTCTGTGACCCAGACTTTGTTGGGTTCTCTGACATCGAATTGGCGCTTCAGTAAGTTCGGTGAGGCAACGGCTGGTTTACCGCCATATTTCCCCGGCCTTCGTCGATACCCAGTCTGAGAACGTAGCCCTTCAAGGCGCATCAACCTAGCCACCCGGTGGCGGCCACAGCTCTCACCAATCTCTCGCAGATCATCATGGATCTTGCGATAGCCATAAACGCCACCGCTTTCCAGCCAGGAGTGTTTGATCAATCCAAGCAGTCGCTGATCGTCCTTGGCTCGCGCAGATTTTGGTTCTGATAGCCACGCGTAGTAGCCGCTGGGATGAACCTTGAGCGTCTGGCAAAGCCGTCGAATCGCGTAGTGACCCGCTTGCTGCTTAATAAAGGCGTACTTCAGCCGCACTCCTTGGCAAAGTACGCGGCGGCCTTTTTTAAGATGTCTCGCTCCTCCGTCACCCGTTTCAGCTCAGCACGTAGACGACGAACCTCTGCGCTCTGATCATCCTCCTCAACGCGCTGTTCCTGGGGCTTGGTGTAGCGCTTAACCCAGGCATAGAGGCTGTGCACGGACACGCCCAATCGTGCAGCCACCTCCGAGACAGGAAGCTGCTTTTCGGTCACTTGCTTGACCGCCTGGATTTTGAATTCTTCGGGATAACGCTGGTTGCTCATGGCACCTCCTAATGGGCCTCATTTTAAGGCTTGGAGGTGTCTACGAAACTAGGGGCGATTCAGGGTGCCTCGCCGACATAGTCCCCCGCACAGTTGAACGCTATACGGAATGGCTGAAGCAACAGCCAGCAAGGGGTAAGGGGACAATCTCAATCACATCGGCGCGGGCCATCTACAACACAACAAAAACAGTCTTGATGAACCGTGTTCGCGCCGGGCAACTCGGGATCGGTGTGTTTCCTCAAATTCCATTTCCGAACGCCGACAGAGCGTATGTTGGTCATCAGGCATTCACGCAGGGCGAGATAGAGCGCTTGCTGATAGCGCTCCTGAAGGACTTAGACATGATCCGCTCCGGTAATTTGCCTAGTGGGAGCGAGGCCGCAGCTATGACTGTTTACCTCTTGCTGATTGCTGCCAGGAGTGGTCGCAATCTCACGCCACTACTAGAGATGAGCAGAGATGCGATCACCGATCACCCTCTCAAGCCGGATATGGGCGTGCTCCAGTTGTATAAGCGTCGAGGTTTCAAGATTCACCGCCAAGCCTTTCGTTACCACACCACTGATGATGAGTCCGCGTCGGTACCGAGCGATGTGGTCACCCTGTACCGGGAAGCGCTAGTCCGATCGTTTCCTTTGCTAGATCTAGCACCGAAGACGATGCACGATCGTGTCTGGCTTTACCGCGCCAAGGGGAATAGAGGCGTGAAGACTCTCAACGCCTCCAATATTGACCAACAAGCCACTGCACTGGTGGCCCGGCATCAAATTTTTGGCGATAGAAGGGCATCGAACGGCCTGCCAGAATTACTGAAGGTCAACGTATCGAGGCTACGAAAAACCTTTGCCACGCGAATGTGGCAACTGAGCAACGGAAACTTGTTCAAGACGGCTCAGCTCTTGGGTAATAGTACGCGGATGACTGATAGCCACTACCTCGCTGTCACGCCCGAGATGGAGCGGAATCACAAATTCGTTGGTCGTATTCTCGAAGGCGTCATGACCGGTCAGGTGAATGAGCAGAGCTTTCGCGATGACTTGTCAGCTCAACTATCCATAGAGCCCGAAAAAGTTGATCTGCTACTGAGTGGAGCACTTAATACAGGCGTTGCGCGTTGTTCAGATCCTATCAATGGCCGTTTTGCTCCAAGAAATGGCACCACCAACTGTCAGCGCTTTCTCCATTGCTTTCGTTGCCCAAATCAGGTCGTGATCGAATCAGACCTGTATCGTCTGTTCAGTTTTTATTGGCTCCTGATCAAAGAACGCGGGCTACTCGGCAAATCGCGCTGGAATTCCGTCTATGCGTGGGTGATCCGTGTCATCGACAACGATATAACTCCCCTTTTTGATCCGGTTGTAGTTGAGCGCGAGAAACACCGAGCCCTCGCTACCCCTCATCCAATGTGGCGAGATAGGACTTTGCTTGGAGGTGATGAGTGAACGGTGCTAATGCAACTGTAGCCAGGCCGCCCTGTGCAGTCCTGAGAAAGATCGCTGTTGATGATCGAAATGATCTTGCAGTTACATACATAACCGGCGAAAACGGTAAATCAATGCCGCTTTCTAGGTATGAGGACAACATATGGGACTTTTCCCCGTATGTTCTCAACAAAAATACGTCAAACCTCTATGTGAATTTTGACCATCCACTTTCCGATGAAGTGAGATCCATCGACAAATCAGAGACTAGTTTGCTAATAGCCGCTAAGTCTTTTATATATACTCGTTGGCTCGCCAAGTCACCGCGATCAACCAAGCACATAAAAGCAGCAACACTAATTTCGTGCTGGACGAACGTGAAGCCGCTTCTTCGTTGGATGTGCGGGCAATCCATCACGGGCTTTGATGAGCTGACTCCTGTGCGGTGTGCTGCGTATGCTTTATATGTAGGCGCGGATAAGTCTGTTAAGCAGAGACAAAAAGTTGCTCTATTAGAAGTTTTGGAATTGATATACGCTTTTAGAACTCATTTGCCAAAACCAATGAGTGAGCATCCGTGGCCAGAGGAAACTGCGTTCAGTCTTGCAGGGGCTCGACGTACAGGTGGTATGTATGATGTCCGGACTGAGATTATTCCAAAGCGCTTATATGCCGATCTCGGGCGAAAATCCTTAGAGTTCATAGAGCATGAGTCGGATCGAATTCTGCATATCTGGGATACATTCCACTCCTGTTATTCACAAGAGATGGAGCTTGCTGAGTATCATGCAAGGGTGAGACTGGAAAAAGGTGCGAAGAGCTCCTATCAGACGCTAGAGTCAGTGTCTTATGATATCGCGAGGGCAAGGGCACTTTCTAAAATGCAGTCTTTGCTTGACGCGAACGGACTGCGATTTTTAACGGATCTTGATGATGAGGTCAGGATTCTGCGTACGTGCTGCTACATCGTCGTTGCCATGTTTAGCGGTATGCGGGACTCCGAAATTATTTCGTTAAAACATAATTGCTTTGAGCGCTCATTCGATATGGATGGCGAAGAATTTTGCTGGATACATGGGCTCACATACAAGCTGGAGGAGCAGCCAAAACCTGCAAAATGGATGGTTCCACCTGTCGTCGAAAAGGCTGTGAATGTGGCAGCGGGGTTGCGGAGATCTCTTCTGCCCTACATCGGTAAAAGAAGATTGTATCTGTACGAACTAGCCAAAGATGAGGGACTAAAATCAAAAGTCGTCAATGATGCCACTCTCTTGGGTAGCAGCCTTTTTCTTGGCTGGAAAGCGCTTGGCACGCGGCCTGAATTTCTACAGAACGTACTAACAAATACGCTCCTCAAAAAGGTTGCAGAGCGTTTTGAGCTAGTGGTGTTGAATGATGACTTGGGTGAAGTTCTTGATCGTACTACGATAACTCCGGAGAAACTGTGGCCGCTCGCAACACACCAGTTTCGGAGAACATTTGCTGTTTTTGTCGCCAGGAACGTACTTGGCGATGTTCGGTATCTGCGACACCATTTCAAACATTGGTCAATGGATATGACTCTGCACTATGCAAAAGACCCGCTATTTGATGACACGCTTCTTGAATCTGTATTGTCAAAAAGGGACGAATTGCAGGTAAGTATCGTTTCTGGATGGCTGGCTCCGAGCCAGAAGCTTTCTGGCGGTAGGGCTGACCATATCGTGCGCTTCAGAGGGAGACCCGAGGTGAAGACAGCAAAAGACCCTAAAGCTCTGGTCAGGGCTGTTGGCGAAGGTGTTTTTATCCGTGGCACCGGCCACTCTTGGTGTTTGGCAACGACTAAGGGATGCGGCGGGGAGGGGCTTTACGATGCGATTCGTTGCGTTGGCTGCGGTGAGGGTGTCATCGACCAGGGACACTTGCTCATATGGCGGCGCATTAGAGATCAGCAGGTTGAGGTGCTCTCATGGCCAGATCTTGGCGATCCGGCCTGGGAGCGAGCCACAAGGCACTTGCGAGAGGCAGAGCGGGTGCTAGGCGAACTTGGAGACCCAGTTGAGCCGTATTCCTTACCAGAACGTCCATCGCGTCTCATACCAGCAGTAGAGGCGGTGTAGCATGGGAAATGACCAGACAAGGCGTGCAATCGAGTTGGCTATCTCAAGGATTACCAAGGGGCGTCCCAAGCAGGTTCAGCTGAGTCGTAAGCTAAGTATCGCCTCCGTCGCCGAAGAGGCAGGCATAAGCAATGCGACGATACACAACCGGTATCCAGACCTTGCAGAGTTAATTCGTCAAAAGACCAACAAGGAGTCGCGAGAAAAGCTCGTCAAGAAGGAGAAAGCCCTTCAGGGGGCAGATCTGCTGATTAAGGAGTTGCGTGACATACTGGCTGAGCGAGATGCAGATCTGAAGAGGATAGCCATCGTGAATCTGCGGCTTTGTACAGAGAAGAAAGCACTTCAGGAGCAAAACGCTCTGCTGGCCAAGGAGAACAAGCAATTGGAAGGTGTAAACCGTGATCTGCTATTTAAGATCAACAGTCCTAGAAGTCAGGTGAAGTCGATTCGATGAATGCCTAGACGGATCGTAACCGTCTGGCCAACTCACTTCTCAGCGCACAGGTCAGCTCGAACAAGAACGAATGGAGGGCAAAGCCTTGCCCGCAGGTATACCCATTGAATAAGCCAGTATCTGACGTAACTCATGTGGAGCTTGGCAGCGGGTCGCAATCGACGATGGCTTCATTGTATACTTCTGCTCCGCATACCCCTTGAGATACAGGAACATCAGCATGACTGTACTCCAAACGATCTACTGGCAGCCTACGCCGCCTTAGCGCTACGCCCCCCCGCAACACTCTGCTTCCGCTAGCCTCGCTCGCGGGTGCGTACTGCTGTACGCCTGGTTTTATACCTTAAGCACACAGCAAAAAATCCTCAAAATTTGAATTTGTATCGATTCGCTCGCCTTCCTTTGGCGTGCGCGATGCTTTGCCTTGGATATTTTCTATGCTGCAAAAACTTAGACAAACGTGGTTTTCCAACGTCCGTGGCGACGTGCTCGCGGGGCTGGTGGTCGCACTCGCGCTGATCCCGGAAGCCATCGCCTTTTCCATCATCGCCGGGGTAGATCCCAAAGTCGGTCTCTACGCCTCCTTCTGTATCTGTGCTGTCATCGCCTTTGTCGGCGGACGCCCCGGAATGATCTCGGCGGCGACAGGCGCCATGGCACTGCTGATGGTTACGCTGGTAAAAGAGCATGGACTCCAGTACCTGCTGGCCGCGACTCTACTATGTGGCGTACTTCAAATCCTTGCCGGCTACCTGAAGCTTGGCTCGTTGATGCGCTTTGTTTCACGCTCGGTAGTCACCGGCTTCGTAAACGCATTGGCGATTCTGATTTTTATGGCGCAATTGCCTGAGCTGACCAATGTCACCTGGCATGTCTATGCCATGACCGCTGCGGGCTTGGGAATCATCTACCTGTTTCCGTATGTGCCGAAAATCGGCAAGCTGATTCCCTCTCCATTGGTGTGCATTCTGACGCTGACGGCCATCGCCATTTACCTCGGTTTGGATATCCGCACCGTCGGTGACATGGGCCAACTGCCTGATACGCTCCCGATCTTCCTCTGGCCTGAAGTTCCGCTGAATTTTGAAACCCTGCGCATCATTTTCCCGTACTCGGCTGCGTTGGCAGTAGTGGGTCTACTCGAATCAATGATGACCGCGACCATCGTCGACGACCTTACCGATACCACCAGCAACAAGAACCGCGAGTGCAAAGGCCAGGGTGTGGCCAACATCGCTGCCGGCATGCTTGGCGGCATGGCAGGTTGCGCCATGATCGGCCAGTCGATCATCAACGTGAAATCTGGTGGCCGCACCCGTCTCTCGACATTGTGTGCCGGCGTTTTCCTGCTGCTGATGGTGGTATTTCTTGGCGAATGGCTCTCCAAAATCCCTATGGCGGCACTCGTGGCTGTGATGATCATGGTATCCATCGGCACCTTTAGCTGGGATTCTTTGCGTAATCTGAAAGAGCATCCGCTGTCGACCAACCTCGTCATGGTGGCGACCGTCGTTGTCGTCGTGGCCACTCACAACCTGGCCTACGGCGTACTGGTAGGTGTGCTGCTGGCCTCCCTGTTCTTCGCAAACAAGGTCGGGCACTACCTAGATATCAAGAGCACTCTGGAAGAGACGGAATCGCATCGGACTTACCACGTCGTGGGCCAGGTGTTCTTTAGCTCTGCGGACAAGTTCACTGAAGTTTTTGACTTCAAGGAAGCGCTCAACAAGGTCACCATCGATCTCACACAGGCGCATTTCTGGGATATCACCGCCGTCGCAGCCCTGGATAAGGTCGTGATCAAGTTCCGCCGCGAAGGCGCTGAGGTTGAAGTGCTCGGTCTCAATGAAGCCAGCGCAACAATCGTTGACCGCTTCGGTGTGCATGACAAACCCGGTGCCATCGACAAGCTCATGAGCCACTAAGGAGAACGACAATGACCCACGTAATGGCATGCATTGATAACTCACAATCCTCATTGGCGGTCTGCGATTACGCAGCATGGGCCTCGCAACGACTCAGCGCTCCCCTGATCTTGCTTCATGTGCTGGATAAGGAAAAATATCCTGCATCCGCTGACCTCAGCGGCAATATCGGCCTCGGTAGCAGAGAACATCTACTGGAAGAGTTGGCCACGCTGGATGCGCAGCGTGCAAAACTGGCCTTGGAACATGGACAGCACATGCTTGAAAAAGCTCGCGAGCGAACAGTCATCTCTGGCGCCATGTCACCTGATCTGAAGCAGCGCCATGGACATCTAGTCGAGAGCCTGAGCGATCTCCAAAACGATATTCGATTACTGGTGATCGGAAGAGTCGGAGAGGACAGCACGCGCAGTGCCCAAAGTCTTGGCAGCCAGATTGAAGCGGTAGTCCGAACTATCCACCGCCCCATCCTGATTACAACCAGCCATTTCAGGAAACCTGAAACGGTCATGGTGGCATTTGACGGCAGCGCTACAGGCCACAAGACCGTACAGATGCTTGCTTCAAGCCCGCTGTGCGAAGGCCTGCCAATTCATATCGTCATGGTTGGTACGGACTCTGAAGAAAATCAGAATGAGCTAGAGAAAGCACGAACCACACTCGCCAGTTCTGGCCCGCTAGTGCATGCCGAGATCCGCCCAGGCGAAGTAGAGTCGGTACTTCATGCGTATCAGGCAGAGCACTGCATTGACCTCTTGGTCATGGGGGCGTACGGGCACTCACGCATCAGGCAGTTTCTGGTGGGCAGCACGACCACGACGATGCTGCGAACATCCACTTTACCCGTATTGCTGCTTCGCTGAACCAGTTCCACTGGCCACAGTATTTCCAGAGCTGCGGAAATACCGTGGCCACCCTGGACGATGACTAACTGATCTTGCCGTAACGAGACCACATGCAACTCATAACTGAAATTGTTCACCCCGAGCTGAAATCCAAACAGGGCAGAGTATTCCGTCGACACGCAGCACGCGGCATCGTGATGCGGGATGAACAGATCCTGTTGCTGTTCACGGAGCGCTATAACGATTTCAGCTTTCCTGGAGGCGGCCTTGATGGTGACGAAGACATTGTCGCAGGCCTGAAGCGTGAGCTTGAGGAAGAGACTGGTGCTCGTCAAATACAGGTGCTCCAGCACTACGGTTACATCGAGGAGTACCGGCCCTACTGGAAACCAGAATATGACCTGATGCACATGACCTCGCATTTTTATCTATGCGAAATCGCTCCCCAGCTAGCGCCCGTGAGAATGGAAAGCCACGAAATCGCGAATGGTATGCGGCCTGTGTGGATCAACCTGCATGAAGCCATCGTGCACAATGAGGCCGTTATGCAGCGTCACGAGTCTTCGATGGGGCAATCAATTCTGCGCGAAACCTACATGCTGAGAAAAGTCGCTTCCGAATTGTTGATGCCAATCAGCCTTTGAGCTGACTATTTGGCGAAGTCCACTTAGCGGTCTCAGGCAAGCATCCAATGCTGCGGGAGTTATTGCGTGATTGCGCTCGCCCGCTGTGTCGGCACCTAACCACCGTGCGGTCTATGAGTATCAGAATGAATAATTTTTATTCTGAAACGTGAACGTCCTGTAACAGAAAAACAGTTACCTGCCGTTTCGCGCAATATTTATTGGGGATAGAGGGGTGTAACAATAAATATGATTACCTTTTTCAGGGAAAACCCGATCTTCGCCAGCACCCCTGCGGCCAAGGCCGGCCGGGTGTTCGAGCTGGACCCGACCCTGCTCGTCGGGGGCCTGGGGCCGCGTCTGCCCCAGCGCCTGCTGACGCTGGCGGGTGAGTTCTATGCCCAGGCGCCTGCGGCCAAAGCCGCCCCATGAGGACGCTGGTCAAGCCGCGCGCGCTGTTCATCGGCCTGGGCCTGCTGTGTTTGCTGGCGACTTGGCTGTCGCTGGCCCTGGGCCCGGTGAGCCTGCCGTTGTTCGATACCTTGCGCGCGGCCCTGCGCCTGCTCGGTGTGCCGCTGGCTCCCGAGGGGTTGGAGCAGGCGGAATTGATCCTCGGCCAGATCCGCCTACCGCGCACCCTGCTGGGGTTGGCGGTGGGCGGGGTGCTGGCGTTGTCTGGCGTGGCCATGCAGGGGCTGTTCCGCAACCCCCTGGCGGACCCGGGCCTGGTGGGGGTTTCCAGCGGCGCGGCCCTGGGCGCGGCGATTGCCATCGTCTTCGGCTCGGCGTTTGGTGGTTTGCCCGAAGGGCTGGGGCCGTATCTGTTGTCGGTGTGCGCGTTTATCGGTGGCTTGGGCGTGACTGCGCTGGTCTATCGCCTGGGCCGGCGCAATGGCCAGACCAACGTCGCCACCATGCTGCTGGCGGGCATCGCCCTGACGGCGCTGGCCACCTCAGTGGTGGGCCTGTTCACTTACCTGGCCGACGACGCCACATTGCGCACCCTGACGTTCTGGAACCTGGGCAGCCTCAACGGCGCCAGTTATGCGCGGTTGTGGCCGTTGCTGTTGGTCAGCGCGGCGGTGGCGCTGTGGCTGCCACGCCGGGCCAAGGCCCTCAATGCCCTGTTGCTGGGCGAATCGGAGGCCGGCCACTTGGGCATCGACGTCGAGCGCCTCAAGCGTGAATTGGTGTTCTGTACCGCACTGGGCGTGGGTGCGGCCGTGGCGGCGGCGGGGATGATCGGTTTCGTCGGCTTGGTGGTGCCGCACCTGGTGCGCTTGTTGGCCGGGCCGGACCACCGCGTGCTGCTGCCGGCCTCGGTGCTGGCCGGGGCGACTCTGCTGCTGTTCGCCGACCTGGTGGCGCGCCTGGCGCTGGCACCGGCGGAGCTGCCTATTGGCATTGTTACCGCATTTATCGGCGCGCCGTTCTTCCTATATTTGCTGCTGCGAGGCCGTGCCTGATGTTGCGCGTAGAAAACCTGCACATTCGGCGCGGCGACAAAACCGTGCTGGCGGATATCAACCTGCACCTTAACCCTGGCGAAGTGCTGGGGGTGCTTGGCCCCAACGGCGCGGGCAAAAGTACCTTGCTCGGCGCCTTGTGTGGCGAGTTGAAGCCGGATCAAGGCAAGGTCTGGCTGGACCAGGACGAACTGGCCCACTGGCCCGGTATGCAACGGGCCCAGCGGCTGGCGGTGTTGCCGCAAGCCTCGACCCTGGAGTTTGCCTTTCGTGTCGAAGAAGTGGTGGGCATGGGCCGCTTGCCCCACCACAGCGGCCGGGTTCGCGACGACGAGATCATCGAGGCCGCACTGGCCGCCGCGGATGTCGGCCATTTGCACGGGCGCAGTTACCTGGCGCTGTCGGGCGGTGAACGCCAGCGCGTCCACTTGGCTCGGGTCCTGGCGCAGCTGTGGCCGGGGGAGGCGGGGCAAACCCTGCTGCTGGACGAGCCGACCTCCATGCTCGACCCCTTGCACCAGCACACCACGCTGCACGCCATCCGCACCTTCGCCGACCGCGGCGCGGCGGTGCTGGTGATCCTCCATGACCTGAACCTGGCGGCCCGCTACTGCGACCGCATTCTGCTGCTGCAGGACGGCCGGTCCTTCGCCCTGGACAGCCCGGCCAAGGTCCTGCTGCCGGTGCCGCTCAAAGCGGTGTTTGGCCTGGAGGTGCTGGTGCAGCCACACCCGGAGCGCGGTCATCCGCTGATTATTGCCCGCTGATGAGGCGTTCCTAAGACCTTTCCCGGAATCGAGTAGCTGGCTTCCTTACTTGCTCCCGGCGTGAGACACGCCGCCACAGGCTCTTTACCCTTTGTGCCGTTGACAGGTAGAGGCTGCACGGGCAGCGGGAGAGCTTATGGAATCAACAGGCAAAGAGCTGGCGCACCTTGCTATCGGTTTACTTGATCTGACTTCACTCAACGCCGCGGATAATGACGCACATATTGTCGAATTGTGCCGCCGCGCACTGACACCATTCGGCCCGGTGGCATCGGTGTGTGTCTACCCGCGCTTCGTCGCCCTGGCCCGGAAAACCCTGCGCCAACTCGATTGCCCCAGCGTGCGGCTGGTCACGGTGGCCAATTTCCCGTTCGGCGGCAGCCGTATCGCGCCGATCATCGCGGACATCGAGCAAGCCATCGCGGCGGGGGTGGATGAGGTCGACGTGGTCTACCCCTATCACGCGTTGATCGCTGCCGAGGCAGAGCCGGCCAAGGCCCTGCTGGGAGCCTGTCGCGCTGTGTGCGAGGGGCGGGTGCGGTTCAAGGTGATCCTGGAAACCGGCGTGCTGCGTGACCCGCAACTGATTCGCCGCGCGAGCCTCGACGCAATCGAGGCCGGCGCCGACTTCATCAAGACCAGCACCGGTAAAAGCCCGGTCAGCGCCACGGAGCAGGCGGTACGGATCATCCTGACGGCCATTGCCGAGAGCGAGGCGCCGGTGGGGATCAAGGTCTGCGGCGGCATCCGTACCCTGGACGATGTGCGCCTGTACGTGGACCTAGTGCACAGCCGTTTTGGCGATGAATGGCTCAATCCTGAGCGCTTGCGTATGGGCGCCATCGGCCTGTTGGACGAGTTGTCGGCGTGTCTGCAAGCCTGAGGCGCACTTTTGTGCAGGCAAAAAAAGACCCGGCGATGAGCCGGGTCAAATAACCGTGATTAGCCTGATGAGGAGATAAGCTGAGAGTCCGAACCACTGGCCTTCCAGATTATCGACTGATCTCGCGACCAGTTGCGCCAATCATAACGATTCTCATTCTTAAGTCAACGGCTGTTTATCAAATTCTTCTGCGCGGGCCCTGGATTGGCCCGGAGCACCCGTAAATACTGGGGTTTGGTGTTTTTTTCGGGTGGCTGTGGCGCAGTCTTTGTGCCTTAACTTTTGTGCCGGGCAGAAATCGCGTCCAGTTGCCGGTTCAAGGCCTCCTTGCGCTCGGCGGGAATGTCGTTCCAGTGCACGTCCATCAATGCGCCTTCAATGGCATAAAGCAACACTTTAGAAGCGCGAAAACCCCGGGTGCGTACGGCCCGGTAGGCATCCACTGCCCCCAGGCGCCGCAGGTCCGACGCGCTATGGATGCCCACGGCATGCAGCCACTGCGCCGACGTCTTGCCAAGGTTTTTCAGGTGTTGCAATTCATCATTCATCAAGCCTCCTTGCGACGGCCGAACGGTGCGTGGGCATGCCTGCAAGGAGTGTAGCGTTCAGTAGGAAAATCGTGATTCTTTGGTAGGTTTTGATTCAAAAGCGTCTAAGAAACTAGAAATCAAGGCTTAGGAAAGGCCCTAAGTGCCTGTAGGAGAAGTTTGAGGGCGAGCCGCTCTGCACAGCGAGCGCACTGCGCAAGGACCTAGCACGGGGGCAAAGCGTCGGGCTTGAGCGCTCGGCGCGGTCAGCGGGTGCGGTAGCGCAGGCGCGTGCCGAAATTGACCGACATCAGAATCTCATCGGCACTCAGCTCGGGCGGGAAGTAGGTGCCGGAGATTTGCGCGTGGGCCAGGCTGGCGCCCTCAAGCGACGAATGGCGCAGGTCCAGGCCACGCAGGTCGGCGGAACGGAAGTAGCTATCGGTGAAGTCGATGCCTTCGGCGTTCAGTTCCCGCAGGTCAAGGCCACGGAAGTCGCCTCCGCGCATGTTGATGGGGGTGTCTTTGGGCCGTTCGCGGTTGAAGCCTGAGATGTCGTCTTTGTGCAAGAGCGCAAAGAGCGGAGTATCGAGCAATTTGGGCTGGCTCATGAGGGCGTCACCTGTTGGATTTATGACGCCAGTATAGTGCCAGTATTTTGCAGCCGTGAAGCCATCCTTGGCTTCACGGCTGCAAAAAGGGCTTAGAGCCCTGGCAGACGCTGGCGAATGTGCGCCACCAACGCGTCGAGGGTGCCGCTTTCATTGGTTTCGACCCGCTTACTGCACAGCACTTCGGCAGGGCTGAGGGCGTCGCGGCTGGCCTGTTGGGCGGCGATCACGTCCAGGGTGGCATCGGAGGGGTCGTTGCGTTCGGCCTGGCGCCGGGCCAGCCAGCTCTCGATCACGGCTTGCGGGGCGTTGCAGTCCAGGATCAAAAACGGCGCCCCGGTGGCTTCGGCGACTTTGGCGGCGGCTTCACGCTGGTCGCGCTTGAGGTAGGTGGCGTCGATCACCACCGGGAAACCGGCGCGCAGGATGGTGTCGGCCAACTGGTGCAGGCGCCCGTAAGTGTCGGCACTGGCCTGGGCGCTGTAGATCCCGGCTTCGACGGTGTTGGCTTGCTGCTGTTCACCGAACAGGCGCTTGCGCTCCACATCCGAACGCAGGCGGATCGCCCCCAGCGCTTCGACCAGGCGCATGGCCACGTGGCTTTTGCCCACGGCCGAGACGCCGCTGGTGATGGCCAGGAAACGCGACGGGATGGTGCTGTAGCTTTCCGCCAGGTTGGCGTAGTTGCGGTACTGGCGCAGGGTAGTGGCCTTTTGCACCGGGGTGGCGTCGGCCGGCATGCTGAACAGGCTGACCTTGGCGCGCACCATGGCGCGGTAGGCTTTATAGAAGTTGAGCAGCTCCAGACCCTGGTAGTCGCCGGTCAGCTCCAGGTATTGGCTGACGAAGCGCCGCGCCAGGCTCTTGAGGCCGCGGTCCTCCAGGTCCATGGCCAGGAACGCGGTGTCGGCCCAGACGTCGGTGAAGCGGAAGGGTTCGTTGAACTCGATGCAGTCGAAAATCACCACGGCGCCGTCGATCAGCGTGGCGTTGCCCAGGTGGATGTCACCGTGGCATTCGCGGATAAAACCCTCGGCCTTGCGCTGGGCGAACAGCGGCTTGAGGCGCTCGAAGCTGGCTTGCGCCCAGGCTTGCAGGGCTTGAAGTTGCACCAGGTCGGCCTTGTCGCTGAGGAACGGCAGGATTTGCTCGAAGTTCTGCAACACCGGTGCCATCACGCTGTCCGGGGTGCCGGCGTCGTGGGCGGCGGGCACTTGCGGGGAGTCGAGGTGGAAGCGGGCGATCTGGCGCGCCATGTCGTCGATGTGGCTGGCGGTCAGCTCGCTGTTGGCTTGCAGGGTGCTGAGCAATTGGCTCTGGGGGAATTGGCGCATTTTCAGCGCGTATTCGATGACCGGGCCGTCACCGCCCAGTTGCGGGGCTTCGGCGCTGCCGGTGATGGGCAGCACCTCTAGGTACAGGTCTTGGGTCAGGCGCTGGTTCAGGCGCAGTTCTTCGGCGCAGAAATGCGCGCGCGAGGCCAGGTCGGTGAAGTCCAGGAAACCGAAATTGACCGGTTTCTTCACTTTATAAGCGTAAGGGCCGGTGAGCAGTACCCAAGAGATGTGCGTCTCAATGACCTGGAAACCTTCTACGGAATGGGGGTAGAGGGCCGGGTTTTGCAGGGCGGCGATCAATGACTGGCTCACAGGCGATCCTTCTGAGTCGGGGAAAATTCAAGGGCGCCATTATGGCCGCATGCGGCGGTCGTGCAAACCTCGGACAGCGCCTGTTGACGATGAGTAAAGTGCGTATAATCCGCCGCCATGACTCGTACCCGATCCCCCCGTTCCCGTAAAAAAACCTCCTCTAGCGGCCTGCGCCCCTGGCTCGGCTGGGCGTTGAAGCTGGGCCTGGTAGGCCTTGTGATCGTCGCTGGCTTTGCGGTTTACCTCGATGCCGTGGTCCAAGAGAAGTTTTCCGGCAAGCGCTGGACCATCCCCGCCAAAGTGTATGCCCGCCCGTTGGAGCTGTTCGTCGGGCAAAAGCTGAGCAAGGACGATTTCCTTACCGAACTCGACGCCTTGGGCTATCGCCGCGAAAGTATCGCCAACGGCCCCGGCGCGGCCTCGGTCAACGGCAATACCGTTGAACTCAACACCCGTGGCTTCCAGTTCTATGAAGGCATGGAGCAGGCGCAACCGGTGCGTGTGCGCTTTTCCGGCGACTACGTAGCCGAGCTCTCTGGCGCCAAGGGCGCGAAAGTCGCGGTGGTGCGCCTGGAGCCGCTGCTGATCGGCGGCTTGTACCCGAAAAACCTGGAAGACCGCATCCTCATCAAAATCGACCAGGTGCCGCCGTTCCTTCTCGAGACCCTGGTCACGGTCGAAGACCGCGACTTCTACCAGCACTTTGGCGTATCGCCCAAGTCGATTGCGCGGGCGGTCTGGGTCAACACCTCGTCGGGCAAAATGCGCCAGGGCGGCAGTACCCTGACCCAGCAACTGGTCAAGAACTTCTACCTGACCAACGAGCGCAGCCTGTCGCGCAAACTGACCGAAGCGATGATGGCGTTGCTGCTGGAGTTGCATTACGACAAGCGCGAGATTCTCGAGGCGTACCTCAACGAGGTGTTCGTCGGCCAGGACGGCCAGCGCGCCGTGCACGGTTTCGGGCTGGCCAGCCAGTTCTTCTTCAGCCAGCCTCTGTCCGAGCTCAAGTTGCATCAGGTGGCGCTGCTGGTGGGCATGGTCAAGGGGCCGTCCTCCTATAACCCGCGCCGTTACCCCGAACGCGCCCTGGAGCGGCGCAACCTGGTGCTCGACCTGCTGGAGCAGCAGGGCGTCGCCAGCGCCGAGCAAGTGGCCGCCGCGAAGAAGATGCCCTTGGGTGTGACCAAGCGTGGCAGCCTGGCCGACAGTTCCTTCCCCGGGTTCCTTGACTTGGTCAAGCGCCAATTGCGCGAAGACTACCGCGACGAAGACTTGACCGAAGAAGGGCTGCGTATCTTCACCAGTTTCGACCCGATCCTGCAGATGAAAGCCGAGGCCTCGGTCAACGACACGTTCAAACGCCTGGCCGGGCGTAAAGGCGCGGACGAGGTGGAAGCGGCGATGGTCGTCACCAACCCGGAAACCGGTGAAGTACAGGCCATGATCGGCAGCCGCCAGGCCAGTTTCGCCGGCTTCAACCGGGCCCTGGACGCGGTGCGGCCCATCGGCTCGCTGATTAAACCGGCGGTTTACCTGACCGCGCTGGAGAAACCGAGCCAGTACACCCTCACCAGTTGGCTCTCCGACGAAGCGTTCTCGGTCAAGGGCGCGGACGGCCAGGTGTGGAAGCCGCAGAACTACGACCGCCGCTCCCATGGCACCGTGTTCCTCTATCAAGGGCTGGCCCACTCCTACAACCTGTCCACGGCGCGCCTGGGCCTGGAAGTGGGCGTGCCCAATGTGCTCAAGACCCTCGCTCGCCTGGGCGTGACCCGGGAATTCCCGGCGTTCCCGTCGATGCTGCTGGGGGCCGGCGGCCTGAGCCCGATGGAAGTGGCCACCATGTACCAGACCCTGGCCAACGGCGGCTTCAACACGCCAATGCGGGGCATCCGCAGCGTACTGACCGCCGAGGGCGAACCGCTCAAGCGTTATCCATTCCAGATCCAGCAACGCTTTGACCCGGGTTCCATCTACCTGATCCAAAGCGCCATGCAACGGGTGATGCGCGAGGGCACGGGCAGCTCGGTCTACAACGTGCTGCCCAAGACCCTGGCGCTGGCCGGCAAGACCGGCACCAGTAACGATTCGCGGGACAGTTGGTTCGCCGGTTTCAGCCAGGACTTGCTGGCGGTGGTGTGGATGGGCCGTGATGACAACGGCAAGACGCCGTTTACCGGCGCTACAGGGGCATTGCAGGTGTGGAGCAGTTTCATGCGCAAGGCCGACCCATTGCCGCTGGACATGCCGCAGCCGGACAACATCGTTCTGGCGTGGGTCGATTCACGCACCGGGCAGGGCTCTGAAGCCAGTTGTCCGGGCGCGGTGCAGATGCCGTATATTCGCGGCAGCGAGCCGCCTCCCGGCGCGGCCTGTGCAGGGGAAACCCCGGCATCCGGCGATTCGGTGATGGATTGGGTCAAGGGCTGGATGAATTAAGCGAGAGGGTTTGACGTGAACAAGTGGTGGATTCCGGCGATGGCAGCACTGGCGATGGTCAGTGGCTGCGCCAACGTACAGCGCGGTTCGATTCCGGTAGTGGATTCCGGGACCGCTGTGTCCAATAACGAGCGGATTTCGGCCAATGGGGGTTTCCGCCAGACCACCGTGCAGCGCCCGGCCCAGGCCCAGGCCCAGGCGATTCCCCAGGACTCGGGCGTGGTGGTGATGATCCCCGGTGGCGGCGCGACCACTTCGGCGCCGATCAGCAGCGCACCTATTACGCCGGGGCCGATCACGCCTGGGCCGATCGACTCTGCGCCGATCCAAACGGCGCCGATCAATCCGACCTACAACATGCCATCGACGCCCAGCGGCATTCCGTCGGCCAACGCGGGCGGCCTCTCGGCCGACGAGCAATTGGATGGCCCGGTGCTGGCGCTGCTCACCACCGCGCAACAGCAACAGGCCGGCGGCGACCTCAATGGCGCGTCTTCCAGCCTGGAGCGGGCCCAGCGTGTTGCCCCACGTGAACCGCAAGTGCTCTATCGCCTGGCCCAGGTGCGCATGGCGCAAGGCGACGCGGCGCAAGCCGAGCAATTCGCCCGGCGTGGCTTGACCTTCGCCAACGGCCGCCCCGACCTGCAAGCCAGCCTCTGGGGCCTGATTGCCCAGGCGCGGGAGAAGCAGGGTGATCCTGCCGGCGCCGCGTTAGCCCGGCAGAAGGCCAAGGTGAATCTGTGATGGACACGCGTTTGGGGCAAATCGCCGACCAACTGCTGCTGATCGAGCGTGAGCTGCGGGTCCAGGGCTGGTGGGATGAGGTGGCGCCCAGCGCCGAGGCCCTGGCCAGCGTCGAGCCGTTCAGTGTCGATACGCTGGAGTTTGAGCAGTGGCTGCAATGGATCTTCCTGCCACGGATGAAAATCATCCTAGAACAGGATCTGCCGCTGCCCAGCGCTTCCGGGATTCTGGAGATGGCTGAGATGGTCTTCGCCCAGCGCCCGGGGCGGGGCGCCCAGTTGCGCCGGTTGCTGGCGCAGTTCGATCAATTGATCGTCGGCGCGAAATAAGCGCAAGGCTGTCGCGTTTAGGGGCGGCCTCTCGCATTTTTCTACCGCTTGAGCGGGCTCAGGCGAGTTTTATCCCTCCGTCAATCACTTTTTTCTGCATTCTCATGCGCTTAGCTGCAAAAAAGCGCAATTATTGCTTGACTTGCAGAGGGCGAAACAGAAGAATCCAAAGTCCGCTGTAGAGGGACTGCCAGAAGCAGGCCCACTCGGCAGATCATGAGGCGCACATCCGCGCCGACCTGTTACACCCGCAACGCGTTACCTCGCGCTGGGTGGGAAAACCCCGCAACACTTGGGGAGCTCCCAATACTTGCTCAGTCAGTGCTGACGTAGTCGGCGACCACCGTCGCTCATGCTCTGCCGAGAAGTAAACCTATTAAGACCCGTCGGCTTTTTGTGGACGGTATTCTGGCGTTTTAGAGGTGAACAACGTGGAGCTTTTATCTGGTGGTGAGATGCTCGTGCGCTTTTTGCGCGACGAAGGCGTCAAGTACATCTACGGGTACCCGGGTGGTGCTCTTCTTCATGTCTACGATGCGCTGTTCAAGGAACCGGATGTCACTCACATCCTGGTTCGCCATGAGCAGGCCGCAACCCATATGGCTGACGGCTATGCCCGCGCCACCGGCAAGGCCGGTGTTGTATTGGTGACTTCCGGCCCTGGCGCGACCAACGCCATTACCGGTATTGCCACGGCCTACATGGACTCCATTCCGATGGTCATCATCTCTGGCCAGGTGCCCAGCACCATGGTCGGTACCGATGCGTTCCAGGAAACCGACATGATCGGTATCTCCCGGCCGATCGTGAAGCACAGCTTCATGATTAAGCACGCCTCGGAAATCCCGGAAATCATGAAGAAAGCCTTCTATCTGGCGCAATCCGGTCGTCCTGGCCCGGTCGTGGTCGACATTCCAAAAGACATGACCAACCCGGCCGAGAAGTTCGAATACATCTTCCCGAAAAAAGCCAAGCTGCGTTCCTACAGCCCCGCGGTCCGTGGCCACTCCGGCCAGATCCGCAAAGCGGCGGAAATGCTCCTGGCGGCCAAGCGTCCGGTGCTCTATGCCGGCGGTGGCGTGATCCTCGGCGGCGGCTCGGCGCCGTTGACCGAACTGGCGCAAATGCTCAACTTGCCGGTCACCAACACCCTGATGGGCCTGGGCGCCTACCCTGGCACCGATCGCCAGTTCATCGGCATGCTCGGCATGCACGGCAGCTACACCGCCAACCTGGCCATGCACCATGCCGACGTGATTCTCGCGGTTGGTGCGCGGTTCGATGACCGCGTCATCAACGGCCCGGCCAAGTTCTGCCCGAATGCCAAGATTATTCATATCGACATCGACCCGGCTTCGATCTCCAAGACCATCAAGGCAGACGTGCCTATCGTTGGCCCGGTCGAAAGCGTATTGACCGAGATGGTCGCCGCGCTCAAGGACATCGGCGAAACCCCGAACAAAGAAGCGGTGGCCAGTTGGTGGAAGCAGGTCGATGAATGGCGCGGCGACCGCGGCTTATTCCCTTACGACAAGGGCGACGGCAGCATCATCAAGCCTCAGACCGTGATCGAAACCCTGTGCGAAGTGACCAAGGGCGACGCCTTTGTGACCTCCGACGTGGGCCAGCACCAGATGTTTGCGGCGCAGTACTACAAGTTCAACAAGCCCAACCGCTGGATCAACTCCGGTGGCCTGGGCACCATGGGCTTCGGTTTTCCGGCGGCCATGGGCGTGAAGCTGAGCTTCCCGGACGCCGACGTCGCGTGCGTCACCGGTGAAGGCAGCATCCAGATGAACATCCAGGAACTGTCCACATGCCTGCAGTACGGCTTGCCGGTGAAAATCGTCAGCCTGAACAACGGCGTATTGGGAATGGTGCGCCAGTGGCAGGACATGAGCTACGGCAGCCGCCACTCCCACTCGTACATGGAATCGCTGCCTGACTTCGTCAAACTGGTTGAAGCCTATGGTCATGTGGGCATCCGCATCACTGACCTCAAGGACTTGAAGCCGAAGATGGAAGAAGCCTTCGCCATGAAGGATCGCCTGGTGTTCCTCGACATTCAGGTCGATACCAGCGAGCACGTCTATCCGATGCAGATCAAAGACGGCTCCATGCGCGATATGTGGCTGAGCAAGACGGAGCGTACTTAATCATGCGGCACATAATCTCCTTGCTTCTGGAAAACGAACCGGGCGCCTTGTCTCGTGTAGTGGGCCTGTTTTCGCAACGCAACTACAACATCGAAAGCCTGACCGTGGCGCCGACCGAGGACCCGACCCTGTCGCGTCTGACGTTGACCACCGTGGGGCACGATGAAGTGATCGAGCAGATCACCAAGAACCTCAACAAGCTGATCGAAGTGGTTAAATTGGTCGATCTGTCGGAAAGCGCGCACATCGAGCGCGAGCTGATGCTGGTCAAGATCAAGGCCACCGGCGCCCAGCGCGCCGAGATCAAGCGCACCACCGATATTTATCGTGGGCAGATCGTCGACGTCAGTGCGAGCGTGTATACCGTTCAACTGACCGGAACCAGCGATAAGCTCGACAGTTTCATTCAGTCAATCGGCACTGCTGCGATTCTGGAGACCGTCCGTAGTGGCGTGACCGGGATTGCCCGTGGCGACAAAGTGCTGAGCATCTAAACAACAATTAGCGAATGGCCTGAACGGCCTGGATATAAAGGGGAAATTCATGAAAGTTTTCTACGATAAAGACTGCGACCTGTCGATCATCCAGGGCAAGAAAGTTGCCATCATCGGTTACGGCTCCCAGGGCCATGCTCAAGCGTGCAACCTGAAAGATTCCGGCGTTGACGTGACTGTTGGCCTGCGTAAAGGCTCGGCCACTGTTGCCAAGGCTGAAGCCCATGGCCTGAAAGTGACTGACGTTGCTTCCGCCGTCGCCGCTGCAGACCTGGTCATGATCCTGACCCCGGACGAGTTCCAGTCCTCGCTGTACAAGAACGAAATCGAACCGAACATCAAGAAAGGCGCCACCCTGGCCTTCTCCCACGGCTTCGCGATCCACTACAACCAGGTTGTGCCACGTGCCGACCTCGACGTCATCATGATCGCGCCCAAAGCACCGGGCCACACCGTGCGCTCCGAGTTCGTCAAGGGCGGCGGTATCCCTGACCTGATCGCGATCTACCAGGACGCCTCGGGCAACGCCAAGAACGTTGCTCTGTCCTATGCGGCAGGCGTGGGTGGCGGTCGTACCGGCATCATCGAAACCACCTTCAAGGACGAAACCGAAACCGACCTGTTCGGCGAGCAAGCCGTTCTGTGCGGCGGTACCGTTGAACTGGTCAAGGCTGGTTTTGAAACCCTGGTTGAAGCGGGCTACGCGCCGGAAATGGCCTACTTTGAGTGCCTGCACGAACTGAAGCTGATCGTAGACCTCATGTACGAAGGCGGCATCGCCAACATGAACTACTCGATCTCCAACAACGCGGAGTACGGCGAGTACGTGACCGGCCCGGAAGTCATCAACGCCGAATCCCGCCAGGCCATGCGCAACGCCCTGAAGCGCATTCAGGACGGCGAGTACGCCAAGATGTTCATCAGCGAAGGTGCTACCGGCTACCCTTCGATGACCGCCAAGCGTCGTAACAACGCCGCCCACGGCATTGAAATCATCGGCGAGCAACTGCGCTCCATGATGCCGTGGATCGGCGCCAACAAGATCGTCGACAAAGCCAAGAACTAAGTCGTCAACTTGTACGGAAAACGCGGCCTAGGCCGCGTTTTTTCGTTTGGCGGGCGGCATCTGGTATAAAGCTGCATCGTTTGCTGGCGAACCGTTGCCGCAAACATCTGTCGAAATTCTCCACACCGTTGCAAGGTATTGTCCATGAGCGAACGTCCCGAAGAGCCACACCAGGCCTCTGACGCCGAAAGCCTGCTACCCATCGATGAGCATGTCGAAGAAGGGCATGACGCTGAAGGCCGTAAAGTCCGGCATCGTGGCATCTATCTTTTGCCCAACCTCTTCACCACCGCGAACCTGTTCGCCGGTTTCTACTCCATCATCAATTCCATGAGCGCGCAAAGTGCCCTGAGTGCTGGGAACGTCAAAGGGGCGAGCACCTATTTTGCGTTCGCCGCAATCGCGATCTTCGTCGCCATGGTGCTCGACGGTCTGGACGGGCGCGTTGCTCGCATGACCAATACCCAGAGCGCCTTTGGCGCTGAGTACGATTCGCTGTCCGACATGGTCGCCTTCGGCGTTGCGCCTGCGTTGCTGGCATTTGGCTGGGCGCTGGGCGATATGGGCAAGGTTGGCTGGATGGTCGCCTTCATCTATGTGGCCGGTGCGGCGTTGCGCCTTGCGCGCTTCAATACTCAGGTGGGGACGGCCGATAAGCGCTACTTCATCGGTCTGGCCAGCCCGGCGGCGGCAGGTGTGGTGGCTGGTATTGTCTGGGCGTTCAGTGACTACGGGATCCAGGGCTCGAAAATGTCGTTCCTGGTGGCGCTGATGGTAGCGGCGGCGGGCATGCTGATGGTCAGCAATATCAAGTACAACAGCTTCAAGGAGTTCGATCTAAAGGGGCGAGTGCCCTTTGTTGCGATTCTGGCCGTGGTATTGGTGTTTGCCGTGGTCTTCATCGACCCGCCGCGTACCCTGCTGCTGGTATTCCTCGTCTATGCGGCTTCCGGGCCGATCCAGCACCTCTTGCGCCTGCGTCGTCACAAAAACGCCGAGTGATGTAATTTCCACCATACTCCGCAGTCTATGGGTGAATCAGTTCGCCAATGCTGCGGAGTTTCCATGTTAATCAAGTCCACCAAGTCATCCGATTGCCACGAATCGGATGTCACGCCAGAGTCCCTCTACCTTTCTCGCCGCAGCCTGCTCTGTGGTGCGGTTACAGGCTTGGCTGCCAGCACCCTGCCGAGCTGGGCCAGTGCCCAGGAGCCTTCCCGGTATGCGGATGTCGAACCGGGTAGAGCGCCGACTTGGTTTGCCGAGAAACTCTCTCACGCCCAGTGGCAAGCGGTTAACGTCAAGGATGAAGCGATCACGCCATTCAAGGACGCTACGCATTACAACAACTTCTACGAGTTCGGTACCGATAAGGGCGACCCCGCCGCCAACGCCGGTGCGCTTAAAACCGAGCCATGGAGTGTGGTGATCGATGGGGAGGTCGCCAAGCCTGGGCGATATGCGCTCGAAGACTTCATGAAGCCCTATCAGTTGGAAGAGCGCATCTATCGTCTGCGTTGCGTCGAGGCTTGGTCGATGGTCATTCCGTGGCTGGGTTTCCCGATTTCGGCACTGCTTAAGCAGGTCGAACCTACTTCCAAGGCGCGATTCATTCGTTTCGAAACCCTGCAGGACCCTAAGGTAATGCCTGGGCAGCGTTCAGGTTTTGCTCTGATCGATTGGCCTTACGTTGAAGGCTTGAGGCTGGACGAAGCCATGAACCCGCTCGCTATCCTCGCCGTCGGGATGTATGGGCGCGAGCTCCCGAATCAGAATGGTGCGCCCTTGCGATTGGTGGTGCCCTGGAAGTACGGCTTCAAGAGTATCAAGTCCATTGTGCGAATCAGCCTCGTCAGCGAGCAGCCAAAGACTACCTGGCAAAGCATCGCAGCGGATGAGTACGGTTTCTATGCCAACGTGAATCCTACCGTCGACCACCCGCGTTGGACCCAGGCCCGCGAGCGTCGCCTGCCAAGCGGACTATTCAGTCCCAACGTGCGTGAAACCCGCATGTTCAATGGCTACTCGGAAGAGGTCGCTTCTTTATATACAGGCTTGGATCTGCGGAAGAATTACTGATGCGTTATCTGTACTGGCGTCTGAGTGTCTTTACTGCAGCATCGGCCTGGCCATTGCTTTGGGTGTATCAGGCTTGGGCTTTTGCGCTGGGGCCGGACCCGGGGAAGGTGTTGGTGGATCGCCTGGGGTTGGGGACGCTGATTCTTCTATTAGTAACCCTGAGCATGACCCCTCTGCAAAAACTGACAGGCTGGCCAGGATGGGTCGTCGTACGCCGTCAATTGGGGTTATGGTGCTTTGCTTATGTCGTGTTGCACTTGAGTGCTTACCTGGTATTCGTTTTAGGACTGGACTTGTCCCAGTTGGGTGTGGAGTTACGCAAGCGTCCCTATATCATCGTCGGTGCATTGGGGTTCTTTTGCCTGTTGATGTTGGCAGTGACTTCCAACCGTTACAGTCAGCGGCGGCTGGGCGTTCGTTGGAAAAAACTACATCGGCTGGTCTACGTAATTCTTGGGCTTGGCTTGTTGCATATGCTCTGGATCGTTCGGGCAGACCTTAAGGAGTGGGCTATCTATGCCGCGGTAGGGGGTGTTCTCATGCTGTTGCGCATCCCGCCCATAGCTCGGCGAATCCCGCGACTGATTAACAAGCGTGCGCTCTCTGTAACAAAAGCGTAATTAGTTCTTGACGTCAGGTTCCATGCGCCTATAATTCGCCCCACTTCCGGCGCAGTCGAAACGGAAAACTCCTTGGTAAACAAAGAGTTATGCAGGTTTCGGCAGTGCGGAGCTTCAGGTCATCGAAGCCCGAAAGGAGTTGAAAAAGAGGTGTT
>NZ_JCBCUY010000051.1:0-20473 GCF_059862705.1 Pseudomonas sp. MF08817
TTGCCTACAGGCAAAGCACAATGTGGCATATGGCCAAACGCGCCGACCAGTGCTACGGCATCACGGGAACCAATCAATGCGCCCATATGCTGGGTGAGTTTTCAATGCAATGGGCCACTGCAGAACAGGAGAAAGCTTTTCGCGAGCGGGCCAACGAGGTGTTTTCCTACGGTTTTAAGATTGACGGTGTCATGGAACGGGGCTGGAACGATGTGATTTTTTGGGTTATTTGGCAGCAAGTTAAAGGGCACTTTGCGCGCTTGCCGAAATTCAAAGTGCATATGGATATTGAAGGTAAAAACGGGGAAGTTCCGCCACGTACCGGTGTTTATGTCTCTCAGGATGATCCTCTGGGTGCCCTGCAATTTGCCTGGACCGGAGGCGGCGAAGGTATGTGGAAAACACTGAAAGAATGCAAAACATTCAATGATATAGGCCTGGACGCTTTGAAAACCTTGGGACGCGCAGGCTTGTGGGGCGATGAAAACGGACTTGCAAGGTTCATTGAACAATCGCCCTATAAAGGCGTCTTTAAAGAGTCGTACTTCTACGCTCGTACCCGAGTACAAGTTCACTCTTTCACCGAACGCCCCTGCAAGTGGTACTTCGTCGAACTTCTCGAAGGCGAGTTTGAAGACAGCGACCCCGACGCCATGGCCGACGCGCCGGGCAGCGAGCCGCAGCACCCGCCGCGCAAAGCCAGCGGCGAGCCGTGCCCCCACGCCGGTTGGTGGTTCAGCCCCGCCCGTGAAGGTTCGCGGCAGTATTTCCGTGACGGCGCAATTTTTCCCAAGCTGGAAGGCGACTACGGCTACACCTTCTGGCTCTGGAGCCCGGACCAGTCCAGGCCAACGTTGCTTTAAGCCCAAGCCGGGCTGCGCACCAGGGCCAACTGCGCCGGTGCCTGAGTACGCGGCTGGCTCAGGTAACGGGTGCAACTGACCCGCAGGAACGAGGCGAAATTGACCACCTCGCCACGGTAGTCCATCACCTCTTCATAGAGCTTGGCGATCAACTGGTTGGTGCTCATGCCATCGGCCTGGGCGATTTGGGCGAGGATGTCCCAGAACTGGTTTTCCAGGCGCAGGGTGGTGACCACGCCGCGGATGCGCAGGGAGCGCGAGCGTGACTCGTAGAGCATCGGATCGGCCTTGACGTACAGCTCGCACATGGCAAAAACCTCCTTTACAGCGTGATGGTGGTGCCCAGCAACCCGAGGAAACCGGCCAGCCATTGCGGGTGGGCCGGCCAGGCCGGGGCGGTGGCCAGGTTGCCTTGCACGTGGCCCGCCGTCACGGGAATGTCGATGTAAGTGCCGCCGGCCAGGCGCACTTCCGGGGCGCAGGCCGGGTAGGCGCTGCATTCGCGGCCCGCCAGAATGCCCGCTGCCGCCAGCAGTTGCGCACCATGGCACACCGCCGCAATCGGCTTGCCGGCCCGGTCGAAATCACGCACCAGTTGCAGCACTTGGTCGTTCAGGCGCAGGTACTCCGGCGCCCGGCCGCCGGGCACCAGCAGGGCGTCGTAGTCGGCCGCCGCGACCTGGGCGAAATCGAAATTGAGGGCAAACAAGTGGCCGGGTTTTTCGCTGTAGGTCTGGTCGCCCTCGAAATCATGGATCGCCGTGCGCACGGTCTGCCCGGCGGTTTTGTCCGGGCACACCGCGTGCACGGTATGGCCCACCATCGAAAGTGCCTGGAACGGCACCATCACTTCGTAGTCTTCGACGTAATCGCCGACCAGCATCAGGATTTTCTTCGCGGCCATGACGGGGTTCCTCGGGGTAAGTACAGGAAGTATTCACCCTAGCCCCAATTGGCCGGCGTGGGTAATAACCGCCTACTACACCGGGCCTGCGCGGCGGCGGCCGAGTGTAGCAAGCGGGCTTGCCCGCGTTGGGGTGCGCAGCAGCCCTGGGGTTTGTGCAAGCAGCACCACCGATCCGGCAAGCCCGCTTGCTACGGGGTGCCTTGGCGTTGGGGAGTACAAACTGTACGCCCCACTTCGCCCCCAGCTGTAACAGCGTAACCGCGGTGGTTTATGGCTAGATGGAGGCCACCCGCCACCTTTTGATTCCGGTTGCCCCTATGACTTCCCGCGAAAACACCGGCATGGCCCTGGGCCTGCTGGGCGTGATTATCTTCAGCCTGACCCTGCCTTTCACCCGCATCGTGGTGCAGGAAATCCACCCGTTGCTCAACGGCCTGGGCCGGGCGCTGTTCGCGGCGGTGCCGGCGGCGGCGCTGTTGATGTGGCGCCGGGAGAAGTGGCCGACCTGGGCGCAGGTCAAAGGCCTGTGCCTGGTGATCGCCGGGGTGATCCTGGGGTTTCCCGTGCTGTCGGCCTGGGCCATGCGGACCCTGCCCGCCTCCCACGGTGCGCTGGTCAACGGTTTGCAGCCGCTGTGTGTGGCGCTGTATGCGGCGTGGCTGTCCCATGAGCGGCCGTCGAAAGCCTTCTGGGCCTGCGCGGCCCTGGGCAGTGCGCTGGTGCTGGGTTATGCGCTGATAAGCGGCGCCGGCAGCATCCAGGCCGGGGACTTGCTGATGCTCGGCGCCATTGCCGTGGGCGGCTTGGGTTACGCCGAGGGCGGGCGCCTGGCGCGGGAGATGGGCGGCTGGCAGGTGATCTGCTGGGCGCTGGTGCTGTCCACCCCGCTGCTGATCGGCCCGGTGGCGTACCTGGCGCTGCAACACCAGGGCCCGGTGTCGGCCAAGGCTTGGTGGGCGTTTGGCTATGTGTCGCTGTTTTCCCAGTTTCTCGGCTTTTTCGCCTGGTACGCGGGGCTGGCCATGGGCGGCATCGCCCGGGTCAGCCAGATCCAGTTGCTGCAGATTTTCTTCACCATTGCTTTTTCGGCGCTGTTTTTTGGCGAACAAGTGGCGCCGATCACGTGGCTGTTTGCCACTGGGGTGATCGCCACGGTGATGCTGGGGCGCAGGACCGGGGTGCAGGCCGCGCCGGCCAGCAAGGGCAAGGTGCCACCATCGCGAGCAGGCTCGCTCCCACAGCGGAAAAAATGAAAAACCCACCCACACCACAGTTCAACTGTGGCAGCGGGCTTGAGGGCGCCATCGCGGGCAAGCCCGCTCCCACATAGGCCAGCGCCCCTATAACCCCCTTCCCATAAGGGGGAGCTTATTCGGGCAAGTAGCCATCGGCGCGCAGCAGGGTTTCCAGGCAATGCTCGCTGATGTTGTAGAAAGCCTTGAGGGCTTGGATTTTCACCAGCAGGGCCGCCGGGCCCACGGGTTCGGGGCGTTTGATGGCGAGGATCATTTTGTTTTTGTTGGTGTGTTCCAAGGAGATGAATTCAAACACCTTGGTCTCGTAGCCGCAGGCTTCGAGGAACAGCGCACGCAGGCTGTCGGTGAGCATTTCGGCCTGTTGGCCCAGGTGCAGGCCGTATTGCAGCATCGGCTTGAGCAGCGCCGGGCTGTGGATTTGCAGGCGCAGCTGTTTATGGCAGCACGGCGAGCAGAGGATGATCGCCGCGCCCGAGCGGATGCCGGTGTGGATGGCGTAGTCGGTGGCGATGTCGCAGGCGTGCAGGGCGATCATCACGTCCAGTTCGCTGGGCGCGACGCTGCGCACGTCGCCGCATTTGAACGCCAGCCCGGGGTGTTGCAGGCGCGCGGCGGCGGCGTTGCACAGGGTCACCAGGTCTTGGCGCAGTTCTACGCCGGTGACTTGGCCGTCGGCCTGCAGGGTGTTGCGCAGGTAGTCGTGGATGGCGAAGGTCAGGTAGCCCTTGCCCGAGCCGAAATCCGCCACGCGCACCGGTTTGTCCAGGGCCAGGGGCGATGCGGTGAGGGCGTGGCTGAACACTTCGATGAACTTGTTGATCTGCTTCCACTTGCGCGACATGGCCGGGATCAGTTCGCCGCGGGCGTTGGTCACGCCCAGGTCGGCGAGGAACGGCCGGCTCAGGTCGAGGAAGCGGTGTTTCTCGCGGTCGTGTTCGGCCGAGGGCACTTCCCGCAGTTGCTGGGGCTTGCTCTTGAACAGCGAACTCTTGCCCTTTTTGCTGTATTCGAGCTGGGCTTCGTCGCTCAGGGTCAGCAAGTGCGCGTTTTTGAAGGTAGCCGGCAACAGCTCGGCGATCAGCGCCACACCCTCGTCCAGGGCCAAGTTCTTGGTGATGTCGCGGGTTTTGTAGCGGTACACGAAGCACAGGCACGCCTGCTCCTTGACCGTCACCTGCTTGACGGTGAGGCGTTGCAGCTCCACCTCGCTGCCCACGTGTTTGGCCAGCACCAGTTTGATAAAGCCGTTCTCGGCCAGGCTGGCGCGCAACAGGTCGAGAAATTGAGTGTGGTGATCGCCGCTGGCGGGGGTGGCAGGAACGGACATAAGCAAGGCGCCTCGGCGAGTGCGAATCGGAAAGTGGCGCGCATTTTAGGGGGGTTGGGCCTTGGGGACACGCAGTTATTTACGCCACGGCCCACACACTCAGGCCAGCACCACCAAGCGGTTGGGCAATTCGTTGCGTTCGTGGGTCAGCGGCACGTGTTCCTTGAGCAGTTCGCCGCAGGCTTCGATGCAGGCGATGAAGCCCGCCAGGGTCTGGCCTTGCTTCACTTGGGCGGTGAAGGTGCTGACGATGGTTTCCCAGGCCTGGTTATCGAGGCGCCGGGAGATGCCTTCGTCCACCAGGATTTCCACGTAGCGCTCGGCCTCGCTGACGAAAATCAGCACGCCGGTGCTGCCCACGGTGTGGTGCAGGTTCTGCTCCAGGAACTGGCGCCGCGCCAGGTTCGAGGCGCGCCAGTGGCGCACCGAGCGGGGGATCAGGTAGCTGGTCAGCGCCGGCAGGCGAAACACCAGGCACAGCACCACAAAACTCACCCATTGGGTCAGCAGCAGGCTGTGCATGTTCATCCAGCCGCTGGCGTAATGCACCACGCCCGGCACCACCAGCGCCAACAGGCTGGCCCACAGCAGCGGGATGTAGGCGTAGTCGTCGGCCCGCGCCGCCAGCACAGTGACCAGTTCGGCGTCGGTTTGCCGCTCGACCCGGGCAATGGCCTGGGCCACTTGCCGTTGTTCGTATTCACTCAATAAAGCCATGGTTAGCACTGCCTGTTCAGGGTTGTTGTCACCAGCCGCCCGATGCACCGCCGCCGCCGAAGCTGCCGCCGCCACCGCCAAAGCCTCCGCCGCCCCCGCCGCCGCCGAAACCGCCGCTGGCCAAGCCGCCGAGAATACCGCCGACTATTGCGCCGGGGCCACCGCGCCCACGCCCGCGCCCGCCACCCCCGCCGAGCATCACGAACACCACCAGGATCAGCAGCCCGAACAGCAAAATGCCCGAATGGCGCGTGCTGGGCCCGGCCACCGGCTCATCCAGGGGGCTGCCGCCCAGCACCAACAGCATCGCGGCGACGCCGTCGCTGATGCCCTTGCTGAACTGGCCGTTCTTGAAGGCTGGTGTGATGACCTGGTTGAGGATGATCGAGGATTGCGCGTCGGTGAGGCGCTCTTCCAGGCCATAGCCGACTTCGATGCGCAACTTGCGCTCGTCGCGGGCGACGATCAACAGCGCGCCGTTGTTCTTGTCTTTCTGGCCGATGCCCCAGTGGCGCCCCAACTGATAACCGAAGTCATCGATGCTGGTGCCTTGCAGGTCAGGCAGGGTGACCACCACCACTTGCTCACCGGTGGCCTGCTCGTGGGCGGCCAGTTGCTGGGCCAGTTGCTGGCGCACAGCGGGCTCGATCAGGTTCGCGGTATCGACCACCCGCCCGCTGAGTTCGGGGAACTTGAGTTCGGCCTGGGCCGTGAGGGCCAAGGCCCAGAGCAGCGACAGGCCGATGTTCAACAGGCGCATGGCAGGTTCCTTAGAACTTCACTTGCGGGGCTTTGTCGGCGTCGGGGCTGGTGGCCTCGAAGTTCTCGCGGATCGGCAGGTCGCTGTACATCACGCTGTGCCACAAGCGGCCAGGGAAGGTGCGCAGCTCGGTGTTGTACTTCTGCACCGCGAGGATGAAGTCGCGCCGCGCCACGCTGATGCGGTTCTCGGTGCCTTCGAGTTGCGATTGCAGGGCCAGGAAGTTCTGGTTGGCCTTGAGGTCCGGGTAGCGCTCGGACACCACCATCAAACGGCTGAGGGCGCCGGTGAGTTGGTCCTGGGCCTGTTGGAACTGTTTGAGTTTTTCCGGGTTGTCCAGGGTGCTGGCGTCCACCTGAATGGACGTGGCCTTGGCCCGCGCCTCGATCACGGCGGTGAGGGTTTCCTGTTCGTGCTGGGCGTAGCCCTTGACCGTTTCCACCAGGTTGGGGATCAGGTCGGCGCGGCGCTGGTACTGGTTCTGCACCTGGGACCAAGCGGCCTTGGCCTGCTCGTCCAGGGTGGGAATGGTGTTGATGCCGCAGCCGCTGAGCAGCGTGCCGACCAGCAGCAAGACCGCCAACTGCCAACCTGCGCGATAACCGTTTGGTGTGTTCATGGTGGTGACGCTCCCTCGGAGAATTGGAACCGGCGCTGGCCAGTGCCTGGCACTTTAATGTTGCGCCGCTACTGGCAAGCATCAAGCCTTTGAGCTAAAAGATGCCCTGTGCGAAAAGTCGTTGCCGAGTGTGCGGTATTTACCTGCACAACACCCGAACAACAATAGCCGCTCCCTATTTTTTGGCGAACGGGCTGCGTTTTTTTATAACGAGGCCCGCTCGCACCCCGAGAACAATATTGATGAAGAAGTTGTGTTTGCTGAGCCTGGCCATCGCCCTGGCCAGCCCTGGCGCGTGGGCCGCCACCGTCGATAACAAGGAAGCGTTCGTCAGTGACCTGCTCAAGCAGATGACCCTGGACGAAAAGATCGGCCAGTTGCGCCTTATCAGCATCGGCCCGGAAATGCCCCGCGAATTGATCCGCAAGGAAATCGCCGCCGGACGCATCGGCGGCACGTTCAACTCCATCACCCGCCCGGAAAACCGGCCGATGCAGGACGCGGCGATGCACAGCCGCCTGAAGATCCCGATGTTCTTCGCCTATGACGTGATCCACGGCCACCGCACGATTTTCCCGATCCCCCTGGCGCTGGCCGCCTCCTGGGACATGGACGCCATTGGCCTGAGCGGGCGCATCAGCGCCAAGGAAGCCGCCGCCGACAGCATCGACCTGACATTCGCGCCGATGGTCGATGTGTCCCGCGACCCACGCTGGGGCCGCACCTCCGAAGGCTTTGGCGAAGACACCTACCTGGTTTCACGCATCGCCCAGGTGATGGTCCGCGCCTTCCAGGGCCCGGCGCCGAGCGCGGCCGACAGCATCATGGCCAGCGTCAAGCACTTCGCCCTGTACGGCGCGGTCGAGGGCGGGCGTGACTACAACATCGTCGACATGAGCCTGGTCAAGATGTACCAGGACTACCTGCCGCCCTACCGCGCCGCCATCGACGCCGGTGCCGGCGGGGTGATGACCGCGCTCAACTCCATCAACGGTGTGCCGGCCTCTTCCAATACCTGGCTGATGCAAGACCTGCTGCGCAAGGAATGGGGCTTCAAGGGCCTGACCGTGAGCGACCATGGCGCAGTGTTCGAGCTCATCAACCACGGCGTGGCCCGCGATGGCCGCGAGGCGGCGAAACTGGCGATCAAGGCCGGCATCGACATGAGCATGAACGACAGCCTGTACGGCAAGGAACTGCCGGGGCTGCTCAAGGCCGGCGACATCGCCCAGAGCGACATCGACAACGCCGTGCGCGAAGTGCTGGGCGCCAAGTACGACATGGGCCTGTTCAAGGACCCGTACCTGCGCATCGGCAAGGCCGAGCAAGACCCGGCCGACCTCTACGCCCCCGAGCGCATGCACCGCAGCGAAGCCCGCGACGTGGCGCGCCGCAGCATGGTGCTGCTGGAAAACCGCAACCAGACCCTGCCGCTGGCCAAGACCGCGAAAATCGCCCTGGTCGGCCCGCTGGCCAAGGCGCCCATCGACATGATGGGCAGTTGGGCCGCCGCCGGGCGCCCGGACCAATCGGTGACCCTGTTCGACGGCATGCGCGCGGCCATGGGCCAGCAAGCCACCCTGACCTACGCCCGCGGCGCCAACATCACGGGCGATGCCAAGGTGCTCGGCTACCTGAACTTCCTCAACTTCGACGCCCCGGAAGTGGTGGATGACCCGCGCCCGGCCGCGCAACTGATCGCCGAGGCGGTGAAAGCCGCGCAGCAGGCCGATGTGGTGGTGGCCGCGGTGGGCGAGTCGCGGGGCATGTCCCACGAATCCTCCAGCCGCACCGACCTGAACATTCCGGCCAGCCAACGCGAACTGATTAAAGCCCTCAAGGCCACCGGCAAGCCGTTGGTGTTGGTGCTGATGAACGGCCGGCCGCTGTCGATCGTGGACGAGAAGGAACAGGCCGACGCCATCCTGGAAACCTGGTTCGCCGGCACCGAAGGCGGCAACGCCATCGCCGACGTGCTGTTCGGCGACTACAACCCGTCGGGCAAACTGCCCCTGACCTTCCCGCGCTCGGTAGGCCAGATCCCCACCTACTACAACCACCTGAGCATCGGCCGCCCGTTCACCCCGGGCAAACCCGGCAACTACACCTCCCAATACTTCGACGACACCACCGGGCCGCTGTACCCGTTCGGCTATGGCCTGAGCTACACCGACTTCAGCCTCAGCGACATGGCGCTGTCGTCCACCACGCTGAACAAAAGCGGCACCCTGGACGCCACCATCAAGGTCAAGAACACCGGCCGGCGCGATGGCGAAACCGTGGTGCAGTTGTACGTGCAGGACGTCACCGGCTCGATGATCCGCCCGGTCAAGGAGCTCAAGGGCTTCCAGAAATTGATGCTCAAGGCCGGCGAAGAGAAGGTGCTGCGCTTTACCCTGAGCGAGGACGACTTGAAGTTCTACAACACCCAACTGCAATACGCCGCCGAACCGGGCAAGTTCAACGTGCAGATCGGCCTCAACTCGCGGGATGTGAAGCAGCAGAGTTTTGAGTTGCTCTGACTGAAAACGGTGGGGCTGATGTGGGAACGGGCCGGGCGGCGCTCCGCACGCCCCCCGGTTGCGGTGGGTCAGCCAGTAGATGGGCTGGCCGTTAATCTGCCATCGCGGGCGAGCCCGCTCCCACAGTTGTTCGCATTAATCGCTGCCTGGCTCAGCCGCGCCTATCCAGCAAGTTGACCACCACCCGGTCCACCCAACCCCATATCCGCTGCTTGACCCGCCGCCACAACGGGCGGCGCTGCCAATCCTGCAGGCTGACGATTTCGCTTTGGGCGAAATCGGCCTCGAAACTGGCCGCCACGGCTCGGGTCAGGTCCGGGTCGAGGGCTTCGAGGTTGGCTTCCAGGTTGAAGCGCAGGTTCCAGTGGTCGAAGTTGCATGAGCCAATGCTCACCCAGTCATCGACCAGCACCATTTTCAGGTGCAAAAAACACGGCTGGTATTCAAAAATCCGCACCCCGGCCTTGAGCAGCCGTGGGTAATAGCGGTGCCCGGCATAACGCACCGAAGGGTGGTCGGTGCGCGGCCCGGTGAGCAACAGGCGCACGTCCACGCCCCGGGCGGCAGCCTTGCGCAGGGAGCGGCGCACTTTCCAGGTAGGCAGAAAATACGGCGTGGCCAGCCAAATCCGCCGTTGCCCGCTGTTGAGGGCACGCACCAGGGCTTGGAGGATGTCGCGGTGCTGGCGGGCGTCGGCGTAGGCCACCCGGCCCATGCCCGAACCACTGGGCGGCACCCGGGGCAGGCGTTGCAGGCCAAAGTGCGAGGTGGGTTTCCACGCCGTGCGGTGGCGGTTGGCGAGCCATTGGCGGTCGAACAGCATTTGCCAATCGAGCACCAGCGGCCCGCTGATCTGCACCATCACTTCGTGCCATTGGCTGACGTCTTCGCCGGGCATCCAGAACTCATCCGTCACCCCCGTGCCACCGACCACCGCCAGGCCCTGGTCCACCAGCAGCAGTTTGCGGTGGTCGCGGTACAGGTTACGCACCCAGCGCCGCCAACTGAGGCGGTTGTAGAAGCGCAACTCGACCCCGGCATCGGTCAGGCGCCGACGCAGCCCTAGGGTGAAGGCCAGGCTGCCGTAGTCGTCGAACAGGCAACGCACCCGCACACCGCGCTCGGCGGCTTGTACCAGGGCCTGGACCATGGCTTCGGCGCAGGCGCCCGCCTCCACCAGGTACAGCTCCAGTTCCACCTGCTGCTCGGCGCGGGCGATGGCCACCAGCATGCGCGGGAAAAACTGCGGGCCGTCGATCAACAGCTCGAAGCGGTTGCCTTCACGCCAGGGGAACACCCCGCCGCTCATGTCAGCGCGCCGTGAAAATCAGCACCGCACCCACCGGCACCGACAAACTGATGGCCTTGAGCCCGGCCGCTTTGCGCAGGGCCTCCAGGCCCGGTTGCAGGTCGAAGTCACGGGCATTGAGCACCAACGGCTCCAGGGTCACGACCTGAAAGCGCCGGTCGTCCAGGCGCGTGGCCAGCAGCTCGGCGTTATAGCTATGGGCCTTGCCGTGCAGGGTCACGGTCAGGGGCAGGCGCAATTCCAGTTGGGCGCCGGGGGCCAGGTCGTTGATGGGGCGCAGGTCGATCTGCGCACTGACCAGGGCCTGGGGGAAGCTCTTGACCTCGAACAGATCGCGGCGCATGCGCTCATCGCGCAGGGGAATGCCGCTGAGGACGGAGTCCATCTCCACCTGCAACTGCGCCGCGCCCTTGGCGTCCACCTTGCCATGCAGGACCAAAAAGCGCTGAACTTCGGAAATATGGGTGTTTTTTGTGGTGATAAACGACAAACGCGAAGATTCGCCATCCAAATACCAATTGGCCTGGGCCGACAGCGCGGTACAGGCCAACAGCACGGCCGACAGGGTTTTGCACAGGGAAAGGCTGGACATAGGCACTCATGAACCGGGAAACGTGAGGCGAACAGTACCCGCCCGGTGGGCCGTTGCAAACTGTTGATCGATGGCGACAGGCCTTGTGGGCGCGGCGCGGCAGCGATCTGGCTTGCCCGCGATTGCGGATTGCCTGCCGGCGCATTGGTTGGTTGACCCAATGCCGTCGCTGCATGGGTAGCTACATAACTGGGGTTGGGGGCATCTCACTCCACCAACCGACACCCCACCCGTTCCCCCAACCACGCGGCACCGTGACTTCGGCCCAGGCCGCTGGCGGTGACCTGTTGGGTCGCCGGGTCGTCGCGCAAGCCGCTGAGCGGCAGGTACTGGCGCACATAGCCTTGGCAGTAAGCGGCCGGGTGCTGCATCACGTAGCGGCACGAGCAGTACTCCTTGGCGGTGTAAGCACTCAGGATGTCGGGAAACGCCTCAAGGGCCTGGCGTGCCTGCCAGGCCCAGGCCAGCAGGGCCAACAGGAACAGGCCCAGCAGGCCGAGGAACGGGTGGCGGCGCAGCCAGGGGCGGCGGTTCATGGCTGCACCGCGGCGAGGATGCGGGCCAGCAGTTCGTTGTGGCGGAAACTGGCGTCACGGTCGTCGCCGTAGCGCACGATCACCAGGTTGGCGCCAGGGATCACATACAACGCCTGGCCCCAGTGGCCAAGGGCGGCGAAGGCGTCGGCCGGGGCGGCGGGCCAGGGCCGGTCGGCGCCGCCCACCGCGCGGTTGAGCCACCAGTGGCCGCCCGGCACGGCGGCGTCCTGGCCGGCGCGGTAACCGGCAAAGGGCTGGCGGCTGAACGCGACCCACTGGCGCGGTAGCAATTGGCGGCCCTCCCAGCGCCCGTCGCGCAGCATCAGCAGGCCCACGCGCGCCAGGTCGCGGGCGGTGAGGTAGGCATAGGACGAAGCAACAAAAGTGCCGCTGGCGTCGGTTTCCCACACGGCACCGCGGATGCCCAGGGGCTCGAACAGCGCGGTCCAGGGATAGTCCGCATACCGCGCGCCGAGCATGCCTTTGAGCGCCGCCGAGAGCAGGTTGCTGTCGCCGCTGGAATAGCGGAACGCCCGCCCCGGCGCGCTGGCGGCCGGGTGCGCAGCGGTAAAGGCGGCCATGTCCGCCCGCCCGCGGGTGTAGAGCATGGCCACCACCGAGGAGTTGAGCGGCGCGTATTCGTAGTCTTCCTGCCAGTCCAGGCCCGAGGCCCAGTGCAGCAAGTCGGCCAGGGTGATGGCCGGGTGGCCGGCCAGGGCTGGGTAGTAGCGCATCGCCGGGTCGGTGAGGGCAAAATGCCCTTCGCCATGGGCCACGCCCAGCAGAGTGGCCAGCAGGCTTTTGCTGATGGACCAGGTCAGGTGCGGGGTGTCGGCGGTGGTGGGCGCGGCGTAGCGTTCGTAGATGACCTGGCCGTCGCGGATCACCACTAAGGCGTCGGTGCGGATGCCCTCGCGGGTGGCGTCGTCGCGAGGGGCGAAGGCGTAGTCTTCCAGGGCCTTGAGCGCCGGGCCGGCCAGGGGCGGGCCGGCGTCCCACTGCTCGCCCGGCCAGTTTTCGGCGCGCGCGCCCAGGCTTGTCAGCAACAGCACAACCAGCAGGGTCAGGCCTTTGAACATGGCGAGGGCTCGGCGAAGGGGTGGGCCAAGCCTAGCCGAGCCACATGACAGTTGCCGCGTTTATCCGGCCAGGGCCTTGGCCAGGCGTTGGGCCCGCGCCGCGCCGGCCAGTTGCAGCAAGCCCTGGTCGCGCTGCCACAGGCCCGCCCACATCGCCGGGCCCGCCGCCAACGCCGCGTCCAACTCAGGCTTGAGGGCCTCGAACTGGGCAAACACACCGCCCAGCAGCACATGGGCGGCGCGCTCGTCGGGGCAGTGGCGGCTGACTTCGGCGCACCCGGCCAACAGCGCCAGCAGGCGCAGTTGCAGGGGTTGCGCCCAGGCGCAGTCCTGCCCCACGCCATACAACCAGGCGCACAGGGCGCTGAGCACGTAGGTGTCTTCCAGGGTGCGGAAGGGTTTGACGTAGGCGTCCCAGCCGTCCCCGGCCAGCAGTTCGCAGTGGGCGTTGTCCAGGTGCAGGCGGCCGTGGCTGATCTCCGGCATCAGGGCAATGGGCGGCAGTTTTTCCACGCGCACGCCGGCCTCCCCGGCGTACACCACGGCCAGGTTCAGGCGTGCAGGTTCGCCCAAGGCTTCGCTGCGCGCCGACACCAGCAGCCAGTCCGCCGCGTCACCGGCGGTGACGAAGTCCTTGCGCCCGCTCAGGCGCAAGTTGTCGAGGCGGGTGTGCATGTCGCTGGGGCGCAGGCTGCGCTGTTCGGTCGCACACAAAGCGCCCAGGGTGGGCGGTGCACTGGGCCACAACATGCGCAACGCAGCCTGGTAACCGAGCAGGAACGCCCACCCGGGCGTGGCCGCCCCATGGCCACCGCGCACCGCCAATTCAAACGGCGCAACGCTGCCGATTTGCTCCAGCACTGCGCTGTAACCCTGCGCCAGGTCAGGGTGGGCGGGCATTCGCGCAGGCGCATTGAACAGGGTCGACCAAGGCATGAAAGGGTCCTCAAGGGGCTGTCACATAAGCATCACCAAAGCTTCATGGCGATGACACCGGGGCTACATAGCCTGACTTTGCACAACAATTGGACACAAAGAAAGTCGCTCGGCTGCCACCCATGATGGGGCCGTGGCCCGTACGGAGATCGGCAATGACTCAACTCGCACGCAGCACCGACACCGGCACCGAACGCCACCTGCAAGCCGAGCGCCTGATCGGCGCCCAGGCCTTGCGCGAGGCCCAGGCCCTGCGCTTCAACGTGTTCAGTGGCGAGTTCAACGCCAAGCTCAAGGGCGCGGAGCTGGGCCTGGACATGGATGACTACGATGTGCACTGCGCCCACATCGGCGTGCGCGACCTCAACAGCGGGCGCCTGGTGGCGACCACGCGCCTGCTGGACCACCAGGCCGCCAGCAGCCTGGGGCGGTTCTACAGCGAAGAAGAGTTCAGCCTGCACGGCTTGGTCCACCTCAAAGGCCCGATCCTGGAAATCGGCCGCACCTGCGTTGACCCGGCGTACCGCAACGGCGGCACCATCGCCGTGCTCTGGGGCGAATTGGCCGAAGTGCTCAACCAGGGCGGCTACAGCTACCTGATGGGCTGCGCCAGCATCCCCATGCAGGACGGTGGCCTGCAGGCCCAGGCGATCATGCAGCGCCTGCGCGAACGCCACCTGTGCACCGAGCACCTGCGGGCCGAACCGAAAAACCCGTTGCCCCACCTGGACGTGCCGGCCAATGTCATCGCGCAGATGCCGCCGCTGCTCAAGGCCTATATGCGCCTGGGCGCGAAGATCTGCGGCGAGCCGTGCTGGGACGAGGACTTCCAGGTGGCCGACGTGTTTATCCTGCTCAAGCGCGACGAGTTGTGCCCGCGCTACGCCCGCCACTTCAAGGCGGCCGTGTGATGAGCCGGTTGCGGGTGTACGCGCGCATCGCCCGGGTGCTGATGGTGGTGGCGCTGGGGTTGAGCATGGCCACGCTGTTCGGCCTGTTCGAGCGCCTGGGCATCGCCAACTCCATGGTGCGGCGCCAGCGCTGGTCGCGGTTTTTCATGGCGCGCCTGAGCAACGCCCTGCCCTTTCGCGTGCGGGTGCTGGGCCAGGTGCCGGCACAACCGTTGCTGTGGGTGAGCAACCATGTGTCCTGGACCGACATCCCGCTGCTGGGCATGCTCACGCCGCTGTCGTTTCTGTCCAAGGCCGAAGTGCGCACCTGGCCGGTGGCCGGGTGGTTGGCGGCCAAGGCCGGCAGCCTGTTTATCCGCCGCGGCTCGGGCGACAGCCAGTTGATCCGCAAGCAGATGAGCCGGCATCTGGAGCAACAGCACCCGCTGCTGATGTTCCCCGAAGGCACCACCACCGACGGCCGTGCCCTGCGCACGTTCCATGGGCGCTTGCTGTCGGCGGCCATCGACACCGCCACCGCGGTACAACCCGTGGCGATCCGCTATTTGCGCCACGGCCAGCTCGACCCGCTCGCGCCGTTCATTGGCGACGATGACTTGCTCTCGCACCTGATGCGCCTGTTCGCCAACGATCAGGGCGAGGTGGAAATCCACCTGCTCAAACCCATCCCCAGCCTGGGCAAAGAACGCGCCGCCCTGGCCTTCGAGGCCCAGCAAGCAGTGCAAAAAGCCCTGTTTGGCGCCCTGCCCCACCCCCAGCAGATGCCCGTGCGCCCAGCGTTTGCGGCGTGAGCTATAGGGGGGGGAGGCGACCTGTGGAGGGCCTGCCCGTGATGGCGGTGTGACAGCCACCGAAAATATCGGCTAGCTGGCCGCTATCACGAGCAGGCTCGCTCCCACGGGGGAACTCCCCAGGGGTTTCAGGTCGCCAGGCGACCGTGGGAAAACACCTGCAACTGCGGATAAAACAGCCGAAAGTCGTCACTCAACGGCTCGTACAAGCGCTCCAGTTCTGCCATCGCCGCGTTCAACTCCTCTGGCCGTGACAGGCGCCGGGCGATACCGCGCAGGACTTGCTCGAGCACGGCGAAATCCCGGTACGAACCCAGCCAGTCGTTGGCCATCATGTGCGGCGCGACCCGGGCCAAGCGCTCGGGCAGGCACGGCTCGGCCGCCAGCACCCGGTACACCCCGGCCGTGAAGTGCTCCAACGGCCCGTCGCTGTACTGCGCCCAGTCGCGGGCCAGGCAATGGTCGAAAAACACGTCCAAGACAATCCCCGCATAGCGCCGCCGCGTATCGGTAAAGCGCGACAGCGCCTGGCCCACCACGGCATGGCGGTCGGTGAAGACGTCGATCTGGCGGTGCAGCGCAATGGCCGCTTCGATTTGCGGCGGGTAATGCCCGCGCAACTGCCCTTTGACGAAATCGCCATACAGGCTGCCCAGCAATTGCCCCGGGCGCTGGCCACCGAGGTGAAGATGTGCGAGATAGTTCATCGGCGCAGCTTAGCACTGCGCCCTACATATCGTTATAACCCGATATACCGATTTATGCTGATATCAGATCAAAATCATATTGGTATATCGCGAAATACCGATTTAAAGTTCGCCTCATCGCGATATAACGTTTTACCCACCCGAGCACCGCCATGAATATTGACCTCGACGAAATAATAAAAGCCCTGGCACACCCAGTACGGCGAGACATTCTCAACTGGCTCAAGGACCCCAAGGTCCAGTTCCCCGACCAGACCCACAACCACGAGTACGGCATTTGCGCCGGGCAGATCGACCAACGCTGCGGCCTGTCGCAATCGACCGTCTCCGCGCACCTGGCGACCCTGCAACGGGCCGGCCTGATTACCAGCCAGAAAGCCGGCCAGTGGCACTTTTTCAAACGCAACGAGGACGTGATCCAAGCGTTCATCCGCGCCATCAGCAAAGAGCTCTGACCCAGAGTTCCACAAGGATTCACCCATGCCCCTCTCGCTCCTCATCCTGGCCTTGAGCGCCTTCGCCATCGGCACCACCGAGTTCGTCATCATGGGCCTTCTGCCCGATGTGGCGGCGGACCTGGGCGTGTCGATCCCCGGCGCCGGGTGGCTGGTCACCGGCTACGCCCTGGGCGTGGCCATCGGTGCACCCTTTATGGCCCTGGCCACCGCTCGGCTGCCGCGCAAGGCTGCGCTGGTGGCGTTGATGGGCATCTTCATCATCGGCAACTTGCTCTGCGCCCTGGCCAGTGACTACAACGTGCTGATGTTCGCCCGGGTCGTCACAGCCCTGTGCCATGGTGCGTTCTTCGGTATCGGCTCGGTGGTGGCAGCCAACCTGGTGCCGGCCAACAAGCGGGCGTCGGCCGTTGCGCTGATGTTCACCGGCCTGACCCTGGCCAACGTCCTCGGCGTGCCGCTGGGCACCGCCCTGGGCCAGGAATACGGCTGGCGCTCGACCTTCTGGGCGGTGACGGTGATTGGCGTGATCGCCTTGATCGGCCTGATCCGCTTCCTGCCGGCCAAGCGCGACGAGGAAAAACTCGACATGGGCGCCGAACTGGCGGCCCTCAAGGGTGCGGGGATCTGGCTGTCGCTGAGCATGACGGCGCTGTTCTCGGCGTCCATGTTCACCCTGTTCACCTACGTCGCGCCGCTGCTGGGGGACGTCACCGGCGTCTCGCCCAAGGGCGTGACCTGGACCCTGCTGCTGATCGGCCTGGGCCTGACCCTGGGCAATATCATCGGCGGCAAGCTGGCGGACAAACGCCTGGCGGCGACCCTGATCGGCGTATTCGTGGCCATGGCCGTGGTGTCCACGGTGCTGAGCTGGACCAGCGTGGCATTGATCCCTACCGAGATCACCCTGTTCCTGTGGGCCGTGGCCTCCTTCGCCGCGGTGCCGGCGCTGCAGATCAACGTGGTGACCTTCGGCAAGGCCGCGCCGAACCTGGTGTCGACCCTGAACATCGGCGCGTTCAACGTCGGCAATGCCCTCGGCGCCTGGGTCGGCGGCAGCGTGATCGCCCACGGCTTGGGCCTGACCCGCGTGCCCCTGGCCGCCGGCGCCTTGGCGATCCTGGCGCTGCTGGTGACTCTCATTACCTTCCGTCAGGGCGGCAATGCTGACCTGGCCCCCGCAACTAACTGACTACCCAGAGGATTATTGGCATGACGACTATTTTTGACCCCATCACCCTCGGCGACCTCCAACTGCCTAATCGCATCATCATGGCGCCCCTGACCCGCTGCCGCGCTGACGAGGGCCGGGTGCCCAACGCGCTGATGGCCGAGTACTACGTGCAACGTGCCTCCGCGGGCCTGATCCTCAGTGAAGCCACCTCGGTCACGCCCCTGGGCGTGGGTTACCCGGACACCCCGGGCATCTGGTCCAACGACCAGGTGCGCGGCTGGAGCAACGTCACCCGCGCCATCCACGGCGCGGGCGGGCGAATCTTCCTGCAGCTGTGGCACGTGGGGCGCATTTCCCATCCCTCGTACCTGAACGGCGAAACCCCGGTGGCGCCAAGCGCGCTGCAACCCAAGGGCCACGTCAGCCTGGTGCGCCCACTGGCGGACTACCCCACCCCGCGCGCCCTGGAAACCGAAGAAGTGGCCGACATTGTCGAGGCCTACCGCGTGGGTGCGGAAAACGCCAAGGCCGCCGGTTTTGACGGCGTGGAGATCCACGGCGCGAACGGCTACCTGCTCGACCAGTTCCTGCAAAGCAGCACCAACCAGCGCACCGATCGCTACGGCGGCTCCCTGGAAAACCGCGCGCGCCTGCTGCTGGAAGTGACCGACGCCGCCATCGAAGTCTGGGGCGCCGGCCGCGTCGGCGTGCACCTGGCGCCGCGGGCCGATTCCCACGACATGGGCGACGCCAACCTCAGCGAAACCTTCACCTACGTGGCCCGGGAGCTGGGCAAACGCGGCATCGCGTTCATCTGCTCGCGGGAAAAGGAAGGCGCCGACAGCCTCGGCCCGCAACTCAAGCAAGCCTTCGGCGGCCCGTACATCGCCAACGAACGCTTCACCAAGGCCAGCGCCAACGCCTGGCTGGCCAGCGGCAAGGCTGACGCGGTCGCCTTCGGCATCCCGTTCATCGCCAACCCGGACCTGCCGGCCCGCCTCAAAGCCGATGCACCGCTCAACGAGCCGCACCCGGAAACCTTCTACGGCAAAGGCCCGGTGGGCTACATCGACTACCCGGTGCTGTAACGCAGGTGCCCGCTCACTAAAAAGGCCCGCGCCCTTCTGGACGCGGGCCTTTTTTGCACCCTCGGCCTAGCGCAACAGCGCGGGCCTCTCGGGGATTCGCGGTGCCGCTATCGCAGCACGGGATCGTGCCCGCCACTGCTGTTGGGGTGGTTTCATTGCCTCACCCCCGGCGCGCCGAAAAGGAAGGGGTCGGCCCAGCGGGTTTTCGCGTTGTGGGCTTTGGTGGCTGCGTCGGGCGGGCGGACCATTTGCACGGTGGTGCTGCCGTCGCTGCCGTTGTAGACCACCGCGCTGGTGCCGCCATCGAGGTAGCTGGCCATGGTAGCCAGGTTGATGGCCACCAGCGCACTGCTGACCCCGGTATTACCCAGGCGACGGCCCAGGTCGTAGCCTTCGTCGACATTGCCCAGCTCAATACCGGTGCCGTCGGTGTTGAGGGTGTGCAGGGTGTTGTTGAGGGCAATCAGGCCGTCGATGTTGTCGGTGCTGTCGTAGAACACCCGCACCGGGGCAGCGCCTTCGGGCAAGGTGTTCAGGGCTTTGAGCCAGGCGCCTTGCAAGGCTTTGACCTGTAGCGCGGGCTTGAGGCGCTTGCCGGTTTCGTCGCTCATCGCCACTTTGATCGGGCGGTGCAGGTAACCGAGCATGGGCGCGGCGTCGAACTCCTTGACCTGGTGTTCGGCCCAACGCACGGGCAGCCAAGGGGTGGGTGTGAAATGGCCGGGGCCGCGATTGCTCAGGGTTTGCCACAGCTGCGGGAGTTGGGCGTGCCAGTAGGCGCTTGGCATGGTGCCGGGGCCATACGCATTCTCCACGCCTTCCGCCTGCTTCTTGGCCGCATAGATATCGTCGAATAAAAAAGAATGCTTCCAGTAGAAGGCCCATAACTTGCCCAGATCGGTGCGCTTGTTCTGGTTGTCCTCTTCTTCGTTGGTGGCGAACGGGCGTAGGTATTGATCGACCCGATCCGAGCGCGATACCAGCAGGCCGGTCATGCTTTCGTAAACCTTGGGTACGAAGTGACCATCCTGGAGCCCCGGCGTTCCGGCTACCCGGTTAGCGCTACGGACCACATCACCATCCTCGCTGACGATTAATGCTTGCGGCACCTGCGGATGTTCGTCGAAAAGTTGGAAGATTTTTTCGATCATGGGTTGGGCGTGGGTGGTGTTGTCCGCGTCTTGCCAGAGAAACAGGGTTACGCCGAGGGTGGCAGCATTGCGTCCGCTCACAATGTTCGTTTCCGCGCCGTTGTCTTTGGGTTGTTTGAGAGGGCCAAGCGCAAAGGTCGGCAAGGGCCAGTAGGCCACGGCATCGCGGGCGGAATGGCGGAAGGCGGCACGGGTGTTAAGTCTGGCGTTATCACGTCGGGTGCCCGCCGAGTAAGGATAGTCCTCGGCCTTCTGTGAGTAGATAGAACTGAAGTTATCGTTCTTTTCCTGAATGAGTCGCCAGACCGTGGAGTGATAGTCCTGATCCACCGCTAACCCCACCGCCCTGATTTCCAGCGCATAGGTCCGTTCGCGCTCCGCGATTTGCTCGGCGGTCAGTGGCGCCGGTTGCGTAACCGCCAGCCTTGGATTGACCCACTGCATCAGGGCCTTGCCACCCCACACCGCGCCATACAGCAACGCCACGACACCGCATACGGCAGCCAGGCCAACGAGGGTGGGTGGCGCAATGTTTCTCATCGTCATTTCGTCTGTCTCTAAGTACGTGATCGCTTGATAGGTCACGAACGTCAGCCAACCGAGAACCAGTACGAACCCGGTCCAGAGGAAAGCCTTTGAACCCGGCCGGCTGCTCATGATTGACCTCCTGTGTGGCCGGGTCTTCTGACCAATGGGGGCGGCGTCATGGGCACCAGCTCAGGAGAGGGAAATGTTCCGTATTGGTAGTAACGGAAATTGGCAGTGACCAAGGC
>NZ_JCBCUY010000052.1:0-18513 GCF_059862705.1 Pseudomonas sp. MF08817
TGACCGTCGAGGCGGTCAGTCGCGTGGTAACGAAGATCAATTTACGCCCGCGAAAACGCCTGGGCTGGAAGACGCCGTACGAAGTTTATGCAGGGGTGAGCGTTGCACTTATGTGTTGAATTCAGGATCTATTGGATTTTAAAGCGGTTGAAAGGACCTACGCAGAGCGCGGGGTGACCGGGAAGATTTCAACTTTAACAACACTTCAGGGCTTTGCTAAATGGATGCAGAAGCGAATTGGTTTAAGGGTAATCTATGATGCTCCAAAAGGCAGATGTAAGTATGGCCGGCATGGAAGTGAAGAGGGAAGAGAGCGAAAGTTCCTACCTACAGAGGTGATTAGAGATTTATTCGGATTGGCCACTCATCCAGAACTTTCTTTTCGGGATAGATTTTATATTAGTGCGCTAGTGATTAACGCAGCTGTGGGCGGTAGAATCAATGAGCTGGCATGTCTTCCTGTAGATTGCTTGATACAGCAAGAGGGGAAATGGGTTATAAAAATATTTCCCGAAAAGGGAGGGCGATTGTACTTCCGACCATTTCCGCAAGATTTATACCCAGCAGTACGCGCAGCGGTAGAATTTATCACTGAACATACTGCGGAAGGGCGTCGTATTGTTAAGAAAATGAGATTGAATCCAGGGGTGAATTGGAAGGAAGTAAAAAAAACGCCTATTAGTTTGAAATATTATGCGCGTAAGTTTGTCGCGAAATGGGTGAGCGAATTCGATTTGTATACGCCGCGAGGGGTTTATTATCAATCTACAGGGCAATTTGTAGATGTAATTCAGTTGGTTGGACGCCTCGGGCGTGTGTCTGAGGTCGCGGCATTTCTGGGTGCCTCTACACGAACAGTTGTCAAGTTGCTTCAATGTCAGAAAGCTATGAATTCTAAGATATTTATGTATGAGAAAGCTTGGAATGAATATTTGCCTTTGACTTCAAATGTATATAAGTGGCGAAGCAGGTTGAGGCGCCACCCTCATGCTATATCGTTGCAGCGTCTTGAGGCATTTTGTGAAGTTACCTTCAATCCATCATGGATGCGTGAGATTGTTGACGATATCCTTGATGAGGCTTTGTTGTGTCAGCTTGAGAATAAAACTTTTCCATTTCAGCCTGATTTTGAGTTCGAATTAAACTTTGCTCGAAAAATTCTGCCTACGATCCAAAAGAATGGTGTGGCAATTCTAGAGCCGGAAAATTCATTATTCATTATCCCGCGGAATTTGTTGACATTTTCTAATGCTAAGAGTGATAGGGAATTTAGGAAGGTTTCGGTTGGTATGTTTCAAGGGTGGCTTGATGGTACATCAAGAACTGAAGAGTCATTATTTAAGAAATTTAATGTCCTCGATCCTCGTACCGGTGAAGTGGCTGAGTTTTACTGGCATGATATTAGGCATTGGCTCAATACTGTCTATAAGCAGGGAGGTTTATCTGATGTTCAGGTGAACCTGATCCTAGGACGTTCAGACCTCACGCAGGCTCAGGTTTATGATCATACACCAGCTTTAAGCAGATCATTGATTCTGCAGGATATGATTGAAAGTGTTAGGCAAGATAGAGCTGTGGGGGTTATTCAAACAACTTTCAATAAACTTAGAATTGAAAATCGTCAAGCCGCAGAGGAATATCTTTCAGCAGCCATTCGTGTGGTTAATCCAATGCCACATGGAGCGTGCGCTCACAACCTTGCGTTGAAACCATGCCAGCACAGTCTGTCATGTTTGGCGAAGGGGACAAATGGCAAGCCTTGCGAGGATTTAATAGTGAACGTTCAAGATGATGCGCAGCGTCTGGAAATTGAAAGATTGAGCCGAGACGCTAACTTAATAAAGAATCATATCTTAACTGCTGGAGGGGAGTTGAGTCCGCAATACCAACATTTCAAAAATATTGAACTGTCGGCTGATTTTCTGTTGAATGAGATTTTTAAAAAGAATTAATATATCGGGGGGCTTATGCAGCTCAGAGGTGAGCGTCTAAAGGGGTATCTCAATTCTAAGATTTTGGAATTGATAAGTGTTCGCCAAAAAGAAATTGGAGGATATGTTTATAGCCAAAAAGAATTTTCTAAATACGCAGGAGTTTCTAGAGAGACAATCAGGAAATATCAATCTGAAATTGACGCTTGCTTGCGGTCTTGTCTAGTTTCAAAGATTAATCATGATGGCGATGCTAAATACAGGAATCTTCAAGAAAAGAATCATAAGCTTCAGCGTGAAGTTGTTATGGTGCGGACTATGTATGAAGCGATTCGAGTTCAATACATTGACCTTATCGAGGCAATGCTAAGTCACTCGATTGATATTAGTATCTTGATGGTAAAACCTGTTGGCCCCGGAGAGCTAGATCGTACTGGTGGGAATTGCGTTTTATGTGGTGGATCTCTAGATTCCACTGTCTGATTGGTAGTTTTCCAATCGGCAACCCAGAGCGATTTTTGCGATTAATGGCTGGATTGTTGGCTTTCGTTGCCCCGTTCCGCCACGACCGTCCTATCAGTACTCTGAGTGGATTGCGTATCACTAAATTTCTCGTGGTCTGGTCTCCTTGACTCCGGGTCAATGGGTGGTGCTTGTTGGTTTGACATGCTTATTGCGAAGATAAGTGCTGTTGGAATTAAAATTTAACTGTCAATGTAGTAGGCGCTGGATAATCAGTCGAGCTGTTTCCAAGGCTAGGCGGTTGGTCGCTTACAGCTTCTCAAGAACATAGCCCACGCCTCGGAGCGTGTGGATAAGCTTCGTCTCGAAAGGATCATCGATCTTGGCTCTGAGCCTTCGAATCGACACCTCTACAACGTTTGTATCGCAGTCAAAGTTCATGTCCCAAACCTGTGAGATGATCTGCGTACGGCTCAGTACCACCCCCGTGTTGCGCATCAGGTAGTGCAACAGTGCAAACTCTTTTGTAGTCAAATCGATGCGCTGGCCATCCCTGAAGGCTCTGTGACGGCTCTGGTCGAGTTCGAGGTCAGCTACACGAATTATCTCGACGGATGCAGGGTGGTCAGACCTGCGCATCAAGGCGCGGACCCGGGCCAGCAGTTCTGGGAACTCAAATGGCTTGATTAGGTAGTCATCTGCACCGTTCTCCAGGCCCCGAACCTTATCTGCTAGGCGACTTCTAGCCGTCAGCATCATGATACGAGAAGGGCAGTTTTTACGTCGCAACAGTTCAAGCACCTGCCACCCATCCATCTCCGGCAGATTGATATCAAGGATGATCAACTCATATTCGTGCTGCTTGGCCAGGAATAATCCATCTGAACCGGTATGGACGCAATCTACAACATAACCGCATTCAGTAAGGCCTTGACGCACATACTCCGCAGTTTTTACTTCATCCTCAATTACCAGAATTCGCATGGGATTTTGTCTCGACATCACTGAGCAATTAACCGCGCACGCGCGCCGGCGTTATTGAAATGAATGGTAAATCAAAAAGAGTTGTCTGGGGGCTAAATTACGGATTTGTAATTTCTAGGTAATATATTTGATAGTCTGGCGTTATATCTTGTCGCGGTTTGGGTTTGACAGATGCGAGCCCTCTCTCCAATAGGTGATTTGACCTTATGAAGTACTGGGTTATTCTATTCTTTGTTCTGGTTTCATTCCGTTCAGATGACGGCGAAGTTCCCCTCATTGAGGAGGCTGGACATTGGTGTAGCCATGAGCTGCATCGACATGCGATGCATGAACTCGAACAACTGCTCGAATTTTAGATAAAAAAAGGCGCCCAAAGGGCGCCAAATATTCACCTTTTACCAAAGGAGCACTTAAGCCACTCAAGGTGAATGCGTAATGCACGTTTTTCTGAGGGGCCAGTTCATGGAAAACTGATCCGATCAGAGAATTACAGAATAGAAAGCGGGTATTCAATGATCACGCGAGTTTCATCAAGGTCCGATTCGAAAGCAGTGGCACGCGTGGTAGCTTGGCGCAACCGGAAGGACAAGTCTTTAGCCGGGCCGGTTTGAACGACATATTTCACCTCGACGTCACGCTCCCAACGTTTTTGATCGGTGAGCGGATTGCCGTTGTCGTCGGTACGCATGTAGAACTGGTTGGCGTTCGAGTAGTCTGCGCCCGAACCCCTTGCGTAGCGGGTCATGAACGTCAGACCAGGAATACCGTAGCTGGTGAAGTTAAGGTCATAACGCATCATCCAGGAGCGTTCTTTCGGCGAGTTGAAGTCGCTGTACTGGATCGAGTTGTCTACGAAGATTGAGTCCGACTGACGCAGGTAATCAAAATCGTCATCGCCATTGTTGCGCTGGTGTGACAGGGCCAAGGTGTGGGCGCCGTAGCGAACACCGACCTTGGCACTCCAGATATTGTTGTCGAACTCGCCCAGTCGGCGTTTACCTTCATCCACGGCTTTGTAGTAGTTGAACCCACCAATCAGCGCGAGGTCATCGCTCAGTGGGTAGGCGAAGCTGGTACCGGCGTAGTACTGGTTCCAGACATCTTTCAACTGGCTGCCGTAGACACTCACGGTCCAATTGTCGTTGATCGAGTAGTCACCGCCGCCGTAGCCGATCCAAGGCGAGTTGACCGGGCCGCCATAGAAGGTAACGAAATTGTCGTTCAGGTTACTGGAAACCGGTTGGCTCATTGCATGCAGTCGACCACCTTGCAGGGTGAGGCCCTGGATGCTGCTGTTCTCAACGGTCACGCCGCGGAAGCTTTCTGGCAGGAGGCGCGAGTCGCCCGCTGCGACGACCGGCGTCGATGGGAATACATCACCCACTTTCACCACGGTATCGAACAAGCGGATTTTGGCCGCTCCGCCAACCTTGGTGTATTCATCACGCGCCTCACCCTTGTTATCAACGGGCAGCACGTCGAAGGAGCTACGGCCGCCGTTGCGACCGTCGCCGGTATCAAGCTTGAGGCCGATCATTGCAAAGGCATCAACACCAAAACCGACGGTACCCTGGGTAAAACCAGAGTTGAATTTGGAAATGAGCGCGTGCGCCCAGGCTTCGGAGTAGCCGTTGGTGTTGCCCTTACCACTGTTGTAAGTGGGAGCCGAACTGTCGCGATTATCACGATTGAAGTAGAAGTTGCGGTTGAGCACTGTAAGGCTGCTGCCCTCAATGAAACCTTCTGGTTTGTCTTCAGCTTGAGCAGAAATTGCATAGCTTCCAGACAGCGCAGAAACTGCCGCCAAATACAGTGGTACTTTGATTTTCATCTGATGCTCCTTTGATTTACGGCAGTTTTTATTATGTGTACCGACGCGGGTGTCTTTATATGTTCTGACCCGGCGGCGCGCCTATGAAGAGCGCCGAGCTCATATTTGCAGGCCGAAGATAACGGGAGGGTGATAGGATAATTACAATTTCGTCATCTACAGGTTATCCGGGTGCCTAGCACCGTGTGTTAGCCATCTCTCTCGGTTGTAATCAAATCCTGGGTTCGACTGAATTTCTCAGTGTTTACGGGCATTACCCACTTTTCTTACGAAATTGTAATTTTCTAGCCACCCCTCTGATAGCTACCGCTCTTTAGAGTGCCATCACCTAATCCAGTGGGGCTTGGCAGCTGTTTCGGCGTTCTCGCCAAGCTTTATCGAAGTTTGTGCACGAGGACCATTAAAGTGCCCCGGTATATCCGCAATGTCTTTCCTAAGACCTCAATCTCACCCTGGAAGATAGCCGCACTCTGTGCGGTCATCTCCGGGCTGATGGCACCTGCTGCATTTGCCCAAAGCATCAGCTTGCCTCAAGCGCTTTCGACGGCGATGGATGCCAACCCTGACATGGCCGCCGCCCGTCAGGAGATTGGGATCGCAGATGGGGCACGCAAGCAGGCAGGGCTTATCCCCAACCCAACAATCTCGTACGACGTAGAAGACACCCGTCGCAGCACTAGCCAGACAACTGTGACGCTCAGCCAGACCCTGGAGCTGGGCGGAAAGCGGGGCGCACGTGTTGACGTCGCCACCTATGGCCAGACTGCTGCACAGCTGGAGTTGGACCGTCGAGTGAACGCTCTGCGCGCCGAGGTCGTTCAAGCCTTCTACGCAGCATTGCGAGCGCAGACTGGCCTAGATCTAGCCAAGCAATCTCTGGAGCTGACTGAGCGTGGTCTGCGCATTGTCGACGGCCGCGTTCGCGCAGGTAAATCCTCCCCAGTAGAGGCTACTCGTGCTCAAGTACAGTTGGCCGAAGCCAAGCTGCAGGTCAGACGCGCCGAAACGGAGAAAGCGACCGCTTACCAGCAGCTAGCTCAAATTACGGGGAGCTCGGTCACAGTATTCGATCGCCTGGATTCGCCGACCCTCTCCCCAGGTTTGCCTCCGGACGCTGAAGAGCTGTTGTCGAGGCTCGATCAAACTGCGGAAATGCGTCAGGCCGTGGTGCAGATCGACAAAAGCGATGCGTCCCTCGGCTCAGAGAAAGCTCAGCGAATCCCAGACCTCACTGTAAGCGTGGGTAGCCAGTACGACCGCTCCGTACGTGAACGGGTCAACACTGTAGGACTGTCCATGCCATTGCCGCTGTTTGATCGTAATCAGGGCAACATTCTTTCCGCTTCTCGACGCGCAGATCAAGCCCGAGACCAGCGCAACGCAGTTGAGCTGAGGCTGCGTAGCGAAACCCAAACCGCAGTAAACCAGTGGGCGACCGCCATGCAGGAGGTCGAGTCCTACGACAAGACCATTCTGCCGTCCGCACAGCAGGCTGTGGAGACCGCAACTCGCGGTTTCGAGATGGGCAAATTCGGCTTCATCGAAGTGCTGGATGCCCAGCGCACCTTGATCGTCGCTCGTGGCCAATACCTCGATTCGTTGGCAACAGCGACCAATGCGCGTGCGCAGGTGGAAAGGGTTTATGGCGATGTCGGTTCGACTGCCGGCGTTCGTTGAACGGGCCAGAAATTTTCTTCGGCGCTCGGCATAACACGTCGGTGCCTATGATCAGCAGGAGTAGCAATGGATAACAAACGCAAGATCGCCCTCGCGGTCGCCGCTGTGGCAGCCCTTGGATTTGGCAGCCTTGCCTGGAACAACAGTTCCGGAGAGCAGGCCGCCAGTACCGTCGAGCACGGCGCTAACGATGGCCATGGCGATGAGAAGACGACCGCATCAGCCGCCAAAGAGGAGGGTGATGAGGGTCATGGTGCAGAAGGCCATAGCGAAGAGGGTGGTGAGGAAGAGGGCAAGCTGACCCTGAGCGCTGAACAGATCAAGGCAGCTGGGGTAGTCCTGGAGTCTGCGGCCCCCCGTGACCTCGGCACCGTTGTGACTTTCCCGGGGGAGATTCGTTTCGACGAAGACCGGACTGCACATGTTGTCCCTCGGGTCCCTGGCGTTGTTGAAAGTGTCCAGGCCGACTTGGGCGAAGCCGTTAAGAAAGGCCAAGTCCTCGCAGTGATTGCCAGCCAACAGATTTCTGACCTGCGCAGCGAACAACAAGCCGCACAGCGACGCGTAGAGCTGGCCCGCGTTACCTTCGACCGTGAGAAGCAACTGTGGCAGGACAAGATCTCCGCCGAGCAGGATTACCTGCAGGCACGCCAAGCGCTGCAAGAAGCAGAGATATCTCTGGCCAATGCCAAGCAGAAGGTCGGTGCCATCGGCGCTTCGGTCAATTCCGTAGGCGGCAATCGTTACGAGCTTCGGGCACCCTTTGACGCCGTGGTGGTAGAGAAGCACCTGACCATGGGTGAAGTCGTCAGCGAGGCGACTAACGCTTTCATCTTGTCCGACCTGAATCAGGTGTGGGCCACCTTCGCTGTCCCTCCCACTGAACTGGGCAAGGTGGTGACGGGCCGTGCGGTAAAAGTTTCATCGCCCGACATGAACGTCGAGGTCGACGGCAAGGTGGGTTATGTAGGCAGCCTGCTGGGTGAGCAAAACCGTGCAGCGACCGTTCGCGTTACCTTGACCAACCCTCACGGCGCCTGGCGTCCAGGTCTGTTCGTGAACATCGCCGTCACTTCTCAGACCGATCGAGTGGCTGTGGCCGTTCCTGAAGGCGCCGTGCAGACCGTTGAAGACAAACCCTCGGTATTTGTGCGCACCAGGGAAGGCTTTGACACTCGGCCGGTAAAAACGGGCCGCCGTGACAATGGATACGTGGAAATCATCGACGGCATCCAAGCCGGCGCCCAAGTAGCAGCCAGTGGCAGCTTTACACTCAAGTCTGAGCTCGGCAAAGCGTCTGCCGAACACGGTCACTGATGCGAACTGACAGGATGATTTCTCATGTTTGAACGTATCATCAGATTCGCCATTGAGCAGCGCATCGTTGTAATGATCGCTGTTCTGATCATGGCCGGCATCGGTATCTACAGCTATCAGAAGCTGCCCATCGATGCGGTACCCGACATCACTAACGTCCAGGTGCAGATCAACGCTGCTGCGCCTGGCTATTCGCCATTGGAAACTGAACAGCGGATCACGTTTCCAGTTGAAACGGCCATGGCCGGTCTCCCGGGCCTTCAACAGACCCGTTCCTTGTCTCGCTCTGGCCTGTCTCAGGTCACCGTGATCTTCAAGGATGGCACTGACATCTTCTTTGCCCGCCAGTTGATCAACGAGCGGCTGCAAGTTGCGAAGGAGCAGTTGCCAGAGGGCGTTGAGGCTGTCATGGGTCCGGTATCCACTGGGCTTGGTGAAATTTTCTTGTGGACCGTTGAAGCTGAGGATGGTGCGGTCAAGGAAGACGGTACACCGTACACCCCAACCGACCTGCGTGTGATCCAGGACTGGATCATCAAGCCGCAGCTGCGGAACGTCCCAGGTGTGGCCGAGATCAACACCATCGGTGGTTACGCCAAGCAGTTCCTGGTCGCGCCGGATCCGAAGCGCCTAGCTACATACAAACTGACCCTCAATGATCTGGTCGCAGCGTTGGAAAGCAACAACGCCAACGTCGGCGCCGGTTACATCGAGCGTAATGGTGAGCAGCTCCTCATCCGTGCGCCAGGGCAGGTCGGTAACATCGAAGACATCGCCAACATTGTGATCACCAGTGTCGATGGCGCACCGATTCGAATCAGCAACGTCGCTGACGTTAGCATTGGCAAAGAGCTCCGGACGGGGGCTGCCACCGAGAACGGTCGCGAAGTCGTACTCGGCACCGTGTTCATGCTGATCGGTGAAAATAGCCGTACCGTGTCTCAGGCTGTTGCCGCCAAACTGGCTGACATCAACCGTACCCTTCCAGAAGGTGTGGTTGCCGTGACGGTCTACGACCGCACCAACCTGGTTGAAAAAGCTATTGCAACTGTGAAGAAGAACTTGGTGGAAGGCGCGATTCTAGTAATCGCCATTTTGTTCCTGTTCCTCGGTAACATCCGTGCTGCACTCATCACCGCGATGGTGATCCCGTTGTCCATGCTGTTCACCTTCACCGGTATGTTCAACAACAAGGTCAGCGCCAACCTAATGAGCTTAGGCGCACTCGACTTCGGAATCATCGTCGACGGTGCCGTGGTAATTGTAGAAAACGCGATCCGTCGACTGGCTCATGCGCAACACAAGCATGGCCGTATGCTCACCAAAGCTGAGCGCTTCCATGAGGTCTTCGCTGCTGCGGGTGAAGCTCGCCGGCCACTGATCTTCGGTCAGTTGATCATCATGGTGGTGTACCTGCCGATCTTCGCCCTGACCGGCGTCGAGGGCAAAATGTTCCACCCCATGGCCTTCACCGTTGTGATGGCGCTGCTGGGTGCAATGATCCTCTCCGTCACCTTCGTTCCGGCAGCCATCGCCATGTTCGTCACTGGCAAGGTCAAGGAAGAGGAAGGCGTGGTGATGCGCACTGCGCGGCTGCGTTATGAGCCGATTTTGAAGTGGGTCCTTGGGCATCGGAACATCGCGTTCTCGGCCGCTGTAGTCCTGGTCGTGCTCAGTGGTGTGCTTGCAAGTCGTATGGGTAGCGAGTTCATTCCAAGCCTCAGTGAAGGTGACTTTGCGATGCAGGCCATGCGCGTGCCAGGTACGAGCCTGACCCAATCCGTAGAAATGCAGCAACGCCTTGAAAAGGCTGTGATTGAGCAGGTCCCGGAAGTAGAGCGGATGTTTGCGCGCTCGGGTACAGCCGAAATCGCATCCGACCCGATGCCGCCTAACGCCTCCGACGCCTACATCATGCTCAAGCCTCAGGATCAGTGGCCCGACCCTAAGAAGCCTCGCGATGAGCTGATTGCTGAAGTGCAGAAAGCCGCAGCCGGTGTCCCAGGCAGCAACTATGAGCTGTCCCAGCCCATCCAGTTGCGTTTCAACGAGCTGATCTCGGGCGTACGGAGTGACGTCGCAGTGAAGGTGTTCGGCGATGACATGGACGTGCTCAACAACACGGCCAACAAGATCGCTGCAGCGCTCAAAGCGGTACCGGGCTCTTCGGAGGTCAAGGTTGAACAGACCACCGGCCTGCCGGTGCTGACCATCAACATCGACCGCGAGAAAGCCGCACGCTACGGCCTGAACATCGCGGATGTACAGAACTCGATCGCCATCGCTGTCGGCGGTCGTACGGCCGGCACGTTGTATGAAGGCGACCGTCGCTTCGACATGGTGGTGCGCCTGCCTGAGACCGTACGTACCGACGTAGCAGGTATGTCCAGCCTTCTGATCCCTGTACCGGCCAATGCATCTCAAGGTGCCAATCAGATCGGCTTCATCCCGCTGTCGCAGGTCGCTAACCTGGACCTGCAGCTGGGTCCGAACCAGATCAGCCGCGAGAACGGCAAGCGTCTGGTGATCGTCAGCGCCAACGTCCGGGGCCGCGACCTGGGGTCGTTCGTTCAAGAGGCAACCGCTTCGCTGGATGCCAAGGTGCAGATTCCTGCTGGTTACTGGACCACCTGGGGTGGCCAGTTCGAGCAGCTCCAATCGGCGGCCAAGCGTCTGCAGATCGTGGTTCCGGTGGCCTTGCTGCTGGTCATGACCCTGCTGTTCCTGATGTTCAACAACCTGAAAGACGGCATGCTGGTGTTCACCGGTATTCCATTCGCACTCACCGGTGGCGTCGTGGCGCTGTGGCTGCGGGACATCCCGCTGTCGATCTCGGCTGGGGTTGGCTTCATTGCACTGTCCGGCGTCGCGGTACTGAACGGCCTGGTGATGATTGCCTTCATCCGCGGATTGCGAGAGGAGGGACGAACGCTTAGGCAGGCCGTCGACGAAGGCGCGTTGACCCGACTGCGACCTGTGCTGATGACAGCCCTGGTGGCGTCCCTGGGCTTCATCCCGATGGCCTTGGCAACCGGTACCGGTGCAGAGGTTCAGCGGCCACTGGCGACAGTGGTGATTGGCGGGATCCTGTCCTCCACCGCGCTGACTTTGTTGGTGCTCCCTGCCCTGTATCAATGGGCACACCGCAAGGATGAAGACGGTGATGAGGCCGAAGTGGTTAGCTGATAGCCACTAAAGAGAAGCCCACAACACACGTTGTGGGCTTTTTTGTTTTATATGAGCCAGATGCACTTACCTTTCAAAATTGTAAGTTTCTCGTCATGCCAGTGATGCCTATGCGTTGCTAAAGTTACGCCCGAGAAGATTTGAATTTGAGAGGTTATTATGAAAAAGCTAATTATTGCTGCTGCACTTGTTGTTTTCTCGATGGCTTCGCAGGCCAACACTTTCTCAGAAAGCAAGCAGCTGCAATATATCAACGACCACCAGACCGCTGTGGCGAAGTATGCCGAGAAAAATGGCAAGCCGATGCCGGAAATTCAAGATTACAAATACGGCATGAAAATCGATGTGGCGAAATTCGTGCGCCAATCTCAAGACCCCCGCACCTGCCAGGTCTACCCACGGTTGATGAGCTTCGAGGACTCCCAGGGTACGCTCAAAACGGTTCGCTACTCCATGTACTCGCAATGCATCAACAATAAGTAGTGAGCGCTTTGAATAGAATAATTAATGAATTCATAAATGCCAGGCAGAGCCTGGCATTTTTTATTTCCCCTGCGTGCCTTGGTAATCCCCCCTGAAAAGAATACTCACCAGAAGTAGAATTTTCTCCTAATCGGATCAAGGAAATTTTGCGTGAAGAGATCACGTTTTTCAGACAGCCAAATCATGGCCATTCTCAAGCAAGCCGAGGCTGGAAGCCCGGTGCCAGAGCTATGTCGCGAGCACGCTATCAGCTCGGCCACCTTCTATAAGTGGCGCACCAAGTTCGGCGGTATGGACGCATCGCTGATGGCTCGGTTACGCGAGTTGGAGGATGAGAACCGGCGTCTCAAAAAAATGTACGCCGAAGAGCGGCTCAAAGCCGAAATCATCCAGGAAGCCATGGCAAAAAAGTGGTGAAGCCATCGCGGCGACGAGAGATGGCGCAGGAAGCGGTTCGTTCAGGTCGATGCAGTATCAAGCTCGCGTGCCTGGCCTTCGGGGTCAGCAGCACGTGCTATCGCTATCAATCGCGCCTATCGCCTGAAAACGCCGAGATCGCCGATCACCTGATCCGACTCACGCATAACCAGCGCAATTGGGGGTTTGGCTTGTGTTTTCTGTACCTGCGCAACGTGAAGGGCTATGGCTGGAACCATAAACGGGTGTATCGGATTTACCGCGAACTGGAACTGAATCTGCGGATCAAGCCGCGTAAGCGCATCGTGCGCGAGAAGCCTGAACCGCTGGCCGTTCCGCAGGCAGCCAACCAGTGTTGGTCGATGGATTTCATGCACGATCAGTTAGCTGATGGACGCAGCTTTCGGGTTTTTAATCTGATTGACGACTTCAACCGCGAAGCCCTGGGCATGGAGATTGATTTATCGCTACCGGCTGAGCGCGTGGTGCGTGCGCTGGATCAGGTCATTGAATGGCGTGGTAAACCGCAGGCGATCCGCAGCGACAACGGCCCAGAATTCATCAGTGCCAAGCTCGCTGAGTGGGCGAAGAAACGAGGCATCCGCTTGGACTTTATTCAACCGGGTAATCCACAGCAGAATGCTTACGTTGAACGTTATAACCGGACTGTGCGCTATGACTGGCTGGGACATTACTTGTTTGAGTCGATAGCCGAAGTTCAGGACTATGGTACGAACTGGATCTGGACATACAATCACGAGCGCCCGAATATGGCCCTCGGCGGCATTACCCCAAAACAGAAGTTGGCCCTGGTGGCCTGAGGTCTACTTCTGGTGAGTTTTAGGAATGGGGGGATTACCCCTTGTTAAGAGCGTCACTCTTAATGATCAGCCCTCGGGCAAGCCGTGAAATAGATTTCAGCTAATCAATAGCGATACCCCAGAAGGTACGAGTTATGAAAAGTTTGCTTGAACGCCCCGACGACCAAGCGGGGCACGAAGGCCACAGCCATGAGCATGGGGGCATCTTCGGCATGAACACCGAGTTGGTCTTCGCACTGATCTGTGGTGCGCTGCTCGGTGCCGGAGTTCTGGCCGGAAAGCTCGGGCTGATCGACAGGCTGCCGCTAGTTCTGTACGTATCTGCCTACGTGTTCGGTGGATGGTTCACCACCAAGGAGGCGATCAGCAATATCCGCCAGAAGCGCTTCGAAATCGACACGCTGATGCTGCTCGCCGCAGCGGGGGCCGCGAGCATTGGCGCCTGGGCAGAAGGTGCACTGCTGTTGTTCCTGTTCAGCCTGGGGCATTCACTGGAAAGCTATGCGATGGGCAGAGCCAAGAAAGCCATCGAGGCACTTTCCAAGCTCGCCCCTGCCACCGCCATCGTGCGGAGCACAAACGGCACGAAGGAGTTGCCTGTAGAACTCCTCGTGCCTGGCGACATTGTCATCGTACGCCCCAATGACCGTTTGCCGGCCGATGGCTTTGTGGTCGTAGGCTCTTCAAGCATCAACCAGGCTCCCGTGACTGGTGAGAGCGTCCCGGTGGACAAGCAACCAGTCGCTGATGCCGCTCTTGCCCGCAGCAAGCCGGATGCCGTGGATGCTGTGTCGAAAGTCTTCGCCGGCACCATCAATGGCGAAACCCTGATTGAGGTCGAAGTAACGCGTCGCTCCACGGAAAGCACCCTGGCGCGGGTCATCAAAATGGTCAGTGAAGCCGAGGTCAGAAAGTCGCCGACTCAACGCTTCACAGACCGTTTCCAAAGGGTGTTCGTCCCCTTGGTCCTGCTTCTGGTGGTAGGGCTGATGTGTGCTGGCATTTTCATCGATGAGCCATTCCGTGATTCGTTCTACCGTGCCATGGCGGTCTTGGTCGCAGCCAGCCCGTGTGCGCTTGCGATTGCTACACCCAGCGCCATTCTTTCCGGCATCGCCAGGGCTGCCAGAGGCGGGGTACTGATCAAGGGCGGTGCTCCGCTCGAAGAACTCGGTTCTTTGAATGCCATGGCCTTCGACAAAACCGGCACCCTGACCGAGGGGCGTCCCCGCATCACCGATGTGATACCGCTAGCCGGTACCCAGGTTCCGGACCTGCTGGCCGTCGCTATCGCAGTGGAGTCTATGAGCGACCACCCACTCGCCGCAGCTATCGTGCGCGACGGCGAGGAGATGATTGGTAGCAGGGGCAAATACCAGGCCAGGAACCTGAAAAACCTGGTTGGCCGCGGCGTACGCGCTGAGCTGGATGATCAGTTCGTCTGGATTGGCAAAGTCGAGATGTTCGGTGCCGACGCCATTCCGGCCCTTAGCAAAGCCGCCCTAGAGGCAGCAGAGCGCCTGCGCCAGTCGGGCCGCACTACCATGGTGGTGCGCCGTGCTGACAAGGATCTGGGGGTGATCGGCTTGTTGGACACCCCCCGAGAAGGAGCGAAAGAGGCACTCCAGAAACTCAGGGAAATGGGCATCGACCGCATGATCATGATTTCCGGGGACCACAACCGCGTCGCCGAAGCAGTGGGCAGGCAAGTCGGCCTGGACGAAGCGTGGGGAGATCTGATGCCAGACGACAAGGTACAGGCGATCAAGAACCTTCGCCTCAGCTCCCAAGTCGCCATGGTGGGCGACGGCGTGAATGATGCGCCTGCCATGGCCCATTCGAGCGTAGGCATCGCAATGGGGGCGGCAGGCTCCGATGTCGCCTTGGAAACGGCCGATATCGCGCTGATGGCAGACGACATCCGGCAGCTTCCCTTTGCGGTCGGCCTCAGTCGTCACACCCGCTCGATCATTCGCCAGAACCTGTTCGTCAGCCTCGGAATCGTGGCCATCCTGGTTCCCTCCACCATCATGGGCTTGAGCATCGGCGCTGCCGTTGCCATTCATGAGGGTTCCACGCTCCTTGTCGTGTTCAATGCCCTTCGCCTGTTGGCTTATCGTAAAGACGCCTGATCATTGAACGAAGCGCACAAAAAAGCCGGGAGTGCACTGAGCGCTCCCGGCTTTTTTGTGTCACCTGATTGGGGAATCAGAACACGTATTGTAGGCGAGTGATGAAGGCGTTGCCTTTGTCGTCGCCGACAGTGTTTTCGTTGTTGTCTGTGCGCACGTTGATGTAGTTGGCACTGACTTTCACCGCCTCGTTGACGTACCAGTTCACGCCGACCGTGTGGCTCTTGGCCTTGCGTTCATCGGATTGGTCCGCGGTGGCAACCAGATTGCCATCCTCGACCTTGATATCGTCGAAGCGGTAGAAAACTTCCCAGGCGCCCAGATCTTTGTTCTGTGGCTTGATGGTGTCGAATTTCGCGCCGTCGAGCTTATAAATTCGCGGTTCGCCGGTCAGCGTGTACGCCATCTGTGCGTAGTAACCCGAAGCCTTCATGTCATTGGCGGACTGATCAGCCTTCAGCTTGCGGCGAAGGTACTCAGCTTGAACGGAGAATGGACCCGTGGCCCAGGCGCCTTCAACGCCCCAGACCGAATCGTTGTCCCAAAGGCCTTCTTGCGCAGCAGCACCACCGAACAGCATGCGATTGCCGTTGGTTCCCGCATCGCCGCCGCCGTTGGTGTCTACACCGCGAACGCCCAGGCGCGAGCGTATACGGGTGTCGACGGCGCTGTCCTTGAGGTCGCGATAGGCATACTGGGCACCGACATGCAGGACATTACCGTCAGAGTGCAGCGGTGCGAAAACACCACGCACGTTGTAGCGCTTGGTGCTGTCACCGTCGGAGTCGTTGTTGGTTTCGCTGAAAACGCTACCCGACAGGTAGGCCATGTCAGCGATGGTGCTGGTCGCCTGAACACCCATGCCGGCGTTGTCGTTGATCCAGTCGGCTACGTCGTAGGAGAGGTTTCGCTCCATGGCAGTTGTCCACTTCGAGCTGGTTGCCTTCTCAAGACCGAAATCGGTGTAGAAGCGGCCGAAACGCAGCTGGACTGGGGCGAAGCCGGTGTACGTCAGGCTGGCCTCATCAAAGTAGCCATCGGAGTCGTTACCAGTGTTGCGGGACAGGTCATAGTTGACCTGGTATTTCCAGTCTCGGTACAGAGTGCCGCCGAACTCGATGTAGGCGCGACGGAAGTAGGCCGCATCTGCGGTATCGCCGTTCTTGGTGAAGACACCGTCGAATCGGCCATAGTCGGCCTGAACGCGACCGCCCAATTTGAAGCTGAATTCCTTGTCGGTGGTAGAAAGTTCAAGACCGCCCTTGGTTTTTAGAACTAGGTCAGCTCCGTCGGTAGTGACTGTTCCGGAAAATGCTTGCGAGGAAAATGTGCCTACTATTGCAGCGACCAACAGCTTTTCCCGCATGTTCGAAGAACGGATCATTGCTTGCCTCTCGTGTGTTAAGTGCTAGCAGCCGACAGATTGTTTCGCCCTGTGCCGGCCGTTATAGATCTTGAAGATAGGAGCAGGTCACGTTCGTCACCCGCTGTAACAAGATGCCTTTGTTCTAAGCACTCTGACTAGTTTGCAAGCAAAAATGACAGTTGTGTTGCTGGAGTGTTAAGGGGAGATTTTGTAACCTAACAAAATTGTCACCGAACAAGCCAATCCTTCTTATCAAAAAAGCTCTTTTTTATCAATCTGCGGATCTCCAATACCTGTGGGTTACGAATGCATGTCGATTTGATAACAAGATAGATATCTTTCTCCACTAGGTCATCCAGGAAACCCGGTATAGGAATGATGTTCCTTTCCATTTTTCTACTGTAGTCCGGCAGCACACCGATGCAAGCGCCTCCGACGACGAGGCCGCGTGACAAGTTATAGTTTTTTACCCGTGTTGTGCCTCCCTGATGCTCGGCCATTATCGAAGCCCATTTTTGTGAGTCTGCCAAGATCTCATCATCCCAAGGGACAACGAGCATGAAGTTATGCAGATCCACGTTCTCAACTGGCAGCGTGACGCTTCGTGAGTAGCGACTGGAAATAAACAGCGAATGCCCAATTCGACCAAGCCTTTCAAACCTATAGGTAGGGTTTCGATCGAGCTCGCCGTCATCATCCGGGGTGACGAAAATTATGCCTACATCAACTTCACACTCAGAGAGCATTCTCGCTGTGCACTCAGAGTGGATTTCTAGTTGCATTTCGGCATGATCCCGCACATATGCGACCAGATCGCGGTTCACGATGTCGCTGAGCACCGGCTCCGTGATCGCGATGGTAAGCCTGGGCACTTCCTTCTCGCCGGCCTTGCCGAGGCCGTCTGGGCCGAAGAGCTGGCTCAGGTAATGACTGACCCTTTCGCCTGTGCGCGTCAGAGCAAGCTTGTTGTGCTTATAGACAAATACTGGAGCACCGATGTGCTCCTCAAGCTTTTCTAGGCGTTTCCGCAAGCCTACCACCGGTACATTGAGCCCTCGGGCAGCCTGTTTGAAACTCGCACAACGTGCTGTTGCGAAAAATTCTAGCGCTAGCTGATCATCAATTGGCAGATCATCCAATATGTCAGGACTGTAAGAAACAGAGCCGCTTGTATATGTTTCATTTTGTGTAACCATTAGGTCCCCCTTGATGCGGGGAATTTATCTCAACGCCGCCCGGCATTCCTTATATTGTCAACATTGTAATGTGTAGGTCATGCGTGCGTTATTGGAGGCCCTTCATTGCCAAAGCGTAATTTTCAAGCAATCCTGCTGATATTATAGCCTGCTAGCCTAGCATCCCGTTTTTTTGTTCCTCGAAACATGTGTGTTTAGGTAGCGGTGCTTTTACATTTGATTCACCATTTTTTCACCTTTGCCTCCATAGGCTTCGGACATGGAAAATAAAAGCCCACCTCTTTATAGGTTACTGATTCGTTATCTAGGGATCGGATTCATAGCCACTGCAATCCATTATTTTGTGTTCCTGTTGCTGGTAGCTACAGAGATGTCTACGCCATTTCTAGCCAGTATTTTCGGCGGCCTGGTAGGCGCTATTGCAAGCTTCATAGGTAATAGGGCGTACTGTTTTAAGGCGGATGGCTTTCGGAAATTTCAGCCTCTTCGGTTTGCACTGGTCGCGCTAGCAACAAACATCGGCAACGGCGTGGGTATGTGGTTGCTCATCAAGTCGAATCTGTCACCGCTCATCTCCCAGGTCCTAGGCTCTGTACGTAAAGTATTGTCGCAAGCACCGCATAGCGCAGGCCAATGAGACCATCGCCGCAAAACTTGTTGCGAGCTTGTCGAAGCGCGTCACGATGCGACGGTTCTCCTTCAGCCAGCCA
>NZ_JCBCUY010000053.1:0-18230 GCF_059862705.1 Pseudomonas sp. MF08817
ATGCAAACCTGCGTCGCTGCGCTCCGACTGCCTGTCCAAATGGGCGTGGATCAGGTGTCCAAGTGAGCGTGGAACGAGTGTCCAAATGATCGTGGACTGGGTGTCCAAGTGTCGTGGAATCCGCAGGTGAAGGGCATGCGCAGGGCAGGGGTCGCATAAATGCTCCCCAAAAGTGCGGAAGCGATTGCATGAGAGCTTAAAACCCCCAAACCCCAGAAACGAAAAAGCCCTGACTAATCAGGGCTTTAGCGTACAAAAATGGCGGAGGCGATGGGATTCGAACTCATGGACCTGTTACAGTCGACGGTTTTCAAGACCGTTGCCTTAAACCACTCGGCCACACCTCCGTATTGCGTTGCGGGCGCCATAATACCCGAATGAAACACACTGTCAAACTCTCTGCGTCGCTTGTTACAAGGGGTCTGTTATGATCTTTGAGACTGAACGTTTCAAACCTACAGGAGTGTCGCCATGCGCGAACAGGATTACGCAGTTAATAACGGCGTGCAGGCTGAGCAGCTAGAGGTTAGCCGCGTCCTGCGCAACACTTATGGCCTTCTTGCCCTTACTCTCGCATTCAGCGGTGTAATGGCCTATGTCGCTCAGCAGATGCGGGTCGGCTACCCGAATATCTTCGTGGTGCTGATCGGTTTCTATGGTCTTTTCTTCCTGACCAACAAACTTCGTGATTCGGCTTGGGGCCTGGTGTCGGCTTTTGCCCTGACCGGTTTCATGGGCTTTTTGCTGGGCCCTATCCTCAACCGTTACCTGGGCATGCAGGGCGGTGCTGAAGTGGTCAGCTCGGCCTTTGCGATGACCGCGCTGGTGTTCGGTGGCTTGTCGGCCTACGTCCTGATAAGCCGCAAGGACATGAGTTTCCTGGGTGGTTTCATCACCGCGGGCTTCTTCGTGTTGATGGGCGCGGTGCTGGCCAGTTTCTTCTTCCAGATCAGCGGCCTGCAACTGGCGATCAGCGCAGGTTTCGTGCTGTTTTCTTCGGTCTGCATTCTGTTCCAGACCAGCGCCATCATTCACGGCGGCGAGCGTAACTACATCATGGCGACCATCAGCCTGTATGTATCGATCTACAACCTGTTCGTCAGCCTGTTGCAGTTGTTCGGCATCATGGGTCGTGATGACTGATCGTTGATTGAATGAAAAAACCCGCTTCGACGGGTTTTTTTCTGCCTGGCGTTTGACCTCAGATGCTCCAGTGCCTGGCCGTTTTGCCCAGGCGCTGGCGCATGTCTTCGACCGTGCCGGCCAACTGCCGGGTCAGCAGGCGGTAGCCGTCCAAGGCGGTGTAGATCGGTTCGCTCAACGTTGGATCTTGGGGTGCATTGCCGGGTCGATCCAGGCGTTGTGCGGCGCCGGATTTCAGGGCGCGGGCCATGCCAATCAATTGCACGCGGATGTAGCGGTGCTCGCTTTTGAGGGCGGCGCGCATCAGTTCCAACTCTTGCGCGGTGGTCGGCCGGGTGTTGCCCAGGATCTCCAGGGTGCTGACGCACATGCGCAGGCTGCGTTGCAGGGCATCGAGCTGGGTCATGGAAATCTTCACCTCCTTGGACACCGAGGGCATCAGCGAGCGCAGTTGCAGCAGGGCGCTGTTGAGGCGGTTCAGCAGCTTCAGGTGTTCATCGTCGGTGACCGATTGGCCGCTGACGATCCGCCCATACAACGTGGCGCAGTCGCGCAGGGCGCTGGCCAGGTTGTAGCGCCAGGAATACACCGCGTACAGCGGCAGCGCAAAGGAGAAGGCGAGGGCCAGGACGATGCCGATCAGGATGTCTACGGTGCGCCACAAGCCGTCTGTGATGGGGTTGTCACCGTGGCCGGCAACGATGAACACGGTGATCGCCGACAGCAGGGCGGTGTAGCCGCCCTTGCCGATGGCGTGGTACGAGAAAAAGCCGCACACCAGAGACATCTGTAAATAGGTCAGCCACGGCATGCCCAGCCACGCATGCTGGGCCACCAGCAGCAGGCCGACGGCGGCGCCGATCAGCGTGCCATAGGCGCGTTCGGCGGCTTTTTTGCCGATGTTGCCATGGTGCTGCAAGCCGCCGATGACCACCAGCATGGTCACAGAGGCCCATTCGCCGTGGGGCAGGTTGATGCCGCTGGTCAGCAGGATGGTCGCCAGCAGGCCCAGGGAAACCCGTATCGCATGGATCAGCCGCGCATGGCGGTAGCGCCGGTACGGGTCCAGCAGTGGGCGCAGTAAGCGGCGCGCCCAGGCCGGCAGGCGCAAGGTGGGGAAGGCAATCATGGGGCGGGCGCAGGTCCTCGTCGGTGGGGGTCAGAACAGGTAATCGGTGGTCAGGAAACTGGAGTCGCGGTTGCGCAGGATCTCGCTGAGCAAGGCCTTGTTGCCATCCAGGGCTTTGGTCGCCACCAGGGTGCGAATGGAAAACACCCGCAGCGCATCGTGCACCGACAGCGTGCCTTCGGCGGAGTTCTTGCGCCCGTTGAACGGGTAGGTGTCCGGGCCGCGCTGGCATTGAGCGTTGAGGTTGATGCGCCCGACCTGGTTGGCGAAGGTGTCCACCAGTGGCCCAATTTCGCTGGCCTGGTTGCCGAACAGGCTCAGTTGTTGGCCGAAGTCCGACTCCAGCACGTAGTCGATCACGGTGCGCAGGTCGCTGTAGGGCACGATGGGCACCACCGGGCCGAATTGCTCCTCTTGGTATACGCGCATGTCGCGGCTGACCGGGTAGAGCACCGCCGGGTAGAAGAATGAGGCGCGGGTCTGCCCACCGTTTTCGTTGACCACCCGCGCGCCCTTGGCCACGGCATCGGCCACCAACCCTTGCAAATAATCCACCTTGCCCGTCTCGGGCAGGGGCGTCAGGGCCGCGCCGGTTTCCCAGGGCATGCCCGGGGCAAGGCTGGCGAGTTTGCGGTTGAATTTTTCGATGAACTGCTCCACCACCCGCTCATGCACAAACAGGATTTTCAGTGCGGTGCAGCGCTGGCCGTTGAACAACAGCGCCCCGGTCACGGCTTCGTTGACCGCGTTATCCAGGTCCACGTCGGGCAGCACGATGCCGGGGTTTTTCGCGTCCAGGCCCAGGGCCGCGCGCAGGCGATGGGGGCGCGGGTGGAGTTTTTTCAGGTCGCTGGCGGCCTTGTTGGTGCCGATGAACGCAAAGATATCGACCTTGCCGCTGGCCATCAGGGCGCTGACGGTTTCGCGGCCGCTGCCGTAAATCACGTTGATAACCCCGGCCGGGAAGCTGTCGCGAAAGGCCTCCAGCAGCGGGCGGATCAGCAGCACGCCGAGCTTGGCCGGTTTGAACACCACGGTGTTGCCCATGATGAGCGCCGGGATCAGGGTGGTGAAGGTTTCATTGAGCGGGTAATTGTAGGGCCCCATGCACAGCGCCACGCCCAGGGGGACGCGGCGGATCTGGCCGAGGGTGTCTTGTTCCAGCTCGAAGCGGCTCGAACGGCGGTCCAGTTCCTTGAGGGCGTTGATGGTGTCAGTGATGTAGTCGCAGGTGCGGTCGAACTCTTTTTCCGAGTCCTTGAGGTTCTTGCCGATTTCCCACATCAGCAGCTTGACCACCGCCTCGCGCTGCTGACGCATGCGGGCGAGGAAGGCTTGTACATGGCCGATGCGTTCGGCCACGCGCATTGTTGGCCACGCACCCTGGCCCCGATCATAGGCGCGCACGGCGGCGTCGAGGGCGGTCAGTGCAGTGGCGGCGTCCAGCAGCGGCGTGCTGCCGAGGATGACTTGCTCGTCACCGTGCTCGCCGGCCAGGTACACCGGGCTGCGGACCTGGGCGAGGGCGCCGGGCCAGGTGTGCAGGGTGCCGTCCACCAGGTACTCGCGCTGCTCGATGGGACCATCGAGGCGGTAGGCGGGCGGGATGTCGGTGGCGCGGGGGAACAGCGAGTCGAGGAAAGCGGCGGTGGTCATGGCATTACCCTGTGTCTGGTGCTGGCGATGAAGGAGAGCGATATCGGTTGGCAGTGGGCAGGGCAGGTCTGGGTATGAGCTGCAAGCCTAGCCGCTTTTGCCGGTCGGGGTACATGACCGGCGTCACCTCGCAGCTTGCATAAACCCCACAAACGGTGAGGTGCAGCGTAAACTGCGCGGCTTTTCAGAGGAGTTGTCATGAGTTACTACCAGCCCGGCATTCTCGCCACCCCCGTACCGCCGCAGGCGCGCCATCTGTTTTTTGTCCTGGAGTCCACCGCGGCGCTGCCAGCGGCACTGGACCGCTTGCTGCCCCTGGTGAACGAGCGTGCGGTGATCGGGCTGGGCGAATCGCTGGTGCGAGCCATGGGCGCCCAGGTCGAGGGGCTGCGCACGTTCCCGGCCATGAGCGGCGTCGGCGTGGACAACCCCTCCACCCAGCATGCCCTGTGGTGCTGGCTGCACGGCGAAGACCGCGGTGAACTGCTGCACCGCAGCCGCGCCGTCGAAGCCGCGCTGGCCCCGGCCCTGCGCCTGGTACAGATGACCGAAGGCTTCCGCCACCTCAATGGGCACGACCTCTCCGGTTACGAAGACGGCACCGAAAACCCCCACGACGAAGCCGCCATTGCCGCCGCGCTGGTGCCTGCGGGCCGCGAGGGCCTGGTGGGCGGCAGCTTCGCCGCGATCCAGCAATGGCAGCATGACCTGGACGGTTTCGCCGCGATGCCGGGCCAGGAGCAGGACCACATCATCGGCCGGCGCAAAAGCGATAACGAAGAACTCGACGACGCGCCCGCATCGGCCCACGTCAAGCGCACCGCCCAGGAAAGCTTCGCGCCCGAGGCCTTTGTAGTACGCCGTTCCATGCCTTGGGTGGAGGGCAACCGCGCTGGCCTGATGTTCCTCGCGTTCGGCTTTTCCCTGGATGCCTTCGAGGTGCAACTGCGGCGCATGAGTGGCCTGGAAGACGGCATCGTCGATGGCCTGTACCGCATGAGCCGGCCGATTACCGGTGGCTACTACTGGTGCCCGCCGCTCCAGGACGGCCGCCTCGACCTGCGCGCCCTGCGCCCGGCCTGACGGCCCCTGTCGCCCGCGTGGCGATAGTTTTTTATCCAGCACCCGGCAACTTTTGCCGCGCCGGGTGCTCTTTAAGATCGCCTCCCTTGTGTGAATCGCGATCATCATGACAGACCTTTCCCACCCCATCCTGCCCCTGGCCTATGTGCCGTTGTACCGCCAGCTGTACGACGTGCTGGACGCGCGCATTGTGAACGGCGAATACCCCGCAGACACTCAGATGCCCTCGGAAAGCGAACTGGGGCGGCTATTTCGCGTCAGCCGCATTACCGTGCGCCAGGCCTTGGCCGAACTGCATCGCCAAGGGCTGATTTTCAAAATTCAGGGCAAGGGCACGTTCGTCGCCCGAGCCTGACCTGACTGAAGGCAGTTGTCAGAGAATTCCCACAGGAGTACAAATGTACTCCATGACCACACTCAGCCCCCGCCGTACCGCCATCCTGACCTTTATCCGCGAGCGCATCGCGAACCAGGGCCAGCCCCCCAGCCTCGCCGAGATCGCCGAGGCGTTTGGTTTTGCCTCCCGGAGCGTGGCGCGCAAGCATGTGCTGGCGTTGACCGAGGCCGGGTTTATCGAGGTCAACCCCAACCAGGCGCGGGGTATTCGCGTGCTCGGCCAGGCCCCAGCGGCGCAGATGCTCGACGTGCCGGTCCTGGGCCGCGTGGCGGCGGGCGCGCCCATCGGGGTGGATGCCGAGGTGCACAGCCGCTTGCTGCTGGACCCGGCGCTGTTTTCGCGCCCACCCGACTACCTGCTGCGGGTGCAGGGCGACTCGATGATCGACGACGGCATTCTCGATGGCGACCTGGTGGGCGTGCGCCGCAGCGCCGAGGCCGAGAACGGCCAGATCGTGGTCGCGCGGCTCGACGGTGAGGTGACCATCAAGCGCCTGGAGCGCCGCGCCGGCAGCGTGCGCCTGCTGCCGCGCAACCCGGCGTATGCGCCCATCGTGGTGCGGGCCGACCAGGACCTGGCCATCGAAGGGGTGTTTTGCGGTTTGCTGAGGCAAGGTTAATGGGCGCCGTCGTCGCACTGGACAGCCTGCTCAACGCCGGCCAGGTATGGAAAGGGCGCCCAACAGCGCCCGTGGCCAGCCCCCAGCCCACCGGCCATAGCCTGCTGGACGCGGCCCTGCCCGGTGGCGGCTGGCCACCCGGGGCGCTGACGGAAATCCTCACCGCCGCCCCCGGCATTGGCGAATTACGCTTGCTCTGGCCGACTCTGGCGCGGCTGACGGCCCAGGGCGAACGGGTGGTGCTGGTGGCGCCGCCCCATGTGCCCTATCCGCAGGCGTGGCAGAGCGCCGGGGTAGACCTGGCGCAGTTGGCGCTGGTGCGGGCTGGCGAGCGCGAGGCCCTGTGGGCCGCTGAACAGTGCCTGCGCTCGGGCAGTTGCGCCGCGGTGCTGTGCTGGCCAAACCACGCGGACGACCGCGCCTTGCGCCGTTTGCAGGTGGCGGCCGAAACGGGGCAGACCCTAGCATTTGCCTACCGTGACCTGACCCACGCCATCAACCCATCGCCTGCGGCCTTGCGCCTGGCCATGGACGCTCACCCGGCGCAGTTGCGCGTCCTCAAGTGCCGTGGCGGCTTGGCCCGCTCGGCGCCGATCGCCTTCGCCCAGGGCTTGTGAGGTTGGCATGCGCTGGGTGTGTATTGTCTTCCCCCAATTGGCCCTGGACGCCGTGCTGCGCCAGCGCCCCGATGCGGACCAGGCGTTGGTGCTGCTCAGCGGTAGCGCCCAGCGCCGGGTCCTGCAAGCGGTCAATGCGCCGGCACGGGCGTTGGGCCTGCGCCCCGGGCAATCGCTGGTGGCGGCCCAGGCCCTTTGCAAGGACTTTGCCTGCGCCGAGCATGACCCGGCGCAAATCGAACATTGGCAACAGTTTCTCGCGGCCTGGGCCTACCGTTTCAGCTCCCAGGTCAGCCTCGACTACCCGCGCACCTTGCTTCTGGAGATCGAGTCGAGCCTGGGCCTGTTCGGCCCCTGGCCGCAGTTCGAGGCGCGGTTGCGGGCCGAGTTGACGGCCCTGGGCTTTCGTCATCGCTTGGTGGCGGCGCCCAACCCGCTGGCGGCGCGAGTGCTGGCCAATGCCTATGACGGCTTTGCCGTGGCCGATGCCCCGGCGTTGCAGCGCATGCTCGGGCAAATGCCGGTCGAGCGCCTCGGCTGGCCCCAGGACGTGGCCACGGCCCTGTCGCGCATGGGCTTGCGCACCCTGGATCAGGTGCGCGCCTTGCCCCGGCAAAGCCTGGCGCGGCGCTTCGAGGCCCAGGTCCTCAAGCACCTGGACACCCTGCTCGGCGAGCGGCCCCTGGCCCTGGCGTTCTACCAGCCGCCGCAGTACTTCGACCTGCGGATCGAGTTGAACTACGACGTCCTGTCCCATCAGGCCCTGCTGTTTCCCTTGCGCCGCTTGACCGCTGACCTGGCTGCGTTCCTCTGTGGGCGTGACTGCGGCGTGCAGCGTTTTGTCCTGCACCTGGAGCATGCCGGGCGCCCGGACAGCAGCATCCCGGTGGGCCTGCTCAGCGCCGAGCGCGAGCCGGCCATGCTGTTTGAGCTGGCCCGGGGGCGCCTGGAGCAAGTGCAGGTGCAGGCGCCGGTGCGGGGTGTGCGCCTGGTGGCCGAAGACCTGCCGGCCTTTGCCCCCCAGCACCGTGAACTGTTCGACGAGCGCCCGCAGCAATCCTTGCCCTGGGAGCAACTGCGCGAACGCCTGCGCGCGCGGCTGGGGGATGACGCGGTACACGGCTTGGGCCGGGTGGCCGACCACCGCCCAGAACACAGTTGGGTGCCGCGCCCCGTTGTGCCGCCCGGTCCGTGCGCCGCCGGCGTGCGCCGCCCCGGGTGGCTGCTGGCCCAGCCCCAGGCCTTGGCCGATGGCGCGGTGCGAGTGCTGATGGGCCCTGAGCGCATCGAGTCTGGTTGGTGGGACGGGGAGGACGTGCGCCGTGACTATTACCTGGTGCAAACCCGTGACGGCCAACAGGGCTGGGCCTATCGCAGCGTGGGCGTGGGCGTGGGCGAGGGCGGCCCGTTGTGGCTGCAAGGCTGGTTCGCATGACCCCGGACTACGCCGAGTTGCATTGCCTGTCCAATTTCAGTTTCCAGCGCGGCGCCTCCAGTGCCCAACAATTGTTCGAGCGAGCCAAGCGCCTCGGCTACCAGGCCCTGGCCATTACCGACGAATGCACCCTGGCCGGCATCGTGCGCGCCTGGCAGGCGGCCGAGGCGGTGGGCCTGGCGTTGATCGTGGGCAGCGAAATCCGCCTGGAAAACGGCCCGAAACTGGTGCTGCTGGTGGAAAACCTTGCCGGTTATCAAGCCCTGTGCGGGCTGATTACCCAGGCCCGGCGCCGCAGTGAAAAAGGCCACTACCAGGTGCTGCGCGAAGACCTCGAAGGTGGCCTGCCGGGGTTGCTGGCCCTGTGGTTGCCCGATGGCCCCCACGACCACGCCGCCGGCCACTGGTTGCGCGGCGTGTTTGGCGAACGCCTGTGGCTGGCCGTGGAGTTGCATTGCGGCCAGGACGATGCCCGCCACCTCGCCGGCCTGCGCCAATTGGCCGCCAGCCTGGGCCTGCCGCTGGTAGCTTGTGGCGATGTGCACATGCACGTGCGTGGGCGCCGGGCCCTGCAGGACACCATGACCGCTATTCGCCACCATGTGCCGGTGGCCGAGGCCGGCCAACGCCTGTACCCCAACGGCGAGCGCCATCTACGCAGCCTCGACGACCTGCTGCGCCACTACCCCCGCGACCTGCTGCAAGCCTCGGCGGACATTGCCCGGCGCTGCACGTTCGGGCTGGGCCAATTGCGCTACCAGTACCCCCGGGAACTGGTGCCGGCGGGGCACACGCCTGCGTCCTGGCTGCGCCAGTTGACCGAAGACGGCTTGCTTTGGCGCTGGCCAGGGCAGGGCGCCGACGCCAAGGTGCGCGAACTGATCGAAAAAGAACTGGCGTTGATCGAGGCGCTGGGCTACGAGAGCTATTTCCTCACCGTGCACGACATCGTGCGCTTTGCCCGCACGCAAAAAATCCTCTGCCAGGGGCGCGGTTCGGCGGCCAACTCAGCGGTGTGCTACGCCCTGGGCATCACGCAAATCGACCCCAGCCGCATGAACATGCTGTTCGAGCGGTTTTTGTCCCGCGAGCGCAACGAGCCACCGGACATCGACGTCGATTTCGAGCACGAGCGCCGCGAAGAGGTGCTGCAATACGTGTTCCAGCGCTATGGCCGGCGCCGGGCGGCGTTGACGGCGGTGGTCAGTACCTACCACGGCGCCGGTGCGGTGCGCGATGTGGCCAAGGCCCTGGGCCTGCCGCCCGACCAGATCAATGCCCTGGCCGATTGCTGCGGGCGCTGGAGCGACCAGGCGCCGCCCCTCGAGCGCTTGCGCGAGGGCGGTTTTGACCCCGACAGCCCAGTGCTGCGGCGGGTGCTGGGGCTGACCGGGCAACTGATCGGTTTTCCCCGGCACCTGTCCCAGCACCCCGGTGGCTTCGTGATCTCCGAGCAGCCCCTGGACACCCTGGTGCCGGTGGAGAACGCGGCCATGGCCGAACGCACCATCATCCAGTGGGACAAGGACGACCTGGACCGGGTCGGCCTGCTCAAGGTCGATATCCTGGCCCTGGGCATGCTCAGCGCCATTCGCCGCAGTTTCGAGCTGATCTACCGCTTGCGCGGCCTGGAACTGAGCCTGGCGAGCATCCCCGCCGAAGACCCACAGACCTACGCCATGATTAGCCGCGCCGACACCATTGGCGTGTTCCAGATCGAGTCCCGGGCGCAAATGTCCATGCTGCCGCGCCTACGTCCGAAAACCTTTTACGACCTGGTGATCGAAGTGGCCATCGTGCGGCCCGGGCCGATCCAGGGCGGCATGGTCCACCCGTACCTGCGCCGGCGTAACGGCGAGGAGGCCGCCACCTACCCATCCCCTGCGCTGGAGTCAGTGCTCAAGCGCACCCTGGGGGTGCCGCTGTTTCAGGAGCAGGTGATGCAGATTGCGATTGTCGCCGCCGACTACAGCCCCGGTGAGGCCGATGAGCTGCGCCGCTCCATGGCTGCGTGGAAGCGCCACGGCGGTTTGCAGCACCACCAAGTGCGCCTGCGTGAGGGCATGCTGAACAACGGTTACAGCGAAACCTTCGCGGCGCAGATCTTCGAGCAAATCAAGGGCTTTGGCAGCTATGGCTTTCCCGAATCCCATGCGGCCAGTTTTGCCCTGCTGACCTACGCCAGTTGCTGGCTCAAATGCCACGAACCGGCGGCGTTCGCCTGTGCGCTGATAAACAGTTGGCCGATGGGGTTCTACAGCCCCGACCAGATTCTCCAGGATGCCCGCCGCCATGGCTTGCAGGTGCGCCCGGTGGACGTGGGTGCCAGCAGTTGGGATTGCAGCCTGGAGCCCATGGCCGGTGCGCAACCGGCGATTCGCCTGGGCCTGCGCATGATTAAGGGCTTTGCCCAGGAAGACGCCGTGCGCCTTGAAGCGGCGCGCCGAGGGGCGCTTTTTCGCGATATCGCCGACCTGGCCGAGCGCGCACAGCTGGACGCCCGCGCCCAGGCACTGCTGGCCGATGCCGGGGCCTTGCGCGGTTTAGCCGGCGACCGCCACCGCGCCCGTTGGGCGGTGGCCGGGGTGCAGACGCAACTGGGCCTGTTCGCCGGCTTGGCGGAGCAGGCCGAACCGGAGGTGCGCCTGCCCAGCCCCAGCGTTGGCGAAGACGTGCAAGCCGACTATTTGACCCTGGGCACCACCCTGGGGCCCCATCCGCTGGCGCTGTTGCGCGAGTCCTTGAACGCCTTGCGCTGCCGCAGTTCCAAAGCCTTGCTGGCGGTCGAGAATGGGCGGGCGGTGCGTGTCGCCGGGCTGGTCACCGGGCGCCAACGCCCCGGCACTGCCAGCGGCGTGACGTTTGTCACCCTGGAAGACGAGTTCGGCAACCTCAATGTGGTGGTCTGGCGCGACTTGGCCGAACGCCAGCGGCGGGTGCTGGTGGGGGCGCAACTGCTCAAGGTCGAGGGCACCCTGGAGACCAAGGACGGCGTGGTCCACGTCATCGCCGGGCGCCTCACGGACCTGAGCGCGATGCTTGAAGGTATCGCCGTGCGCAGCCGGGATTTCCGTTGATAGGCAGGCTTTTCAGGGCGTTTTTTTTGTAGGTTTTGAGAAGTGCGAATGATTTTTTTTCTGTGCGCACGGGTGGTATCTCGTCATAATCGCCCGCGGTTTCGTCCAGGACGTCACCCTTTATTGGTTTTTCAGGAGAAGTGCACAGTGAGAATGATCTCGCGGTTTTTGTTGTCTGGTCTTGCCGTCGCGGCCTTGGGCACCTTGGGTGGCTGCGCCACCGAAAGCTCCCGCGCGCTGACGGTGACCAAGGTCGAAAGCGCCAGCCGGGTGTATTCCGGCGTGCGTGTACCGATGGCCGTTGGTAAGTTCGATAACCGCTCCAGCTACATGCGCGGGATTTTTTCCGATGGCGTGGACCGGCTCGGTGGCCAGGCCAAGACCATCCTGATTACCCATCTGCAGCAGACCAACCGCTTCAATGTGCTGGACCGCGACAACCTCGGCGAAATCCAGCAGGAAGCCCAGTTCAAGGGCCAGGCCCAACGCCTCAAGGGCGCGGATTTCGTGGTCACAGGCGACGTCACCGAGTTCGGCCGCAAGGAAGTGGGCGACCGCCAGTTGTTCGGCATCCTCGGGCGCGGCAAGACCCAAGTGGCCTACGCCAAGGTCAACCTGAACATCGTCAACATCAGCACCTCGGAAGTGGTGTATTCGACCCAGGGCGCGGGCGAGTACGAACTGTCCAACCGCGAAATCATCGGCTTTGGCGGCACCGCCAGCTATGACTCCACCCTCAATGGCAAGGTGCTCGACCTGGCCATGCGCGAGGCGATCAATCGCTTGGTCGAAGGCATCTATGCCGGCGCCTGGAAACCTTCGAACTGATACGTGGCGAACACAGGGAGTTTCATCGCAATGGGCTTTATCAAGACTTCACGGGCGCTGCCGGCCTGCGCGCTGGCCGCTGCCCTGCTGCTGAGCGGCTGTGCCAGCGCCCCGAAAACCCTCTACCAATGGGAAGGCTACCAACCCCAGGTGTACGAGTACTTCAAGGGCGAAGAGCCTGCCCAGGCCCAGGCCGAAGCCCTGGAGCGCGACTTGCAGAAAATCGCCTCCACCGGCAACAAGGCACCGCCGGGTTACCACGCCCACCTGGGCATGCTGTACCTGAGCATGGGCAAGGATGACCAGATGGTGCAGCAGCTGCGCACCGAAAAAGCCTTGTTCCCCGAATCGGGGCCGTACATGGACTTTTTGCTCAAGAACGCCAAGACCGGAGACGCCAAATGAGCCTGCGCATGGTTAAAACCCTGGTGGGCTTGTGTGCCCTGGCCTTGCTGGGCGGCTGCGCGACGCCCAAGACGATGGATTACTCGGCGTTCAAGCAGAGCCGCCCCAAGACTATCCTGGTGCTGCCGCCACTCAATGAGTCGCCGGATGTCAAAGCCACCTACAGCCTGCTGTCCCAGGTCACGTACCCGCTGGCCGAGGCCGGCTACTACGTGATGCCGATCGCCCTGGTGGACGAGACCTTCAAGCAAAACGGCCTCAACACCCCAGGCGATATCCACCAGGTGTCGCCGGCCAAGCTGCAAGAGATCTTTGGCGCGGACGCGGCGCTGTACATCACGGTCAAGGAGTACGGCACCAGCTACATGCTGATTACCAGCGAAACCGCCGTGACTGCCAGCGCTCGCCTGGTGGACTTGCGTACCGGCGTCGCACTGTGGACCGGCACTGCCCGGGCTTCGAGCGAGGAGGGCAACAACGCCAACGCCGGTGGGTTGGTGGGCATGTTGATTACCGCTGCGGTCAAGCAGGTCATCAACAGCTCCACTGACGCTGGGCACCCGATTGCCGGCGTCGCCAGCCAGCGCCTGCTCTCGGCCGGGCAACCTGCCGGCCTGCTGTACGGCCCGCGTTCGCCCAAGTACGGCAGCGATTGACCCCGTATGTAGCAAACGGGCTTGCCCGCGCTGCGCTGCGTAGCAGCCCTCCAGCAGTATGACGCCTGGCGGATTTTTACGGCCGCTGCGCACCCGAGCGCGGGCAAGCCCGCTTGCTACAGGGTTAAAAGGGCCGCTGGTCTGATGGGAGGTCGACAGAAGGTCATCGCCGAGGCCATGCTGTTGACTGGCCAGCACGATGCCCTGTGCTGGCTTCCGATCACTAGACGGAGGTGTTCCATGCCGGTGAAACATGACCTGTGCCAGGACTTGAACCGCTCGCACGACGAGATTCAAGGACGTCGGGCGCAAGATCCGCATCTTGATGCACTGATCGACAAGTACGCCAACCTCGATAAACAAGTGCTCCAGGCCGAGGCTGAGGCCCGCAGCGATGAAGAGCTGAAGAAGCTCAAGGAGAAGCGAGTGAACCTCAAGGATGAAATTTCCCAGCGCCTGGTCGCACCTTCCTGAATTCGTTCCACCCAGGGCGGGGCCAAATGGCCCCGCCTGCTGTTTCTACCCTGCCAATGCCCGCTGTGCCACGTCCCGCAAGGCCAGCATCGAGGCCGCCGATTCCCGTTCGATCCGCCGCTTGAGCAAGAGCCGGTTGGCCAGGCGCATCCACCTGCTACTGAAGCGATATTCCAGGGTGCGGATAAACCGCGTGCCCAGGCTCGCGGTGGGCTGGCACTCGTAAGTCAGGCGCAGGTGCAGGCCTTCGCCGTGGGCGTGGGCTACCCAGCGGTGGCCGGGCAAGTATTCGTGTACCTCCCAGCTCAGGTGCCCGGCGCGCCCGCCGGCGTGGATGTCTTCCTCGAAATGTGCGCCGGCCGCCAGCGGCCCGGGCGGCGCCTCGACCCGCAGGGATGAGGGGTGCCACTGCGGCCATTGGCTGACGCTGCTGGCATAGGCCAGCACGGCTTGGGGTGGGTGCGGGATGTCGACCTGATGCTGGAGGCAGGTCATGGTGCTGCTTGGCGAGTGGGTGTCATCCGGCTCCCAGTGTAGGGTGCCGAACAGGTAGTCCATCAGGGGCAAAACGATATTGAAGTTGCGCCCCTGCATCAGCTCGCGGCGGTGATGCAGTGCGTGCAGTTGGCGCATTTGGCGAATCCACGGCAGGCGCGCCAGCCTGTGTTCGGGCGGCAGGTGCTCGCAGGCGTGGAACACTTCATAACTGAGGTAGCCCAGAATCATCCCCGCGCCAAACAGCCCGGCCACGTTGGCGTCCCAGTACTGCAACAGCCACCACGCTGGTAGGGTTATCAGCAGGCTGTGGGCGACGATCAGCCAGGCCGGGAACAGAATCACCCGCCAGTCCCGGGGGCTGTCGTAGGTCATGTGGCCGGGGCTGAAAAAACTGTGGTGATCGCCCGTGTGACGGGCGTAGAACAGCCGCGCCCAGCCCCGTTTATGGTGGCCCAGGTAGCGGTGCACCAGGTAAATGCCCAGGTTGAACAACAGCAGGGTGGCCGGCAGTGCTAGCCATTGCAGGGCGATGACCTGATGCAGGGTGCTGGCGAAAAAACCGATGGCCAGCAGCCCGAACGTCAGCACGAAACCACCGTGCAACCAGGGGTTGTAGCGCGGGTGGACGCCAGCACGATAGCGCTGGCGAAAGGCTTGGGTGGTGGGGTTCACGGTACGCTCCGCAGGTGGGCACAGTGACAGCAGCCTAGCCCCGGTTCGCCTCCTCGGCCAATGGCGGGGCCAGGGTTGCCACAAGCGGACACCTCAGATCATCGGGTCCCAGCGCTGTGACCAGTCGTTGTCGGCCCGCACCAGTGCCCGCAGCAGCTCGAACGCCTGTTGCAGGGTGGCCGAGTCGCGGTCGCGCGAGTACACCAGGTAGGTCGGGTAGCTGAATTCCGGAGCCTTGGGCACGCGCTCCATCACGCCGCTGTCGAGGTAGCTTTGCACCACGCGGGTACGGAAGTAGCCGCTGCCGCCGTTTTCCAGGAGGTACTGCAGAGCCAGCGGGCCGAGGTTGAAACTCAGCGCGGCGCGGGCCCGTTCCGGCAGCGCGGCGTCATGCTGGCGGCGAAAATCCTCGCCCCAATCGACGTACACATAGGGTTCGGGCCGGGCGACCAGGCGCACCAGGATCAGCTTTTCCTCCAACAACTGCTCCACCTGCAAACGCGGCCAGTACTGCGGCTGGTAAACCAGCGCTGCGTCCAGCACCCCCAGCTCCAGTTGGCGCAGCAGGTGCTCGCCGTCGCGGATTTCTGTGCGCAAGGCGTGGCCGGGGATGTGCTCGCGCAGCGCCCGGGCCCAATTGAGCATCAGCGGGTTGCACAGGCTCACCTCGCCACCGATGTGCAGCACGTTGCGATAGCCGTCGGGTAGCGGCAGGTCACGGCGGGCCGCTTCCCAGGTCTGCACCAGTTGATTGGCGTAGACCACGAACGCTTCGCCGTCGGCGGTCAGGCGCGCACCGGCGCGGTTGCGCACGAAAAGAGTGCTGGCCAATTGGCTTTCGAGTTTCTGCACCCGAGCGGTGATGGCGGTTTGGGTGACGTGGAGCTTTTCGGCGGCGGCCGCGAGGCTGCCACTGCGGACAATCTCCAGAAAAGTGCGGGCGAGGTCGATGTCCATGGGGTTTCAGGTCGGCAAGGGGGCGGCCATTGTAGGCCAAGGCGCCGGGCAGGCCCAGAAACACGAATCCCGCCACAAGGGCGGGATTCGCTGTTGGCCGGCCAGGGAATCAGGCTGGGAACAGTTCGCTCAGTTTCATCGCCAGCATCATGTCGCCTTCAGCGCGCAGCTTGCCGCCCATGAAGGCCTGCATGCCGTCGGTTTCGCCGCTGACGATGCCTTGCAGGGTTTCGCTGTCCATCACCAGGGTCACCTGAGCGTCAGGGTTGACGCCTTCTTGCAGCTCGCAAGTGCTGTCCTTGACGACCAGGGAGAAGTTCTTTTCTTCATCGATACGGAAACCGAACACCAAGTCCAGGCCCGCAGCGGCGGATGGGTTGAACTTGGCTTTCATTGCTTGTACGGCGTCAGCTACGGAGGTCATGGTTCGATCCTTTTAGGGTTGATTGCAACAAGGGTCACAGTAAGCCGGCACTCACCGAAAGGTGATGAGTTCCGGGGCCTTCAACAGTTGCAGGTGGGTCTGACTGTTGAAGGAAGCCAGGGCAACCTCGCGACCGCGAAACTTCAAGTGGTTGAGCGAGGTGTTGACGATTTGCCAGTTCAGTTCAAAGGCCTGCGCGGCAGGCACTTGGATAATCAGGTGGAGCAGGGCCGTGATGGTGCCGCCGGAAGTGAACACGGCGATTTTCTGGGTGTCGTCGGCCTGCTCCAGGATACGTTGCAACCCGCCCTGGACCCGCCCGACAAACCCCAGCCAACTTTCCAGGCCCGGGGTGTCGTAGGTGCCGCTGAGCCAGCGGCTGATGATAAGGGCAAAGATGCGCTGGAACTCGCCACGGTTTTGCACGGCGTTGCGCAGGATATGCAGGGCTTCGGGCTCATCGGGCAATAGGCCGGGCAGCAGGGCACGGAGGATGGCGTCGGCGTCGAATTCGTTGAATGCCGGGTCGATTTCCAGCGGCGGTATCGGCATGCCGGCTGCACTGAATTGCTCCAGTGCCGAACGGGCGGTGTGCTGTTGGCGCAACAGGTCGCCGGACAGGCAGCGATCGAAGCTCAAGCCCAGTTGCGCCAGGTGGCTGCCCAGCACTTCTGCCTGGCGAATACCGGTCGGCGACAGCACGTCGTAGTCGTCTGCACCGAAGGAGGCCTGGCCATGTCGAATTAGGTAAATGCTGCCCACGTCCGCGTCGTCCCGGTACGTTGTAAGTGGGGCGAGGTTATGGGGATGGCGAAGAGCTGTCAATGAAAAAACATACGCTTGTTTGAAATGCCCGTTGGAGACTGGCTGCCCGGCGTTTCGCGGCTGGCCGTCGACCGGTCGCGTGGGTATGCTGGGGCCTTGCGCGGCAGAGTGCGTCGCGCCGCACCGCTTATATAAGGAGCATCCGTGGATTTTCTTGCCGAATATGCAAGTTTTTTGGCTAAAACCGTGACCCTGGTGATCGCAATTCTGGTGGTCCTGGCCAGTTTCGCCGCCCTGCGCAGCAAGGGCCGGCGCAAGGCGTCCGGGCAGTTGCAAGTGAGTAAGCTCAACGACTTCTACAAGGACCTGCGCGAACGCCTGGAGCAGACGCTGCTGGGCAAAGAGCAACTTAAGGCGCTGCGCAAGTCCCAGGGCAAGGCCGAGAAAAAGCAGAAGAAACAGCCCGATACCAAGCCGCGGGTGTTCGTCCTGGATTTCGACGGTGACATCAAGGCGTCCGCCACCGACAGCCTGCGCCACGAAATCACCGCGCTGTTGACCCTGGCCACGCCCAAGGACGAAGTGGTGCTGCGCTTGGAAAGCGGCGGCGGCATGGTTCATAGCTATGGCCTGGCTTCTTCGCAGTTGGCGCGCATCCGCGAGGCGGGTATTCCACTGACCGTGTGTATCGACAAGGTCGCGGCCAGTGGCGGCTATATGATGGCCTGCATCGGCCAGAAGATTATCAGTGCGCCCTTTGCCATCCTTGGCTCCATCGGCGTGGTGGCGCAGTTGCCCAACGTCAATCGTCTGCTGAAAAAACACGACATCGACTTTGAAGTGCTCACGGCGGGTGAATACAAGCGCACGCTGACGGTGTTCGGCGAAAACACCGAAAAGGGTCGGGAAAAATTCCAGGAAGACCTGGATATCACCCATCAACTGTTCAAGAACTTCGTTTCGCGCTACCGCCCGCAACTGGCCATCGATGAAGTGGCCACCGGCGAAGTCTGGCTGGGCGTCGCGGCCCTCGACAAGCAACTGGTGGACGAGTTGAAAACGAGTGACGAATACCTGGCGCAACGGGCGAAAACCTGCGAGCTGTTCCACCTGCATTACGCCGAGCGTAAAAGCCTGCAGGAACGCATTGGCATGGCGGCCAGCGGCTCGGTGGACCGCGTGCTCCTGAGTTGGTGGAGCCGGTTGACCCAGCAGCGTTTCTGGTAAACGCCGGGTGTAAAAAAGCCCTGGGCCGCGGTGGCGGCCCAGGGCTAATGAGATGGTCACCCCCACACCCTGCGAGGGCTACGCTTTCGCAGGGTGTTTTGTTTTCGGAGGCCATCATCATGATCCAGTCAACACTGATCGGTATCGATCTCGGCAAACATAATTTCC
>NZ_JCBCUY010000054.1:0-16700 GCF_059862705.1 Pseudomonas sp. MF08817
CCGTCTGGTCTGCACTGCCCGGGCACACAACATGAACGCTCTTTATCCGATGACCCCAACTTATCACCTGTCGCTTTGGCAAAAACGCCAGGCAGCCATGCTCTATTACTACTCGTCGCAAAGTTACTTGGACGCTTTGTTGCCGAAAATCGAAGAGTTGATCGTTATGGCTGAGATGCTTTTGGAGCGCCGTTCGATTCTCGACCCCCTTATGGTCAGTGAGCGCTGGGGCGTACGCGATACCGCAGCCAACTGGAGCACCGGCGGGTTTCCAGCCTTGATCGAGTACAGGGAAAACACCATGTGGGATATGGCCAAGCGCGCCGACCAGTGCTACGGCATCACGGGAACCAATCAATGCGCCCATATGCTGGGTGAGTTCTCGATGCAATGGGCCACCGCAGAACAGGAGAAAGCGTTTCGCGAGCGGGCCAACGAGGTGTTTTCCTATGGATTTAAAGTAGATGGTGTTATGCGCCGTCGTTGGGATGACATCACCTTCTGGTATCTCTGGAAAGACTGCAAACAGCACTTCCCTCAATTACCAAAGTTCAAAGTTCATCTGGATATTGAAGGTGAGACGGGAAGAGTACCGATTCGCACGGGTGTGTACCTCCCGCAGGATGATCCCCATGGTGCTTTGCAGTTCGGTTGGACCGGAGGCGGTGAGGGGATGTGGAAGTCTCTTGAAGAGTGCCAAACATTCAACGACATCGGGCTGGACGCCTTGAACGCAGTTGGGCGAGCGGGCCTGTGGGGCGATGATATCGGGTTATTGAACTTTGCTCGGCAAAGTAAATACGCCAGTGTGTTCCCTAACATTGAACATCCGGCCCGCCACGAAATAATGGATAAAGCCTTCACCGAACGCCCCTGCAAGTGGTACTTCGTCGAACTTCTCGAAGGCGAGTTTGAAGACAGCGACCCCGACGCCATGGCCGACGCGCCCGGCAGTGAGCCGCAGCACCCGCCGCGCAAAGCCAGCGGTGAGCCTTGCCCCCACGCCGGTTGGTGGTTCAGCCCCGCCCGTGAAGGTTCGCGGCAGTATTTCCGCGATGGCGCAATTTTTTCCCAAACTGGAAGGCGACTACGGCTACACCTTCTGGCTCTGGAGCCCGGACCAGTCCAGGCCAACACTTTGATCGTTAAATGCAGGCCAGGCGAACCCGTCTGGCCCGAGGCAACATCAGCCCCTAGACCCACCCACGCCTCATTTAAGCCCCAACCGCTTGGCCATGCGCCCCAGGTTGGCCCGGTCCAGGCCTAGCTCACGGGCGGCGCTGGCCCAGTTGTGTTGGTGGCGGTCCAGGCAGGCGCTGATGAGTTGGCGCTGGTACTGCTCGGTGGCCTGGCGCAGGTCGGCGCCGGGTTCGGCAGGGTGCGGGGTGACGGGGGCGGGGGCGCGGGGGGCGGCTACGCTGGGCAGGTCCAGGTCGGCGGCGCTTAGGCTGAGGATTTTCGGGCGTTCGCGGCCGTTGCCCAGGGCCTTGAGGGCGCTGCGGCCGATCAGGTGTTCCAGTTCGCGCACGTTGCCCGGCCAGGCGTAGGCCAGCAGCGCGGCTTGGGCGTCGCTGGTCAGGCGCAGGCTGCCCAGGCCCATGCGCGAGCGGTTTTGCTCTAGGAAGAAACCGCTGAGCAGCAGCACATCGCGGCCGCGTTCGCGCAGGGCCGGGACCCGCAGCGGGTACACGCTCAGGCGATGGTAGAAGTCGGCGCGGTAGCGGCCATTACGCACTTCTGCGGCCAGGTCGCGGTTGGTCGCGGCGATCAGGCGCACGTCCACCCGGTGTTCCTTGTCTGAACCCAGGCGCTGCAACTGGCCGCTTTGCAGCACCCGCAGCAGCTTTGCCTGCACGCTCAGGGACAACTCGCCCACTTCATCGAGAAACAAGGTGCCGCCATTGGCTAGCTCGAATTTGCCGCGCCGGTCGCTGGTGGCCCCGGTGAAAGCGCCGCGCACGTGGCCGAACAGCTCGCTTTCGACCAAGGTGTCGGGCAGCGCTGCGCAGTTGAGGCTGACAAGCGGTTTGTCGCGCCGTGTCGAGGCCGTGTGCAGGGCCTGGGCCACTAGCTCTTTGCCGACGCCGGTTTCGCCGCTGATAAGCACCGTCAGGTCGCTGCCGCCCACCAGGCTGACTTCTTCGAGTAGGCGTTTGTGGGCCTTGCTTTGGCCGATCATTTCCCGGGGTTGCTGGCCGCTGGCCTGGCGGTAGACCTCGGCGCGCTGGTGTTCGTCCTCGGCGCGCAGGGCCAGGCGTTCGATGCGCTCGGCGGCGCTGACGGTGGCGGCGGCGAGGCTGGCGAAGGCGTGCAGGTCGCTCAGGGGGATGGCGTCGAAGCGCCGCGGGTCGAGGGCGTCCAGGGTCAGCAGGCCCCAGGGGCGTTCGTCGATAAACAGCGGGCAGCCCATGCAGTCGTGTACGTGCAGCGCTTCGTCCAGGCCATGGACGAGGCCGTCGTAAGGGTCGGGCAACGGGCTGTCGCTGGCGAAGCGGGTGGGGCCCGGGCCTTCGAGCAGCGCGGCGAACCGCGGGTGCTCGCTGATCTTGAAGCGCCGCCCCAGGGTGTCCGGGCTCAAGCCGTCCACCGCCAGGGGCACCAACCATTCGCCGTCCAGGCGCATTAACGCGGCGGCATCGCAGGGCAGCAAGGCGCGCATGGCCTCGAGCAGGCGCCGGTAGCGCTCGCTTTCGGGCAGTTCGCGGGACAGGTCGGCCACCAGGGGCAGCAGGGTGGTGAGCAGGGTAGTTGCGGTCATATTGACTCCGTGTAGTCGCAGTGACTATAAGGCGGGCGTTGTCATAATGACTATCTAATATTTAAGTTATTGATTTTTAATGAATTAAAACATGGCACGAATACTGATAAGCCTAAGGTATTCCTAGAAAACACCGGAGTTACCCATGCTGAGCGTCCAGGATCGTGCCATCGTCAAATCCACCGTGCCCCTGCTTGAAAGCGGCGGCGAGGCGCTGATTACCCATTTCTACCGGATGATGTTGTCCGAGTACCCGCCAGTGCGCGCCCTGTTTAACCAGGCCCACCAAGCCAGTGGCGACCAGCCCCGGGCCCTGGCCAATGGCGTGCTGATGTACGCCAAGCACATCGACCAACTCGACCAACTGGGCGATTTGGTGGGGCGCATCATCAACAAGCACGTGGCGTTGCAGATCCAGCCCGAGCATTACCCCATTGTCGGCACCTGTTTGCTGCGCGCCATTGCGCAAGTGCTGGGGGATGAAGTGGCCACGCCTGCGGTCCTCAACGCCTGGGGCGCGGCCTACAACCAATTGGCGCAGATCCTGATCGGCGCCGAAAGCGCCATCTATACCCGCAAGGCCGAGGAAGTGGGCGGCTGGCGCGGCGGGCGCGAGTTCGTGCTGGCGGCGCGGGTGCAGGAGAGCGTGGAAATCACCTCGTTCTACTTCGCGCCCAAGGACCAGGGCCCCGTCCTTGCCGCCGAGCCGGGCCAGTACATCGGCCTGCAACTGTTTATCGAGGGCGAAGAAACCCGGCGTAACTACTCGCTCTCGGCCCTGAGCGACAACGGCCAATACCGCATCAGCGTCAAGCGCGAAGCGGGCGGGCGCGCTTCCAACTACCTGCACGACTGTTTGCAGGTCGGCGCCAGCCTGATGCTGTTCCCGCCGTCGGGGGAATTTACCCTCAGCGCCAGCGCCAAGCCCTTGGTGCTTATCAGTGGCGGCGTGGGCATCACCCCGACGCTGGCGATGCTCGAAGCGGCCCTGGCCAGTGAGCGGCCGGTGCATTTTATCCACTGCGCGCGCAATGGCTCGGTGCATGCGTTCCGTGGCTGGGTCGACGATTTGGCGGTGCGCCACCCGCAACTCAAGCGCTTTTATTGCTATGCCGAAGAGGACGGCATCAGCCCGCCGGCGGACCAGATCGGCTTGCTCGATCAGGAACAACTGGGCCTGTGGCTGCCGGCCGACCGCGACCTGGACGCCTACTTCCTCGGGCCCAAGGGCTTTATGGCTGCGATCAAGCGCCACCTCAAGGCGTTGGGCGTGCCGCCGCAGCAGAGCCGTTACGAGTTCTTCGGGCCGGCGGCGGTGTTGGAGTGATTCGCCGCTAGGCCGCTAGCGCAAGCAGGGCTCGCCCCCACAAGCAACCAGGCCTATTCAGGCCTGGTGGCAGCGCGCCCTGCTCGCGATGGCAGCCCTGAAACCGCCACCGCTGGCAAGCCAGGCGCCGACGGGTGGCCTATGTCGCCAGCCGGGCGCCGGCCAGGCTGCCGCTCAGTTCATAGGCGGCGAGTTCGGCCTGGTGGGCGGCGAGGATTTCCGGCAGGGAGCCGCGCAGGTATTCCACCCAGGTCTTGATCTTGGCATCCAGGTACTGGCGCGAGGGGTAGATGGCGTACAGGTTCAGTTCCTGGGAGCGGTAGTTGGGCATCACCCGCACCAACGTGCCGTTGCGCAGCGCTTCGATGGCGGCGTACACCGGCAACACGCCCACGCCCATGCCGCTGATGATCGCGGTTTTCATCGCGTCGGCGGAGTTCACCAAAAACGGTGAGCTATTGATGGTGACCATCTCCTGGCCCTCGGGGCCGTCGAACAACCACTTTTCCAGCGGGATCACCGGGCTCACCAGGCGCAGGCAGGCGTGGCCGAGCAGGTCGCTGGGTTTTTGCGGGCAGCCGTTGGCTTTCACATAGGCCGGGGAGGCGCAGACGATGCTGTAGGTGATGCCCAGGCGCTGAGACACGAACCCCGAATCCGGCAACTCGCTGGCCAGTACGATGGACACGTCATAACCCTCGTCCAGCAGGTCCGGCACGCGGTTGGCCAGGGTCAGGTCGAAGGTCACGTCGGGGTGGGTTTTGCGGTAGCGGGCGATGGCATCGATCACGAAATGCTGGCCGATGCCCGTCATGGTGTGCACCTTCAACTGCCCGGCCGGGCGCGCATGGGCGTCGCTGGCCTCGGCTTCGGCTTCTTCTACATAGGCCAGGATCTGCTCGCAACGCAGCAGGTAGCGCTTACCCGCCTCGGTCAGGGCGATGCGCCGGGTGGTGCGGTTGAGCAGGCGGGTTTGCAGGTGGGCCTCAAGGTTGGAGACCGCGCGCGAGACGTTGGCGGTGGTGGTGTCCAGCTGTGCGGCGGCGGCAGTGAAGCTGCCAGCCTCGGCGACACTGCTGAAGGCGCGCATGTTTTGCAGGGTGTCCATGGAGTGCACTCAAGGGAGATGGCAAATTGTGACATGAAGTTACGGGCGACCGTGACCCCGACCAAGGGATTATCGCGCTAACGGTAATAAAGATTCACAGGAATGCCCGCTTATCGCCGCTGGGGGCGGACCCTAGAATTGCGTCGTTGTAGGAATGATGCACTTTCACCTGTGGGAGCGGGTTTGCCCGCGAGGGCGGCATGGCTGCTGGTGGGCATGTGCCGGCTGTACTCGCTAGAGCCCGCTCCCACAGTGAGTTAGCCGCTCCCGGAATGTTTTGCCTCCCCTCTTTTTTCAGGAATTCGCAGCAGTGCCGCGTCGCATCAGCAGAGAGCTGAAGACTCTCAGTGTTTGGGCTTTAACCTTGGCAATCAGCGGCTGCATCGGAACCGGAGGTATTGGCCCGCAAGGCCAGGCAATGCCTGTCGCTGCCCTGGCTACCGACGCCGCGATCCAGAGCGCGGCGGCGGATGCCCACTGGCCCAGCGCCCAATGGTGGCGGGCCTATGGCGACCCGCAGTTGAACCGCTGGGTCGAGTTGGCCGTGCAGGGCAGCCCCAGCCTGGCCATGGCCGCCGCCCGGGTGCGCCAGGCGCGGGCCATGGCCGGCGTGGCCGAGGCCGCCGAGGCGGTGCAGATCAACGGCACTTCTACCCTCAAGCGCCACAACTGGCCCACCGACCCGTTCTACGGCCCGGGTGATTTGGCCAACTCCACCACCTGGGACAACAATGCCGCCCTCGGCCTGACCTATGCCCTGGACCTCTGGGGCCGCGAGCGCAATGCCACTGAGCAGGCCCTGGACCTGGCGCACATGAGCGCCGCCCAGGCGCGCATGGCCCAGCTCGAATTGCAGAACAACGTGGTGCGCGCCTATATCCAGTTGTCCTTGCACTACGCCCGGCGCGACATCGTCCACGCCACTCTTGAGCAGCAACAGCAGATCCTGGCCCTGGCGCAACGGCGCCTGGACGGCGGCATCGGTACCCATTTCGAGGTCAGCCAGGCCCAGACCCCGCTGCCCGAAACCCACCGCCAACTCGATGCCCTGGACGAAGAAATCGCCCTGAGCCGCAACCAATTGGCTGCCCTTGCAGGCTTTGGCCCGGGGCAGGGCGCCCAATTGCAACGCCCGTCGCTGTCGCTGGGCGCGCCGTTGCCATTGCCCTCGGCCTTGCCCGCGCAACTGCTGGGCCAGCGCCCGGACGTGGTCGCCAGCCGCTGGCAAGTGGCGGCCCAGGCCCGTGGCATCGACGTCGCCCATGCCGGGTTCTACCCCAACGTCGACCTGGTGGCCGGCCTGGGCTTCATGGCCACCGGCGGCGGGGCGCTGGAGTTCATCACCGGCAAAAAACTCAACTACAACGTCGGCCCGGCCATTTCCCTGCCGATCTTCGACGGCGGGCGCCTGCGCGCCCAGTTGGGCGAAGCGTCCGCCGGCTACGACCTGGCCCTGGCGCAGTACAACCAGACCCTGATCGACGCCCTCAAAAGCATCAGCGACCAGTTGATCCGCCGCGAGTCCATGGACAAGCAGCAAGCCTTCGCCGCCGAGTCCGTGGCCTCGGCGCAAAAGACCTACGACATCGCCACCATCGCGTTCGAGCGCGGCCTCACCGACTACCTCAACGTACTCAACGCCCAGACCCAGTTGTTCGCCCAGCAGCAAGTGCAGCAGCAGGTACAGGCCGCGCGCCTGAGTGCCCACGCCGAACTGGTGACCGCCCTGGGCGGCGGCCTCGGGGCCGGCGATGACAGCCCGCCCGAAAGTACAACCGTCGCCCACAAAACCCCGGCCGCGTTGGCCGTTTTCGACCACTAAAAGAAGGCCGCAATGACTCCCTTGCCCGCACCGCTGCGCTGGCTGTATGCCTTGGAATGGCGCCGTGGTTTCTTCGACTGGGCACGCAGCGATGGCGTGACCTGGGTGTACATCTTCAAGGTGTTGCTGGCCGCATTCCTCACCCTGTGGCTGGCGATGCGCCTGGAACTGCCGCAACCGCGCACGGCGATGATTACCGTGTTCATCGTCATGCAGCCGCAAAGCGGCCATGTGTTCGCCAAGAGTTTCTACCGCTTCCTCGGCACCCTTGCCGGCTCGGCGGTGATGGTGGCGCTGATCGCCCTGTTCGCGCAAAACACCGAACTGTTCCTCGGCTCCCTGGCCATCTGGGTCGGCATTTGCTCGGCGGGCGCGGCGCGTTACCGCAACTTTCGCGCCTACGGTTTCGTGCTGGCCGGGTACACGGCGGCGATGGTCGGCCTGCCGGCCCTGGCCCACCCGGACGGCGCCTTCATGGCCGCCGTGTGGCGGGTGCTGGAAATCTCCCTGGGCATTCTCTGCGCCACCCTGGTCAGTGCCGCGATCCTGCCGCAAACCGCCAGCGCCGCCATGCGTAACGCGCTGTACCAGCGCTTTGGCGTGTTCGCGCTGTTCGTCACCGACGGCTTGCGCGGGCGCAGCCAGCGCGAGGCGTTCGAGCGCGGCAACGTGCGTTTTATCGCCGAGGCGGTGGGCCTGGAAGGGCTGCGCAGCGTCACCGTGTTCGAAGACCCGCACATGCGCCGGCGCAACGGCCGTTTGAGCCGCTTGAACAGCGAGTTCATGGGCATCACCACGCGCTTCAACGCTTTGCACCAGTTGCTCGAACGCCTGCGCAGCAACGCCGCCGACCATGTGGTGGCGGCGATCAAACCCGGTTTGCAGGACCTGGCCGAGCTGCTCGACGGCTTCTCTGGCCGCGCCCTCACCGATGCCGACGCCGCGCGCCTGGCCGCCGCCCTGGCGGCCTACAAGGAAGGCCTGCCGGCGCGGGTGCGCAGCTTGCGGGCGCAGTTCCAGGAAGGCGCGCCGAGCGAGGCTGAGCAGCTGGATTTCCACACCGCCTACGAATTGCTCTACCGCTTTGTCGATGAGCTGCACAGCTACGCCCAAACCCACGCCTCCCTGGCCGACCACCACCACGCCCGCGAGCAATGGGACGAACCCTACACGCCGCAAACCAATTGGCTGGCGTCGACTGCTTCGGGGTTGCGCGCGGCCTTCATTCTGTTGGTGCTGGGCAGTTACTGGGTGGCCACGGCCTGGCCCAGCGGCGCCACCATGACCCTGATCGCGGCCGCCACCGTCGGCCTGTCCGCCGCCACGCCCAACCCCAAGCGCATGGCGTTCCAGATGGCGTGCGGCACCTTGGTCGGCGCGGTGATCGGCTTTATCGAGATGTTTTTCGTGTTCCCGTTGATCGACGGTTTCGCGTTGCTGTGCGTGATGCTGGCGCCGGTGATCGTGCTGGGCTCGTTCCTGTCCTCGCGCCCACAGTTCGCCGGGGTGGGCCTGGGCCTGTTGATCTTCTTCAGCACCGGTTCGGTGCCGGACAACCTCACCGTCTACAACCCCTACAGTTTCATCAACGACTACATCGCCATGGTCATGGGCATGCTGGTGTGCGCGGCGGCGGGGGCGATCATCCTGCCGCCCAACAGCCGCTGGCTGTGGCAGCGCCTGGAGCAGGATTTGCGCGGCCAAGTGGTGTACGCCATCAGCGGCAAACTCAAGGGGTTGGGGTCGAGTTTCGAGAGCCGCACCCGCGACCTGCTGCACCAGGCCTACGGCTTGGCAGCGGGCCAGCCCAAGGTGCAAAGCGAGCTGCTGCGCTGGATGTTCGTGGTGCTGGAGGTGGGCCACGCCATCATCGAGTTGCGCAAGGAACAGGCGATTTTGCCGGTGCACCCGGCCTACGCGGCGTCGCAGCCGTGGCGCCAGGCGATCCGCGTCATGGGCCGCTCGCTGGTGCGCCTGTTTTTGCAACCGAGCCAGAGCAACCTGGAGCGTGGCTTGATTGCCGTGGACCACGCCATCAGCCGCGTGCAGGCCACCGACGAGCCTTTCGCGCCGCACTTCGACACCTCGGCCCTGCGCCGGGTCAAAAGCTACCTGCACTTTATTCGCACCTCCCTGCTGGACCCGCAATCGCCGCTGGCGGCCTATGCCGTGGCCAAGCCCCAAGGATTTGCCCATGCCTCGTGAAATCGCCTTCCACGGCCTGTACATGCCGACCATGACCCTGATGTTTTTCATCGCGGCAGGCCTGGCCTGGGCCCTGGACCGCTTCCTGTCGGGCCATGACCTGTACCGCTTCTTCTGGCACCCGGCGCTGCTGCGCCTGAGCCTGTTCGTGTGCATTTTCGGCGCCTTGGCGCTCACTGTTTACCGTTGAGAACGACCCGATGAAAAAGCTCTTCAGCCTGCTCGCCACCTTGCTGGTGCTGGCCCTCGCGATGTGGATCGGCCGCACCTTGTGGGTGCACTACATGAACACCCCCTGGACCCGCGACGGGCGGGTGCGGGCCGACATCATCAACGTCGCCGCCGACGTCACCGGCGAAGTGGTGGATGTGCCGGTGCGCGACAACCAATTGGTGAAAAAGGGTGATTTGCTGATGCAGATCGACCCCGAGCACTACCGCATCGCCGTCAAGCAGGCCCAGGCCTTGGTGGCCTCGCGCAAGGCCACGTGGGAGATGCGCAAGGTCAATGCCCACCGGCGTGCCGACCTCGATAGCCTGGTGATCTCCCGGGAAAACCGCGACGACGCCAGCAACATCGCCGACGCCGCCCTGGCCGACTACCAGCACGCCCAGGCGCAACTGGATGCCGCCGAACTGAACCTCAAGCGCACCCGCGTGCTGGCAGCGGTGGACGGCTACGTCACCAACCTCAACGTGCACCGGGGCGACTACGCGCGCATCGGCGAGGCGAAAATGGCCGTGGTCGATATGAACTCGTTCTGGGTCTATGGCTTCTTCGAGGAAACCAAGCTGCCGCGGGTAAAAGTCGGCGACCCGGCCGACCTGCAACTGATGAGCGGCGAAGTGCTCAAGGGCCACGTGGAAAGCATCTCGCGCGGCATCTACGACCGCGATAACCCTGAAAGCCGCGAACTGATCGCCGACGTCAACCCCACCTTCAACTGGGTGCGCCTGGCCCAACGGGTGCCGGTGCGCATCCACCTCGACGAAGTGCCCGACGGCGTGTTGCTGGCGGCGGGGATCACCTGCACGGTGGTGGTCAACCCGGGCCAGTAGACAAGCCGCCAGTAGGCGCGAGCGCGCCCGCGATGAGGCCGGTGCAACCACAACATTGTTGTCGCCAGTAATGTCGCCATCGCGAGCGGGCTCTTGCCTACAGAGGATCTTTCACCCCACCCCTTCAGCAAAACGTCTCGTGCAAATGCCGCCAGCGCAGGGCGCCGCCGGGCAGTTGTTCGATAACGGCCGTGGCGCGGCGGTCGCTGAGGGGGCCGCTGGCGTCCGATTGCAATTCGCGGTAGCTCAGGGTGGCGCCGCCGGGGTGGCGGGCGAGGCCGCGCAGGTCGCTCAGGCTGATGCGCAACCCGGGGCGGGTGCCGCCCAGTTGTTCGAACAGGCCGCGCAGGGCCTCGCAGTCCAAGGCACTGCCATCAGGCGCGACCATCGAAAACTCGGGCGAAAACCGCCCCAGCAACCGCGTCAGCAGCGCCGGTTCGGCGGTGCCGGCGAACCACTGTTCGATGTCGAGCAAGGTGTGGATCACTTCGTTGAAAAAATCGCGATAGTCGGTCATGCAAAGGGCTCGGCGTGAGGGGCGGCCCCGCAGGGTAGGGCGTTCTCCTGGCTAGGGAAACGACGCGATGGCTGCTAGTTTGTCAAAATTATTTTGACAAAGGAGGCGCCCGCCCATGGTCAGCCTGGATCGTTTCGACACCTTCAAAGCCGTGGTCGAGGCCGGCTCGCTCACGGCGGCGGCCCAGTTGCTGGGCCAGACCCGCGCCGTGGTCAGCTTCAACCTCAAGCGCCTGGAGGCGGAGTTGGGGGTGACCCTGGTGACCCGTAACACCCGGCAACTGGCCCTCACCGATGCCGGCGAGCGCTTTTACCTGCGTTGCCTGCGCACCCTGGACGAAGCACGCCTGGCCATCGAAGAGGCACGCAGCGAACACAGCCAGCTCAAGGGCACGCTGCGCATCACCACCACCGTGGAATATGCCCTGGCCACAGTGGTGCCGGCGCTGGAGCTGTTCCGCCAGCAGCACCCACAGTTGCATATCCACCTGTCCACCTCATCGACCCACGCCGACCTGATTGGCGAGCGCTTCGACCTGGCGATCCGCCTGGGCCGCCTGCTCGACTCCAACCTGCGGGCGGTGCAGCTTGCGACCTTCGACGTGTTCGCCGTCGCCGCCCCGGCGCTGCTGGCCCGCCACGGGGCGGTCACTGGCCTGGCGGCCCTGCAACACCTGCCCACCCTGGGCCATGGCCGCGTGCCGCACCTGAGCGTGACCGACCCCCAAGGCGTGGAGCACGATTACCAGCCCCAGGCCGGCCAGGTCGCAGTGGTGGCCGACAACAGCGCCACCCTGCGCGCCTTCGCCCTGGCCGGGCACGGCGTGGCGATATTGCCGCAATGGCTGGTTCAGGCAGACCTGGACGCCGGCCACCTGCAGCACCTGCTGCCCGACCACCGTTTCACCCGCCAGGGCGTCTATGCCCTGTACCCCAACACCCGCCACCTGCCGCTCAAGGTGCGGGCGTTCATTGATTTTCTGAAGTTGCGCGAGGGGGGCGGCTAGCCTCCCGCACCCTTACCTGCGGGGCAGGAGAGTGGGTGTTGAGCAGGCCACCCACAGGTGGGGTGCTTTGCAAAGTCGCTTGCCATCGGTCGGAAAAGTACCGCCCCCTGTCAGATCTGACAGGTTCGCAAATGCCGCAACCGTCGTAGGGTCAAGGGCAATTTCCCCTGCGCAGAGATGGCTCCCATGGCAGATCACAGCGATCGTCTTTTGCTCAACCTGGTCAACGACCCCGCTGCAAAGAAAACTCCACGGGGCAAGGTCAATTTCGTGACCGCCATGCAGCAACTGGGCATTGCGTCGGTGTTCGATATCATCGGCCAACCCAAGCCGCAGTTCGTCGAGCGCCTGGGGGAAATTTGCGATGCCGACGGCGCCTTGGCCTACGAAAACGCACTGTGCTACGCCACCCAGATTGGCCGTTTATACCGTGAGCACCAGGTGTCCAGTGGCAAACCCCAGCATCTGACCCAGCGCACCGGCGTGCGGGCGCTGACGGAGGTGGGGCCCAGTTACCCGAACCTGTTCAAGGAAAACTGGGATGAGTTCTGCAAGGTGGGCGCCATCGCCGCGATCGACTCGCCCGTGGCTTACCTGCGCTCTCTGTTCCACTTCGCCACCCGCACGCTGGAGGGGTCCGGGCAGGGCACTCACCCCAAAATCCTGCTGCGCACGCGGCGCCCCGATATCGAGGCGCTCGTGATCGACCCGCAAAGCACCTTTGTGCCCAGGCCGATGCTGGACCAGGTCAACGAGGTGCTCAAAGGTGATATCCAGCGTTACCAGCAGGGCATCCCCGGTATGCCGCTGCCGGTCTATGACCTGCTCGCCAACCGGCGCCATCCGTTTATTTTTCCCTACAACTTCGCTCACCATCAGTGCCGCCTGGGGCTGGCGCAAAACAAGCTGCAACTGGGCGAGTTGAATTACCGGGTCAGTTTTGAATTGCCCGCGACCCAAGGCAGCCGCAATGTCTACGGCACCGTGCAGAACGCCCCCCATGAGGCGCAGCGGTTGTTGTCCGGGCTGAGCCCACAGCAGCAGAAATTGCTGATTGAGCCTTCGTTGTTTACGACGTTTTATCTGGCGCGCTCGCAAGTCACGGATGGGTGGCGTGGGCCGGGGACGAGTTATCTTTCATTGGAAAAAAACTGGCGTTTTGGCCTGCTGTTGTTGCCGGGGCAAGCCTGCGTCAAAGCGGTTGTCCCGGTTGCCCACACGTTGGTAGGCACGTCGCCCGGATCCAATGAGGCGACTTTCGAGTTCACCAATCCGGGCGGTGTAAATCCATTGCAGGTCAAACTCCTCCTGAACTCCGCGACGCCCCTCAACCACAATTACTGGCTCCTTAATTACTTGCATGCGCACAGCGCTGCGGCCATCAACCACGCCATAAGGCTGCCTGCAGGCCAAGCACTGCCGCAGCTGCCCGGTTACAGCGCCACGTTCACCGTTACCGTCACAACAGGCACCTTGGCTGCGCCGGTAGCACTGGCGCAACGCAGCTTTACCTTGATGCTTGATGAAAGCCCGCAGTTCACAACGCAACAGCAGGCGTTCTTTCGGGGCAGCTATGGTTTGACCAATGGCTCCGAACAGGCGAGTGATGCCTTGGTCGAACTCAACACCTTTCTGGGCAAGACCGAACTCAATGCCGAGCAGGTCGAAGCCCTGTTGTCACAACGTACCCATTACCCGCGGCGCTCCCCCAACTGCCTCACTGCCAACTTGCAAATCAGTGGTTGGGGCATTTCGGGTCACTACGGCGCCTGCTACGTCAACGGCCAGGGCTCGGACCGCTATGACAGCGTCACGCCGGCCACCACCGCCTCCATTCAACGCGACCAATTCGACAATTCGATGGGGCTCAAGGAGGTCAAGACCGCCAACGCCACCTACTGGTACCTGACCAAGACCTCGCCCAACCGCTTCGACCGCCTGCAACGCATGATCCGTTTGCAGCGCTGGTTCGACCTTCCCTTCGCCGAACTGGACACACTCATCATCAGCGCCATTCGCAGCGAAGGCGAACACAACCTGACCATGGACCTGAACATCAACACCTTGCGGGTGCTGGGGGTTTATCGCTACTTGAGCGGGCGCTACAGCATCACTGCCGAGCAATTTGCAGCTTTTGTGCATGACCTCACGCCCTACGCCACGGGCGAGCGCGTGCCGCTGTTCGACCAGGTGTTCAACAAGGCGGCGCTGTTCGACGTGCCACTGGTGCTTGACCAGCAGCCCTTCAACCTGGCCGGCACCGACGCCGCCTCGAAAAGAACCGTGTCGCAACTGTGTGCCGGCCTGGGCTTACAGCCCACCCAGACCTCGTTCTTTCGTCTGGCCGGGCAAACCCAGCTCTACGTGGGCCCATTGCGCCGCGACCTGGCCACCGTGTCATCGCTGTATCGCCAGGCCCGGATGGCGCAGTTGTTCGGCCTCACACCCGAAGACAGTTGGGCGCTGGTCGACTTGCTGGGCGGCGAACGCTACCAGCGCTTGCTCAGCAACGGGCGCCTGGCGCAGCAAGGGGAGCGGCCGTTGAGCCCGATGATAATCGAGGCCAAAAATTCTGACGCTACATACGACATCCGCTTGACCTTGGTGGCTGATCCTCTTGAGGCGGGTGATGTGTTACGCCTGCTGCCGGGCTCCGCGTTGCTCGTCAACCAAGGGGTGGATTTTACCCAGGCAGCCCCCACGCGGTTATTTACCCTCGACTGGCCACCGCAGCCGGCGCTGGCGAACGTTTTGCGCAATGTCGACGGCAGCACGCTCAGCCTTGCGCCTATTGCCCCCGGCCAAGCCCTGTCGTTGAGCGGTAGGGTAATCACTCGGGAGGCTTGGCAAGCCATCACTGAGGGCCCGGCAACGCTCACCAATTTGCGAGTCAAATGCGGTGCCCAGGGCAATCGAGATATGAAGGTCGAGAACATCTACGAAGGCGAACCCCTGAGTGCCGAGCCCGATATCCTCGACCTCCTGATGCAAATGGACTGGGCCGTGACCTGGCTCAAGGACAGCAAGCAAACGGTGCCACTGGTGCGGCAATTGCTGGGCCTGGACCCGGGCGACTACCTGCCGCCCGAAGGCTTGACCGACCGCGTGGCGAAGCTCGCCGAGGACACCCGCGCGGTGCTGGTGAGCGACGCGCAACTGCTGGCGCTGAACCTGCCCACACATGAAAAAACCACCCAGGCCCGCGGCCCCGGCGACCTCATCAACTGGCGCAGCGTGCTGCTACCACTGCTCGACCCAACGGGCCTGGTCAAAGAACAACCCCTGGAGTTGGCCGACAACACCCAGGCGCAATTGCAAGCCGCCCTGGTGCGGGCCCTCCAACCACTGGCCCTGGACCCCGCCGTCAGGGCTGCCAGCCTGGAGAAACTCGGCACCCTGCTCATGGCCGCCCACGGTCGGCAATTGCGCTTGATCGAAGGCCTGGCCCAGGAGTTGGTCAACCTGCCCATGGACCGTACCCAAGTGGTGGTGCACTGGGCCCAGACTAGCGTCTATCAACTGCTGGCGATGGTGCTGCAAGTGGGTACCAACGCCGAGGGCAGCAGTACGCTGATCGTCCAGCTCAAGGCTGTGTTGCGCCACGCCAAGGCCGCGCTGCACTTACGCCTAAGCACCAGCGCCCTGCGCCTATTCCTGGTACACCCGCAGTGGCTGGGCGCGGCGCAAGGGGGGCCGCTGTCATGGGCCAGCCTCTACCTGCTGGGCCGCTATAGCCAGTGGTTCAACCGCCAGAGCCAGGCAGAAGAAGCCCTGCTGGGCTACTTCATCAGCGCCAACCCGGCCAAGGCCCAACTCAAGAACAAAGCCCTGCGCAGCGCCGTCAACCAGGCCAGCGCCGAGGTGCTGGCCAACCTGCTGGGCTGGCGCCAGGAAGACATCGCCCGCCTGTTCCAGGAACTGCCCCTGGGGCGCGCCACCTCCTTGGCCGAAGTGGACTGGGTGCTGCGCTGTCAACAGGCCTGCGCCGCCAGCGGCTTGACCGCCACCGACCTGCTGGCCGCCACCGCGTTGCACGCCGACAGCGCCAGTGTGGCGTGGCAAGCGGCGGGTGAAGCCGCCATAGCCGCCAGCCGCCGCGCCTGACCGCCATCATTTTTGCAAGGAGCAACCATGTCCAAGTCCATCGATGCCCAGCTCAACGAAACCCTGCGCGACGCCCTGGTGGCCTACTACCTCGACGAGGTGGTGCCCAACGCCCAGGAATTCGTCGGCTCCGGGCTCAACGACAAAATCAAGACCGCCAATGACCTCTATGAGTACAAGTTGCTCGATGTCCAGGTCTCCCAGGACGTGGCCACCAGCCCCGTGGCGTCGGCCATCGCCAGCCTGCAGCAGTACATCAACGGTGCGCTGATGGGCATGGAGCCGGGCTACGAAAACCGGGTCATGGAAGAACACCTGATAACCCAGTGGCGCGAGATCAACAGCCAATACCCCATCTGGGCCGCCAACCAGCAATTGCAGTATTACCCCGAGGTGTACATCGACCCCTCGCTGCGCCTGAGCAAATCGACCTATTTCGAGCAACTGGAGAACGACCTCAACCAGAACAAGATCCACATCGACACCGCCCAGGAAGCGGTACTCAGCTACCTGGCCAGTTTTGAAGAAGTGGCCAACCTGACCATCATCAATGGCTACATCAACACCGACGACTTCAAGAACGGGATGTACTACTTCATCGGTAAATCCCGCGCCGAAAGTGTGTATTACTGGCGCTCGGTGGACATGTCCCAACGCACTTATAAAAACGGCGGTTGCAGGAGCTGAGTGCAACACGGTTATTGAATTGAAGCCGGAGCATCATGCCGCATAGCCATGGCTGCTTGCATCACCTCGCCTATGACCTCGATAGGACATTTGAAGTCGAAACGCTTA
>NZ_JCBCUY010000055.1:0-16432 GCF_059862705.1 Pseudomonas sp. MF08817
GTGTGCAAGCAGATCGGCTCGGTTCGGTCAGACGTCCATTGATGATGATGTTTTGGAAGCGGGATTGCGTTCGCTTAGCAAGTGCAGAAAAGTTAACTGACTGTTGCACTTGCTCCTTGAGACCGCCTTCTGTTGGCAACTTCAAGGTTATCGAACTGGTCTTCCGCAAGGGTGGTCTGGGATGGAATCTGAAAGGGCTTCTTTATATATGCGGCGTTAATTCAGGCAGCGTCTTTAATTTGCATTCCGGCCATTTCGTCCACCAGCGAATGCGGTCTGGCCCTCATCATTTGAGGAAGAATCATGCCGATTGCCTTGACGTACCGCTGTGAGTGTCGAAGTTCAATGCGGAGTAACGCCCCAACAATTGCAGCTGAGACAACGGGCAGGCACTCCAATATGACCACGAGGTTTCGCACGGACAGCGGCATGGATTTTCCACCGTTCCCAATTGGCCGATCATGCCAGTCCAGTCGTGCGATCCCCTCGATGACATCCATCGCAAATGATGGGTATCGTTCATAGCTGGTCCCGAAACCGATGAATGAAAAGAAGGGATTGGAAATCGACTTGGCTGGCCGACCTCGACTTGTAGTTTTCGTAACCGCTTGGGGCTGGGCTCTTTGCCGAGAAGCAATCAGAGCATCGGCGCGAGCTTCTATTCGCCGGTCCAACTCGACTATTTGCTCGGGCGTGAGAAGTGTAGTTCGCATGGCAGGTCCCTCCTATTTTGATCAACAAGCGAGATTGCCTGTTGCAATAGTGAGGGTTTTTATGCGGCCGTATGCAGTGAGGGTTTTTCCAAGCTCGCCAGATCAAGCGCAAGCACGCAACTGTCGGCAGTAGGAGGTCAGTGTCAAACGCAGCATCACGACGATCACAGAAGGACGCCTAATAAGGCCTGTGCGATGTTTTCAATCAAGCCGACCAACAAGTCAGGTTTTTACTGGATCGTTGCTCCATGGTGATCCTGGAGGATCTTTTTCGCTACGCCGATTCATTTTTCGTTGAACCAGCGCGTTTGGAAGGGTGGACTGTTCAACGTCAAGATGCTGTTCGCACGGCCTGCTTTTGAATAGTCATGATCGAAACAGAAGAAAACACCAGCCGAAACCAGCAGCGTCAAAAGCAGTACAAAACACCAACAACTTACAGTTTTTTTCACGCCCCCCCTCAACAGCCAACTCAGCGGTTCGAGAAGTGGCGTATAGGACGCTATGGAATTAGCGCCCCAAATCTAAGCTGATGCTGCAAGCGATTACTCACAAGCTTTTGCCATTGGCCTTTTTTATACTTTGGTCAGCCACATCACAAATAAATCCGGCAATCGCCGAGGCAACATTTCCACCATCATATACAAAATCATTCTCGAACCGATAATCACCACTAACGGTTAGCGTTACAAGCTTCCCCATTTTATTATTGCAATCAACAGCAGAAACATACCACTTGCGCAAATCTATTTGTTTTGACTTTAAATCGACTTGCCTTCCCGTCAATACCGCAATAGCCGTATTACTTTTGTTTGTCGAGAACTCGAAGGAGCCTGGCATGGCCTCCATCTTTATACCACCATCTGTTTCGGCCAAACTTATCCACTTTATCTCCGCAGAAGAATAGCAACTAAAAAGCTGAGCAGTAGCCACCACCAGCAAAACCACGCATCTCTTAAAAGTTATTAGCATCCCAACTCATCCTGCGCAGATTAAAAAACAGCTTAGACATCGAGCCCCACATAAAATCATGCTTCAAAAACCAACATCACTGTGCTATTGACTTGCCGTTCAATGTGAACGCTTTTGCTGTTCCACCGAGCACATACCAGCAATTACGGTTTAAGCCGGAGTCTTTAGAGATAGATACATCCGTAATACCGTCTGCACCTTTAGCATATGCAGCGATCTTCAAATCCATGAGTACAGTGGCTTCGCTGGGTGCCTCCTCTACGAAACTTCTGTGACAGCGGCCAGCCGAAACCACATCTAAGACCTCCGCACCAGAAGGCAGGGACTCGAACTTTTTAACGGTTCGAACAGCCTCTCGCTGCTCTTTTAGGCTTGTGTACGACTGATCATTGCCTACTTGCAAATTAGAAGAATAGCTACTGCATCCGGAAACAAGGCCAAAGGTCAAAGCAACACCGATAAAATCCACACGCATCTGTAATCTCCTTAGCGAACACATAGAACGATACCATTAAGACATCACAAGGGCGACGCTCGAAACCTCAACCATCTGCACCGAAGATACCGGAGAGCATTTGAGCAATAGTCTCAACGGGCACCCCAGAGCCATATGTGTCGAACGTAATGGTCCCCGAAGCGTGCCCCATAACGGCCTGAGCGTGCACTGTAGGAACGCCCTTCACCTGCATCAGCGAAGCCAAGGAATGACGGAGAGAGTGAAAGGTAAGCCCCGCTTTGTGATCGTCGCCAAGGGCTTCAGGGATCGCTTGTCGGTTCGCCCAATCCCCTGCTGTCTTGTAGCCGATCTGTGCAAGTGACTCGCCTTGGTTGGCTTTGCACGTCTCGACATATCGCAGAAATGCAGCAACGTCGAATCCGTAGGCGCCATCGGTCAACGGCACCAGTCGCTCACTGCGCTTGTTCTTGATTGACTTGCCCTCCCCGACCTCATTGATATGGATGGCCGTAATCCCCGACTCAAACGTCTTGATGTCGCTCGTGGTCAACTGGGCGATTTCATTAAGGCGCCCGCCAGTGATGACCCCAAGACTAAGCAGCCAGCGCTTCCATGAGGTCTCTGGGAGGTTGCTCGCGTAATCCATCACCTTGGCTACCTGAGCCTGAGAGAACGCCTTACGGGTCGATTCAAGGCCCTTGGTCAGCTTCAGCTTTTTGTCATATGTCTTGATCAGATGACCATTCTCGACAGCCCAAGCAAACACAGCAGAGAGCTTCACAATCAGCTTGTTTACCGTCGAGGGCATCCGACCTTCAGACAGGCGATCTCGGAGAGCCACAAGGTCAACCCTTGAGTGGTTCCGTAGATCAAGCCCCCCCAGATGCCCGGCGAGGACTCCATGACACAGCTTGGTTTCCTTCAGTGTCGAATCTTTTTGGTCTCGCCCACGGTCAGCCAGATAGAGCCCCGAGAGGGCCTCGAAGGTCATCGGCGGCGACGCTAATACAGATAGGGAAGCAGGGACACTCTCCCTCATTTGCCCATCGTCGCCTTCAAGATCCCGGATGATTTTCACCAACGGTACGGAGTCGCCTTGTAGTCGTGCCTGAGCAGCGGTCATCACCTGCTTTGCCTTCATTACATGCTCGTGCTGATCGACACTGAGCGGCATCGTAGCGGCTATCTCGGCGAGGTTTGTCCATACGTCTTCGTAGAGGTCGCCCCAGTCGCGCAGCGAATGGACATCATGAGCGGACGACAGTAGGTCCTCAGCGACCCATAGAAGATGCTCCCGAAGCTCACTCCAGGTCGCCTGCGGATGATCCAGATGGAATGCCTTGATGGTCTCTGCAAGTCGTTGTGAAGCGTCCATAGCGGCTCGTCTATCAGAGGTCTTGAGGGAAACGGACGCAGTTCGGGTAGTGCTGCCGGTTTCGCGGAGGCGCAGATAATAAATGCCGTTGCGTCGATAGTGGTAGAGCTTAGCGAGCCGTGTAGTCGGCCTCAGATGAACGGCAAAACTTGTGACAGCACTTGTGACAGGACGATGCTCTGCAAGGATGTTCATGGCGGTTAGCCCCCGTATTCATTGGGTTAACCTTTCTTTCCTTCCAGTTTTGGATGTACTGCCGCGAGGATTTGCGCAAGCTCAAGCGCATTACGTTGTTGTGGGATTACATCAGGGAGGTGACCGAGCGCAACCGAGCGCTGCTGATGGGAGAGCAAGCGCAGATGGTATTGGGAGCGGCAAGCGGCAAGCGTGAAACTTGAAACTTGCGGCTTGCCGCGAGGCTTAGTCGGCGCTGACCACGATCGATACCCGGCGGTTTTCGGTGCGCCCGGCCGCGGTGGTGTTGCTGGCCACCGGTTCGCTGCTGCCCAGGCCGCGCAGTTCGATGTTGTGTTCGGGCATGCCCACGGAGGTCAGCACCTTGGCCACGCTTTTGGCGCGGCGCAGGGACAGTTGCTGGTTGTAGGCCTCTTTGCCCGAGGAGTCGGTGTGGCCGTCTACGCGCACGTGGTTGATGCCCACGCCCATCAGGGCTTTGCCGATGCGTTCGACAATTTCCGTGCTCGGTGCGTTGAGGCTTTCCACGTCGCTGCCAAACAGCACCTTGCCCGACAGGCCAAAGGCCCAGCCCTCCTCGGTCAACTCGAAACCTTGTTGCTTGAGCACGGCGATCTGCGCCGGGGTCAGGCCTTTGGGCGGGGCGCTCTGGCACCCGGCCAGGGCCGCAAGGGCGATGAACAGGGTCAGGGTGAAGAAACGCATGGAACGCTGAGTCAAAGAGAACACGGAATTTAGCTCCTGGTTTGCACGTGGGCGGCCGAGTGCTCCGACCCGGCCGTATGTTGCCCGCCCCGCGAGAGGCGTTTGGCGTAGTACATCGCCGCGTCGGCGGCATCGATCAGCGCGCTCGGAGTCGCGCCGTGGTCGGGGTAGACAGCAATGCCGACACTCAAGGAGGTCATCACCGCCGCGTTGCCGGGCAACTGCACGGGCAATGCCATGCTGGCGATGATTTTGTCGGCAATGCGCTCGGCGTCTTCGATCTGGTGCAGGGGCGCAAGCAGTACCGCGAACTCGTCGCCGCCCAGGCGCGCCACCAGGTCTTCCTCACGCAGTTGCGCGCGCACCCGGTTGGCCACGGCCACCAGCACCGCGTCGCCGGCGGCGTGGCCGAAACGGTCGTTGATGCCCTTGAAGCGGTCGCTGTCGAGGAACAGCACCGCGACCCGCTCGTCGTGTTTGCTGGCATTGCGCAGGGCGCGGATCAACCGGCCTTCGAAGAACGCACGGTTGGGCAGGCCCGTGAGGCTGTCGTGGCTGGCCTGGTGGGCGAGGCTTTCGTTCTCGCTTTGCAGGTGGTTTTGCCAGGTTTCCATTTCATCGAGCAAAGCATTGAAGTCGTTGCCCAGGTTGTCCAGCTCGACGATCCGCGCCTTCGGTACACGCCGGTCGAACGTGCGCTCGCTGCGGGCGGCGTGGGCCACATGGGCGAGGTTGCGCAGCGGCCCGGTGATGCCCTGCAACTGGCGCCGCGCCAGGTACAGCGCGACCCAGGCACTGAGGGCCGTGCACAGCACGATGCCCGCCAGGCCACTGAGCAAAAAGCGCAGCAAGCTGCCGCCATGGCCCACCAGCAAGAGGCTGCCGACGGTGCGGTCCTGGTGGACGATGGGCAGGGTGATGGGTTTTTCCAGGAAGCTGCGCGCCACCTGCATTTCCAAATGGGAAAACAGGCCGTTTTCCGGGCGCTGCCAACGCGCCACCAATTGGCCTGTGGCGTCGAACACCTGGGCATCGGCCACTTCTTCGGTGGCGGCGATCAGCGCCAGGGCTTCGGTGGCGGCCTGTTTGTCGTCGAACACCACCGCCGCTTCCACGGTGTAGCTGATGGACCGGGCGATCAGGTGCAGGTTGTGGTCGGCATACACCCGCAAGGCCAGCATGCCCAGCAGGGTCAGGGAGACACTGGCCATCGACACCGCTGCCAACGCCACCGTCAGGTGCCCGCGACCGATCACCGATTGCAGGGTTGGGCGGGCCGAGCGGCTGAACAGCTTCACGGCTCTGCCGCCCGCCGACGCGACAATTGCAGCACGCTGGGGTGAATGCGCACGCCGCTGCGGGCTACGGAGTCGAGGTTGACCTCAAACGACACCTGCTGGTCGCTGACCCGCAGGCAGAACAGGCTGCCCACGGTGCATTGGTCGCCGCCCTCGCTGATGCTCAACACCGGGCGCCCGGTGAGGTCACTGAACAGACGTATGCGTTGGTCGGCGTTGAGTTTGCCGATGTACACCGAGTCGCAGTCTGTGAGAATCGCCGGGTTATCCGCCAACAGGCGCCGCACCTGCACGGGGCGGCCGGTGGCTTGAGTGGTGCCCTTGACCAGGTCGTCGGTGTATTCGGTGGGCCCGACCACACACAGGCGCAGTTGCTGCGGTTCCACGGGCCAACGGGCGTAGCTGAGAATCCCCAGCACCACTTGGGTGACAGCCTGGGCACGCTGCTCGGCCATGCTCCGCGGCGCAGCGGCTTGGGCATGGGCGAACGGGGCCGACAGACAGAACAGGCTGGCCAACAGGAACTGCTTGCATCCACCCTTGCGCTCTGCCGGCGACACAGCCACAACCATGCAGGAATTCTCTTCTAACTACGTAGGATAATGCCGCAACGATAGCACAGCGCCTTTAGCCGGTGGGATCCAGACCACGCCCCTACAGTTCAACGGTGGGCTGGGTCGGGGCGGCGATCCGAGGATGGCAGCGGTATGCCTGATGCTTCTTCACCGGCAGGAATACCGCCATCGCGGGCAGGCCCACTCCCACAAAATTCTGCCCACCCCCACAGAATCCTGCCCACTCCCGCAGGGAAGGGTGACAACCAGGCCTGCGTGGTAGCCCGACTCCTACGGCTTTTGCTTTTGATCTGGCTCTTGATCTTGATCCACCCGCCCCATTCCCAGGAGGCCGAACGCAGGCCTTGCGCAGGGGGCAGTTCGGCAGGGATGCCGAACTAGCCGCGATGGGCCATGGAGGGCCCTTCGCGGCGCGCCCCCGGAGCAATGCCGGAGTGAGGGAATGTCGAGCGTTAGCGAGACACCGGATGGAGGGGCAAGACCTTTTGGTTCCTTTTGGGGCGTTTGCCAAAAGGGACCCGCCGTCAGGGCGGAACCGCCAGCCGCCCCCCCCAAAAAAACGGATATGCCCCCAAACCTAAACCCCAGTTATGTAGATACCTAGGCCACGATGGCAGCGGTATGCCTGATGCTTCTTCACCGGCAGGAATACCGCCATCGCGGGCAGGCCCACTCCCACAGAGTCCTGCCCACTCCCGCAGGGGTTTGGGGTGCTATGCCAGCTCCAGCATCAACCCACTCAGGCGCTTGACCTTGCGCCGGGTGGCTTCTTCAAACACGCCGGCGCGGGGCTCGATGAGGCTGAACCAGTGTTTGGCGCGGGTGATGCCGGTGTAGATCAGCTCTTTGGTCAGCACCGGGTTGAGGGCATCGGGGAGGATCAGGGCGGTGTGGGCGAACTCCGAGCCTTGGGATTTATGCACGGTCATGGCGTACACGGTTTCCACGTCATTCAGACGGCTGGGCAGTACAAATCGCACCCCGCCCTGGCCGTCGTTGCGGGCGAAGGCCACCCGCAGTACCGGGCGTAGGGTGCCATTGGCGTCCGGTTCCGGCAGGTTGAGGGCGATGCCGATGTCGCCGTTCATCAGGCCCAGGCCATAGTCGTTGCGGGTCATCAGTACCGGGCGGCCTTCGTACCATTGCTGGTCGCTGTCGATCAGCCGCGCCTTGAGCAACGCGGCGGTGATGCGCAGGTTCAGGCCCTCCACGCCCCACGGGCCTTTGCGCACGGCACAGAGCAATTGGAACTCATCGAACGCCGCCAGCACCGCGCCGGCCCATGCAGCCCAGCGCGGGTCGTGCGCCGGCGCGTGCGGGCGGGTGCTGCGCAGCAGGCTCAGGTAGTGGCGGTAGCCCTGGGGGCCGTCGCCGTGGCCGTCGAGCAGCAGGCGTTCGAGGGCGCGGTCCTGTTCGCCCTTGAGGGGCAGGCAAAACAGGTTGCCATGGCTGTGCGCCGCCAGCAGGGCGCGGGCTTGCTCGGGTTGTTGTTGGTTGACCCAACGGGCCAATTGGCCGATGCCGCTGCCTTCACCGAAGCGCCGCGAGTGGCGCAGCATCACCACTTGCTGGGCCAAGGGGTGGCTGGCGTCGGTGTCTTGTTGCAACCCGGCGCCGCCGAGGGTTTCGCCGCTGGCCGCCTCCAGCCAGGCGCGGGTCTGCGGGTCGTACCAACCGGCCTCGGCGTCGCGGCACAGGTCGCCGAGCACGGCCCCCGCCTCCACCGAGGCCAATTGGTCCTTGTCCCCCAGCAGCACCAACCGCGCGTGGGGCGCCAAGGCGTCGAGCAGGTTGGCCATCATTTCCAGGTCGATCATCGAGGCTTCGTCCACCACCAGCACGTCCAACGCCAGGCGATTACCGGCGTGGTGGCGAAAGTGCCGGGTGCCGGGGCGGCTGCCGAGCAAGCGGTGCACGGTGGTGACGTCGGCAGGGATGCGCGCGCGCACCGCCTCGTCCACCTCCAGGCCGCGCACTTGCTGGCTGATGGATTCGCTCAGGCGCGCCGCCGCTTTGCCGGTGGGCGCGGCGAGGCGGATGCGCAGCGGCTGGCCCGCGGCCACAGCGGGGGCCTGCAATAGCGCCAGCAGGCGTACCACGGTGGTGGTCTTGCCGGTGCCGGGGCCGCCGGTGACGATGCTGAACCCGGCGCGGGTGGCCAGGGCGCAGGCGAGTTTTTGCCAGTCCACCGGTTGGCTGGCGTCGCGGGCGCCGAACAGGGCGTCGAGGCGCGCACGCAGGTCGGTGTTGCCCCCTTCGTGCACAGCCAAGCGCTGACGCAAGGCGCTGTCGATGCGCCGCTCGTAGGCCCAGTAACGGCGCAGGTACAGGCGCGTGCCCGCCAGCACCAGGGGCCGTTGCCGCGCCTCGGCGCTGTCGTCCGCGGCCCCCGCCACCAGGCGGCTGCCGGCCAACGCCTGGCACCAATGGGCCCCGTCCAGCCCGGCCAGCACCTGGGAGGGCAAGAGGATTACCGCGCCGTCACCCTCGGGCGGCAGGGACAGGGCGAAGTCCGGCGCCTTGAGGGTTTCCACCAGGTCCAGGCACACATGGCCGTGGCCCAGTTGATGGCTGGTCAGGGCCGCCGCCAGCAGCACCAAGGGGTCGCCGCCCGGTTCCAGTTCATGCAAAAAGCGCACGAAGGCCAGGTCCAGCGCCCGCAGCCAACCGCGTTCGGCCCAACGGCTGAACACCCACAGCAGGTCGTTGGTGCGGCTCAGGGGCGCGAGGGCGGCCAGTTGTTCGGCGTCCAGGGCTACGGGCAGCAAATCGGCGAAGGCACGGCTCATAGCAAAATTCCTTGTTCCCACGCGGGTTCGGCCTTGGGTGCCGGGGGTTTGCCCTGGAAGAGCAGGTCCAGGTGTTCGATCAGTTCACGGGGCGGGCGCACGAAGTAGCTGCCCTGGCTCGGCGCGCGGCTGCCGCGCATGAACAGGTACAGGGCGCCGCCCATGTGCCGGTCGTAGTCGTAGTCGGTGAGCCGCGCTTTGAGCTGGCGGTGCAAGGCCAACAAATACAACACGTACTGCAAATCGTAACGGTGCTCCAGGATGGACGCCTCCATGGCCGCCGCCGTGTAGGCGGTGTCGTCGGCGCCCAGCCAGTTGGATTTGTAGTCGGCCACGTAATAACGGCCCTCGTGCTCGAACGTCAGGTCGATAAAGCCTTTGAACATGCCGTTGAGCAGCACCGGCTCGGCGGCCACCCGGGGGGCGCCGCCGTGGGTGTGTTGGCACACCAAGCGATCGAGTTGGCGCACGTCAACCTTGTGGCTGGCGAACCAGAATTCCATTTCGATGCGGTACTGCGTCAGTTGCCCGAGCACCACGGGCGGCTGCCCGGCGCCGATGGCCAGCGGCACGTGCAGCAGGTGGGCGAGCCAGTCGCCCAGGGTGTCGATCCAGCCTTCCCAGCCGCGGCGGTTGCAGCGCCGGGCCACGGCGTCGGTGAGGCTGGCGCGGTCCACGGCGAAGCCTTCGTTGCCGGCCCACTCCAGCAAGCCGTGGAGGAAGGTGCCCGGGTTGGGGCCACGGGGGAAGCGGTGGATGTCGCCGCCGCTGCTGACCACTTCGCGCACGGCGTCGGGGTCGAGGCGTTCGTCGTCGAAGAGTTTTTGCGCCTGGGGGTTTTCCGGCGCCTCGTCGCTGCCTTCGCTCAGGCTTTCGCCCAGGCGCAGGGCGCTGTAGGAGGCGATCCACCAGTTCTGCGTGGCGCGGCGCGCAGGCACAAGGGCCGGCAGCAGCGCGGCGTCGTTGCGCGGGGGGTGGAAGCGCACGTCCTCGGCAGGCGGCAAGTCGGCGCAGTGCACCGCGTCGCAGCCGAGTTGCAGGCCCTCAAGCCAGGGGCGCAACCCGGCCGGCTCGGCCAACGCGGCGCCGCCGCCGAGCAGGTAGCCCAGCGCCGAGAGGTGCAGCACCGAGCGGTTGTGGTTGCCGCGTTTGAGGTCCGCCACCCCCAGCCAGCAGGCATGGCGGGCGCGGGTCAGAGCCACGTAGAGCAGGCGCAGGTCTTCGGCCAGGCGTTCGCCGTCGGCCAGGGCAATCAGCTCGGGGGTGGGCCGCAGGCTGACCTGGGGGCGGTCGAATTCGTCGTGGTAGCTCAGGGGCAAACGGCTGCCGTCCACCGGTTTGGCCGAGCAGATGAACGGCAGGAACACCAGGGGATATTCCAGGCCCTTGGATTTGTGGATGGTCACCACTTTGACCAGTTGCTCGTCGCTTTCCAGGCGCAGGATCTGCTCTTCGCCGGCCTGCCCGGACGCCGCCAGGTGTTCGCCCAAGTGGCGGATCAGCGCTTGTTCGCCGTCCAGTTCCGCCGCCGCTTGCTGCATCAGTTCGCTCAGGTGCAGCAGGTTGGTCAGCACCCGCTCGCCGTCGTTGCGCGCGATCAGGGTTTGCGGCAAGTGGAAGTCGTGCAGCAAGCGGCGCAGCATCGGCAGCACGCCCTGTTTACGCCACAGCTCGCGGTAGCCGCGAAACTGCATGACCCGCGCCTCCCAGGCCAGTTCGTCCTGGTTCAAGCGTTCCAGCTCCGCCAACGGCAGGTTCAGGGTCGGGCACGCCAGGGCGGCGCGCAGCGGCCGCTCGACATCCGGCTCGGCGCAGGCCTTGAGCCAGGCCAGCAGGTCGTGGGCTTCCTGGGCGCTGAACACCGAGTCTTTGTCCGAAAGGTACACGCTGCGCACGCCGCGCGCGGACAACTCGCCACGCACGGCTTGGGCTTCCTTGCCGTCGCGCACGAGGATGGCGATGTCTGCCGGCAGCAAGCCGCGCAGGGCCTCGCCGTCGCGGGCAAACCCGGCGCGGCCCTGCTGGCCGCCGTTGAGCAGTTTGACGATCTCGCTGGCGCAGGCCGCGGCCAGGTGCTGGCGGTACTGCATGCCGGCCAGTGGCTGTTCACTGGCCAGGTGCCAAATGTTCAGCGCCGCCAGGGCTTGGCCGTCCACCTGTAAGTGCTCTTTGCGGCCCTGGGACTGCACGGCCAGGAACGGCACCGGGTTGTCGCCATCGGCCTCGCGGAACAAGAACGCGCCGCGCCCGGCCTCCCGCGCCTCGGCCCGCTCGAACACATGGTTGACCGCCCGAACCATGGCGTGGCTGGAGCGGAAGTTGGTGCCCAGGGTGTGCAGGCGCCCGCGGGTGGCTTGGCGGGCGCGCAGGTAGGTGTAGATGTCGGCGCCACGGAAGGCGTAGATCGCCTGCTTGGGGTCGCCGATGAGGAACAGGCCGCTGGCCGGGTCGTTGTCTTCGATGCGGTAAATGCTCTCGAAGATGCGGTACTGCACCGGGTCGGTGTCCTGGAATTCATCGATCAGGGCCACTGGAAACTGCTCGCGGATCAGCGCCGCGAGCCGCTCGCCGCCCTCCACCTGCAACGCCGCGTCCAGGCGCAGGAGCATGTCGTCGAAGCCCATCTCGGCGCGGCGGCGTTTTTCCGCCTCAAAGCGCGCGCCGATCCAGCGTGCCGCGTGTTGCAGCACTGCGGCGTCCGGGGTGGGCAAGGCGTCGAGGCTGGCCTTGAGCGCGGGCATGGCGTCCAGCCCGGGGTGGTGCGGCGGCTCGCCCTTCCAGGCTTCGGCCATGCCGTCAGGGGTCAGGCGGGTAAAACCGGTGCCGATGTCCAGTTGCTCCTGGTGTTCATCCGCGGCCCAGGCGCTGAGTTTCTCGAACCAGGGCTCGAAAAAACGCGCCTGCATCTTGCGCCCATCGACGGTTTTCGCGGCCACGCCTTGCAGGCAAATGGCCTTGAGTTCATCGGCCCATTGCAGCCACGGCGCTTTGAGTTGCACCAGGGCGGCGCGGCGCTCTTGCAGGCATTCTTCGATCAGTTCGGCGGGGGGCTTGCCTTCTTCGCCGTGGCGTTCGCTGGCAAACAGCGCCCGCACCCGAGGCAGCAGAGCCGCCGGCCCGCCCCAGTGGGCGCGCACCCAGTTCAGCGCATCGCCCTGCATGGGGTAGCAGAACAGCCGCCAGTAATCGCGCAGCACTTCGCCGAGCAGGTCGCTGTGGTCGGTTTCCAGGGTCTGGGTGAACAGGCTGCCGCTGTCGAAGGCATGTTCGCGCAGCATGCGCTGGCACCAACTGTGGATGGTCGAGACGGCGGCTTCGTCCATCCACTGCGCGGCGATGTCCAGGCGATTGGCGCACCCGGCCCATTGCTGGGGGGTGAATTGCCCGCGCAACTCGTCGATCAGGCTGTCGGGGGCCGGGGTTTCGTCGCGAAAGAACCGCGCCGCTTCGGCCAGACGTGTGCGGATGCGCTCGCGCAGCTCTTGGGTGGCGGCATCGGTGAAGGTTACGACGAGAATCTGCGGCGGCAGCAGCTCGCGGCCAAAGCCTGCGGCCTCGCCGCCGTGGCCCAACACCAGGCGCAGGTACAGGGCCGAGATGGTGAAGGTCTTACCGGTGCCGGCGCTGGCTTCGATCAACTGGCTGCCGCGCAGGGGGAAGGCCAGGGCCAGTGGCGCTTGAGGGGTCATGGGCGAGCCTCGTCTTGGGCTTGGGAGCGCCAGGGCGCATCGAGCAGCGGGCGGTACAGGGCGTTGCACCAATCGGCGAAGGTTTCGTCGCTCACCAACGCGTTGTAGTCGGCAAACTGGCGGGCCAGGGCCGGGCTTTCCCGACGCTCGCCCTCAAAGGTCTGGCCGTCGCCTTCATAAGCCTTGCGCGCGGCGGCGTCGGCCTTGGCCGGGTCGCTTTGGCTTAGCCAGGCGAATGCGGTTTTCACCGCCACCGGCAAGGGCTGGCGCATGCCGCTTTGCCAGGCTTGCAGCACGTCGCCGAGCAGGGCTTGGGCGGCGCCCGGTTCCAGGGGCGCGAGCAGCAGGGTGTCGTCGCTGGCCACCAGGGCGGTGGTCATCGGCCAGCCACTGGCGCACGCGGCCAAGTGGTTGACCCAGGGGCGGATCAAGCGATGCCATTTGCGGCTTTTGATCGCGCCGATGCCGTTGGCGATGGGGGTGACCGCCAGTAACGCCCCGTCGCTGCGCCGGTGCAGGCCACCGAGCCAGCCTTCGAGGGTGACGCCGTGCAGGTCCAGGCTGATGGCCATGGCGCTGGTCAGCGGCGTGGGCCACAGGGCCAGCAGCTGTTGGTGGCGTTGCAACAGGCCGGGCAGCGGCTCCATCAACTCGTGCTGCAAGCATTGGCCGAAACCGGCCATGGGCAGCAGGCCACTGCCCTGTAGGCGCCGGGCCTGGGCGGCGAGCGCGGCGTCGGCCTGCTCGGGGGCCAGCAGCGCCGCTTGCAGCAGGCTGTCGCTGAGGTTGTAGCGTTGCAGTGCATCCAGCACGAAGGGTTCTTCGTCTTCCAGCGGCGCTTGCGCGGCTTCAAAGAACACTTTCAAGCGTTGGCTGAAGAAGTGCCGCACCGGGTTGCGTAAAAAGTCCTGCAACTGCCCCAAGGCCAAGGGCTCTTCCTGAACGTAAGGGCCTAGGGCCTCGACCGGGGCGATGGGTGCGCAGGGTTGGTGCAAGGCCTGCCATTCCCGGGCGTAGCTGAACAAGCCCGCGCCCTGATGGAAATAGCGGGCACTGAAGGGTTGCAGCGGGTGTTCTTCGGTGACGGCGGCCAGTAGGTCGCTATCATCGGCCAGCCGCCAACCGCTGGCCAGGTGATCGCGCAACTGGCCGATCAACACCGACGCCGGGCGCTCGCTGTTGTCGCGGATGCTGCGCCCGACCCAACTGATGTAGAGCTGCTCGCGGGCCGAGAGCAGGGCTTCGAGCAGCAGGTAGCGGTCGTCCTCGCGCCGCGAGCGGTCGCCGGGGCGGTAGTCGCTGCCCATCAGGTCGAAGTCCAGGGGCGGCTGGGCGCGGGGGTAATCACCGTCGTTCATGCCCAACAGGCACACCCGTTTGAAGGGGATGGCGCGCATCGGCATCAGGGTGCAGAAGTTCACCGCACCGGCCAGGAAACGCTGGGACAAACGGCCCTGGTCCAACCCGGCAAGCCAGGCTTCGCGCACCACGGTGAGCGGCAGCTCATCTTGCAGGCCCACGGTTTCGCAGGTTTCCAGCCAGGTTTCGCGCAGTTCTTCCAATTGTGCGAGGAGGAAGTCGTCGTGCTCGGTGGCCGCCAGGAAGAACAACTGCATCAACCCTTGCAGGCGTTCGCCCCACTGCGCCGGGGTGGCGGCGCTGGAGAACTCCTGGTGGGCGCGCTGCAAGGCGTCGAGCAGGGCCACCAAAGGGCCGATCAACGCCGCGTCGAGGCCGCCGATTTCATCGTAGGGCTCGATGCCATCACAGGCCTCGCCACTGCCGACTGCATAACCCAGCAGCATACGACGCAGGCCGAATTGCCAACTGTTCTGCTCCAGGTCCGCCGGCAGGCCCAGGCCGGCGCGCTGCTGGGCGTTGATGCCCCAGCGGATGCCCGCGCCTTCGATCCAGCGGTGCAGCGTGGGCAGGTCGCGCTCTGCAATGCCAAAGCGCTCGCGCAGGGCGGGCACGTCCAGTAAATCGAGGATCTCGCTGACCGGGAAGCGGCTGTCGGGCAACTTGAGCAGGTGCTCCACGGCAATCAGCAACGGGTCGCGGCCACGCTGGCCCTGGTCGGCCAGGGTGAAGGGGATGAAGCGCGAATCGTGGCGCTCGAGTTGGCCGAACACGGCGCGGATGTGCGGGGCATAGCTGTCGATGTCCGGCACCATGACGATCACGTCGCGGGGGTTCAGCTCCGGGTCGGCGCTGAAGCGGGCCAAGAGTTGGTCGTGGAGGATCTCCACTTCACGCTGGGCGCTGTGGGCGATGTGAAAACGGATCGACTCGTCCGCCACCAGATCGACCGCGGGCCAGTGCTCGCGGGTTTCCGCCAGGGGGCGCAGTTCGAGAATGTCGTCCTGCAATTGGTTGAGCAGAGTGTGCGGGTTGTTGTCGCTGAACAGGTCGATGCGCCCGTCGCGAAACGTCGCCCGGTAACTGCCGGGGTCGTCGTAGCTGTCGAGCAGGCTGATGTAGTCGCGCCCCTGCTTGCCCCACGCGGCCAGCAACGGGTGAGCGTGCTGGTGCAGGGTTTGCGGGTCGATGACCTGGGGCATGCCGGCCTTGCGTGCCTGGCGTTTGTATTGGTGCCGCAACAGGTCTTTATCGGCGACGATGTCGGCCCAATGGTGCCGGCAAGGGTTGTGCACGCACAGCAACACCTGGCTGAACCGCGCCAGGCCCGCCAGTGCCTCCAGGGCCTGGGCCGGCAGCGAGGAAATCCCGAAAACGATCACCCGCGACGGCAGACCCAGGGGCGCTGTGTCCAGGCTATGGATGCGTTCGATAAAGCGCTGGTGCACGCCGGCACGGCTCTGGGCCATGCCTTCCTGGCCCACGTCCAACAACAGCGCGCGCCACAATTGGGCCTGCCAGCAATTGGCCGGCGTCAGGGGTTTGGGCTCGCCTCGGGCATTGCGCAACTGATGGCGGCCGGCGGCCCAATCTTCGAGCCAGTCGGCGCGGTATACCTGGTATTGGTCGAACAGATCGGCCAGGCGCTCGCAGAGTTGGTAGCGCTTGCGCAGGTCGGTGTCGTGGGTGAGGAAGCGTTGCAGCGGCTCGAAGTGCGGCTGGTCAATCAGCTCGGGCAGCAGGCGCATCAGGCGCCAAGTCAGCGGCGCTTTGTCCAGCAGGGACTTGGAAGGAATCTCGTCACGGCCCAGCACCATGCGATAGAGCTGCCACATGAAGCTGCCGGGCAATTGCACATCGATCGCGGCGGCGATACCGCAGCCGCCGAGGTCGTCCTCCTCGCGGTCTTCGGCCAGTGCCAGTTTCAGCCATTGGGCGATGCCATTGCTCTGTACCAGGGCAATTTCATTCTCCAGGGGCGCCAAGGGGTAACGCCGCATCAGGTTTATCACCAGGCTGCGCAGTTCATCCAGGCTGTTGCTCTGAACCACCATGAAACCCGCACTGAGAGACGTCGCATCCGGCATGGGAGCTTCCTTGAAAAATGCAAAAAACCAGAGGCGAACCTTAGCACTGTCCGCTGCTGACCAACGGTGAGGATTCGGGTGCACTTGCGCGCTTTTCCATCGCGCAAAACAAAACCCCATCTGCTTTCGCAAATGGGGTTTCGGAATTTAATCTTGACGATGACCTACTCTCACATGGGGAAACCCCACACTACCATCGGCGATGCATCGTTTCACTG
>NZ_JCBCUY010000056.1:0-16142 GCF_059862705.1 Pseudomonas sp. MF08817
CGCAGTGGTTGCCGTTGAAATAGCATCACCATAATGGTGACGCGCTCCTGGGTACTCAGGTGGTTGTATTGGGTAGACATGGCAACACCTTACATCAGGCGTTGCACTTGCTCCTTGAGACCGCCGAATGCCCGGTAAGAAGGAGGGGAGTGATGATTATCACCCTCCATCGAAAAGTTCGTCTTGAAGGATACCTCTTTGTCTCAGGTTAAATTTACGTTCACGTCCTGTGGTTGCCGTCAAGAAACTTAAATAACCCTCACTATTGCGACAGGCACCCGCTTGTCGATCAGGCGATAGGAGGCAAGCCATGACTAACGTTCAAAACAACATCAAAACTACCCTCGACGCCCAGACCGGACATGAGCTAACTTTCGACATCCGTTCAGGTGAAATCCTTGCGAGCCGAAAAGTCATTGTAAAGAAGCACACCATAACAACTGATGTTGGCAAGCAATGTCGTCACCCAGTCAATGCCCGAACCTCCGAAGAACTACTTGAGATTCTTTCCGTCCACGACCATTGGGCTGACAATCTGACCATCGAGGCCGACAAGCTGCTGGACCTGCTGGAGACCGGAGTAATAACAGCGGGCGCCGTCAAGTTGTTCCGGCAGATCCTCCTTGGATTGGCTGGTCGGAATATTTGGTTTGGCAAGCTGGGAAGCATCGGGACCAAACGGGAGATCGGAGAATTGAGCCGAGTTGGCTTAATCCGTGTGACCCGACAAGGGAAGACACTTCCGACCAAAGTAACTGTTCATCCGTGGTACGGCTGGCGCGGCGACCTGACCAGTCGGCAGTCCTACATTGGTGACTGGATCGACATTGGCATAGAGGATTGAGGTCAAGGTTCCGAAACTGCTACCAACACATGGCTGGAGACCATATCCACTGCGGGCTCTCGAACCCGCCGATATATATAAAAGACCAACTTGAAGGTCCCATGAGGGTGCCCGGGAAGAAGGAGGGAGTGATGATTATCACCCTCCATCGAAAAGGGCATCTTGAAGGAACCCATCTGCTTCAGCTCAACGAGCCAAGTCTGGGCAGACTGAATCCTCTCGCCCGTCGCTGGGCAATCAATTAAACAGAGTCTTTCTGATTGTTCCTTGTGCCATTCGCCAGAACCCTTGTCGTGGGTCTCTGTGCTGGTCGGTGGGAGTGAACTCAGAGAGCTATCAACAGGAGAAACGACCAATGCAAGAAATTATCCACACCGCCGAAATTACCTTCGAGAAGATCACCAAGGCTGGAGCGACAATCCCAACAACCCTCAACGGTTTGCCCGGCATGTCGTCCTTGGAGATCGCCGACATCACCGGCAAGCGGCATGACCGAGTTCTAAAGGACGCCAGGAAGATGCTCGAAGAGTTGGGCTTAATAGGAGTCGTCAAAACTGACGCGTCCTCCTTCGTTGAGACCAGCTACCAGAATAGCCAGAACAAAGCTCAGCCGATGGTCATCCTCGACAAGGAGCTAACCTTTACGCTCATCACGGGCTACAGCGTCAAGCTACGTCATCTGATCGTCAAACGCTGGCTTGAGCTTGAGGGTGCAGGCTTTGGGCGTGTGTCCGTGCAGGCCGCTGTGGTCCACCTGATCGAACGCGAGAAGGACAACCGGCAAGCTGCCCTTCATGCCATTAAGAAGGCTTCCAGGAAGGCCCCGCGACGGCCTCTAAGCTCTGATGAAAAAGAGCGCCAGCGTCTGGTTCAACTGGCGTGCAGGAATTCCCAAAGGGCCCTCGAGGATTTCTGACCAAGCTCAATGGACGGGAGGTGGCGCTAATAATTACTCGGTTGCTTTCTCCGGTAAAGTTTTCACTGAGGAGGGCGCTGGTTGAGGCCAAATGGCTGCGCTGATGGCCTGTAGAGCAGGGTTAATGAGGTACGGAGACGACTCTATGATATTCGGCGTCATACCTAACTCTTGATGCAATAACTGCTTCAGGATGTTCACGACAGGCTTGCCACGTCGCCACTTTGCCGGGTCCGATTCGTAGTCCTTGCGGGCACCATCTGCAATTGCAAAAGGGTCAGGTGCTTTGCCGCCCTTACGCTCGCGCTGCGCAACCTCAAATCGAATGTTGGTAAGTGCTTTTAGGCTCTTGTCCGTTGTTGTATCCGTTGCCTTATCTATGAGCTCCTGAGCGCGAGAAACTGATAACCCTGGATTCAGGTGGGCAAGGTGCTCTGCATTGATGAAGTAGCCCTCTGCATCGGAATGCTTGGTGAGGAAAGGGAAGCTTCCTATTGCCTTGATCTCCATTTCGAATTTATTGGCAGCATCATCGGCCATGTAGTCTCTATCGCGATGAAAAACGAAGTGAACCTGCGCGGCTCTGTCCGCGAGAAAGCTCCGAAGCACCTTTGCAGAGTCGATTTTCGTACACCCCGAGTAGGCTCTAATATCCGTTTCGTTCATTTTAAAACCATTGATACTGAGCAGCGATTGCAAGGCCTTGATTGAATCCGGAGCACTGTCCTCCGTCGCAAAGAGACACCTGATCGAACCTCCAGAAAAGTAATCAACAGAGTCAAGAGCTCCCAACTCCATGAGCTTAGACGCTGTCGATACACTGTCGAAGTCCACCTTCTCCCCCTTACTCACCCACAGAACCGATGCCCGCTCCCGCATGGCGTCGAGGACATGGCGTGAATGAGTGCTGATCAGCGCGCGGAAATTATGCTCAGTAGCAAGCTCTAAAATAAGGTTGCAGAGTGCGCGCTGATTGCTGGGGTGAAGGTGAGAATCTGGTTCGTCAAGGATCAGCACACTCGGACTAAACAGAGTGACGTACGCAACAATCTGGCTGGCTTGAAGTATTGAGGTGCCTGCTGCGTCAATTGGTAGCCTTGGATTACCCGGTCGAGTGAAGAAAATTTCGATGTGTTCATCCTGGTCTCGATCGAACTTCACTTCAAATTCGATCCCTTCGAAGAGCTGCTGCATTCCCAATTGAAAACGCTTCCATTGCCCTTGCCAGCTCACATATTCCTCGGCCGAAATCTTTCCTTGATCAAACAACGCAGCACGCTTGATCACCTCCGCATTTTCAGACTCTTTGAGCATGAAGAGAACGTTACGGAGTACCAGGTTGGCATCACCTCTCGCAACGATTCGCCGAACCAGCCCAGGAGATAAGTAGCGCTCTTCCTTGGCTATGCCCGCAAGGCCCGGTGCATAAATGGTGAAAGGCTTTGCTAAATCCATGAGGCGCTCACCAAGAGCTCTCCCATGAACCACAACGGCAATATTTCGATTACGACCGCGTCGGACGGAGACAACACATTTAGCGCCATCTGAACAAACAATCTCGATCTCAATCTGCGATTCAGCTGGCTCCTGTAGCTGCCCTCCATTTGCGAGTGAAAGCACATCTGCAACAGGAGAGTAAAGAAGCTGGGTGGGGTTAAACGAGACTTGGAATTTGTCCTTGGCCCAGTTGACACCCTCACCGACGAGCTTCGCGGTTTGTGCGACTGAGACCGCGAAATGCAGCGCTTGCAGCGCACTGCTTTTACCAGAATTGTTTGCTCCGATCAGGACAGTGGTGTCTTTTAAATCGAGCTGGAACTCATTTAGCTGTTTGAAGCGCTTTACGCTCAAGGTTTCGATTTTCGCGCTCAACGTTCTGTCCCTAAAGAGTCCATATCATTGCGAACTATTCTACCCTATTCCACTCGATCGCCACTCGGGTGATTCGCTGTCGTCTGCCGTTATGGATGGAAGGCTCATCATCAATGCAATGGACGGGTAGGAGGTAAAGCAATTGAGTGTCTGGATCTGGTGGCGTCGTGTTCCTTAACGGAAATCTGACAGAAATTTCCGAGACATCACCTCATTGATTCAATCCCTGGCAGGTTCCCCCGGTACGCCCTCGCTCAGATGCTTGGTCTGATGCTCTCGTGGGGTCCTTAGCGCGCCTATGTGCGCCACTGTAAGAATCCTTTCGACTGTCACAAGTGATGTCACAACCCCTGTCACAAACCGTTGCCAAGAGGCTGACGAGGTCGTTAGGATAGGTCTCCCTTTCTTCCTCCAGATTCTCAATCTGCAAACCGAAGATCCCGCGTTTCGCCCAGCAACAACGGACGATTCAGCTCCGTCACCTCGCGGATGTAATCCCACAACAGGGTGATCCGCTTGAGCTTGCGCAGGTCCTCGCGGCAGTACATCCAAAATTGCCGGGTGATGTTGATGTCCTCGGGCAATACCGGCAGCAGGCGCGGGTCCTGGGCGGCAAGGAAGCACGGCAGGATGGCCAGGGAGCGGCCCTGTTGTGCGGCGACGTATTGGGCGATGACGCTGGTGCTGCGCAGGTTGGCGCTGGCGCCGGGCACCACGTTGGCCAGGTATAAAAGCTCGGAACTGAACGCCAGGTCATCGACGTAGCTGACGAACGGGTGCCGCGCCAGGTCGGCGGGGCGGCGGATGGGCGGGTGTTGGTCCAGGTAGGCCTGGGTGGCGTAGAGCTGCAAGCGGTAGTCGCACAGTTTGCAGCACACGTAGGGCCCGTGTTCCGGGCGTTCTAGGGCGATCACGATGTCGGCTTCGCGCTTGGACAGGCTGATGAAGTGGGGCAGCGGCAGGATGTCCACGCTGATCGCCGGGTAGGCATCGACGAAGTGGCTCAACTGCGGGGTGATAAAGAAACTGCCAAAACCTTCAGTGCAACCCATGCGGATATGCCCCGACAGCGCCACGCCCGAGCCGGACACCTGCTCGCAGGCAATGTGCAGGGTGCTTTCGATCGACTCGGCGTACCCCAGCAACCGCTGGCCCTCGGCGGTGAGGACAAAGCCATTGGTGCGCGATTTCTCGAACAGCAGCGTGCCCAGCGCACCCTCCAGGGAACTGATGCGCCGCGACACGGTGGTGTAGTCCACCGCCAGGCGCTTGGCTGCGGTGCTGGCCTTGCGGGTGCGGGCCACCTCCAGGAAAAACTTGAGGTCGTCCCAGTTCAGCGAACCCAGGGAAGTGATGTTTTTTTGCATGTTGGACCGGTTTTTATGTGCGTACTTATTAGAAGTTTGCACATCTATACTCCAAAAACCGTCCGCCCACCAACCCGGACCCCCGCCTCATCCTCAAGGCCACCGCAGGCCTTGGCTCCTTGAACAACGACAAGATCTGGAGACCTGCATGAACGCTTCGCTTACTTCTGCCGATACCACCCTGCAACGGGCCAAGCTGTTGATCGATGGCCAGTGGGTCGAATCCCAAACCAGCGAATGGCACGACATCGTCAACCCGGCCACCCAGCAAGTGCTGGCCCAGGTGCCGTTCGCCACGGCCGCTGAAGTCAATGCCGCTATCGACGCCGCCCACCGCGCCTTCCAGACCTGGAAGCTGACGCCCATCGGCGCGCGCATGCGCATCATGCTCAAACTCCAGGCCTTGATCCGCGAACACTCCAAGCGCATCGCCGTGGTCCTCAGCGCCGAACAGGGCAAGACCCTCGCCGACGCCGAAGGCGATATTTTCCGTGGCCTGGAAGTGGTGGAGCACGCCTGTTCCATCGGCACCCTGCAAATGGGCGAATTTGCCGAGAACGTCGCCGGTGGCGTCGATACCTACACCCTGCGCCAGCCTATCGGCGTGTGCGCAGGCATCACCCCGTTCAACTTCCCGGCGATGATTCCTTTGTGGATGTTCCCCATGGCCATCGCCTGCGGCAACACCTTCGTGCTCAAGCCTTCGGAGCAGGACCCGCTGTCCACCCTGCTGCTGGTGGAGTTGGCGCTGGAAGCGGGCGTGCCACCGGGCGTGCTCAACGTGGTGCATGGCGGCAAGGACGTGGTCGATGCGCTCTGCACCCACAAAGACATCAAGGCCGTGTCCTTCGTTGGCTCCACCGCCGTGGGCACCCACGTCTATGACCTGGCCGGCAAGCACGGCAAGCGCGTGCAATCGATGATGGGCGCCAAGAACCACGCCGTGGTGCTGCCCGACGCCAACCGCGAGCAAACCCTCAACGCCCTGGTGGGTGCCGGTTTCGGCGCGGCCGGGCAGCGCTGCATGGCCACCTCGGTGGTGGTGCTGGTGGGTGCGGCCAAGCAATGGCTGCCGGACCTCAAGGCCCTGGCGCAAAAACTCAAGGTCAACGCGGGCAGTGAGCCGGGCACCGATGTCGGCCCGGTGATTTCCAAGCGCGCCAAGGAACGTGTGCTGGGCCTGATCGAAAGCGGCATCAAGGAAGGCGCCAAGCTGGAACTCGATGGCCGTGACATCAAAGTACCTGGCTACGAGCAAGGCAACTTCGTCGGCCCGACCCTGTTTTCCGGGGTGACCACCGACATGCAGATCTACACCCAGGAAATCTTCGGCCCGGTGCTGGTGGTGCTGGAGGTCGACACCCTCGATCAGGCCATTGCCCTGGTCAACGCCAACCCGTTCGGCAACGGCACCGGCCTGTTCACCCAGAGCGGCGCGGCGGCGCGCAAGTTCCAGAGCGAAATCGACGTCGGCCAGGTGGGCATCAACATCCCGATCCCGGTGCCGGTGCCGATGTTCAGCTTCACCGGCTCGCGTGGCTCGAAACTCGGTGACCTGGGGCCGTACGGCAAGCAAGTGGTGCAGTTCTATACCCAGACCAAAACCGTCACCAGCCGCTGGTTCGACGATGACAGCGTCAATGATGGCGTGAACACCACCATCAACCTGCGTTGAGGAAACAGCCATGAACATCGCATTTATCGGCTTGGGCAACATGGGCGCGCCCATGGCCCGCAACCTGCTCAAGGCCGGCCATTCGCTGCGCCTGTTCGACCTTAACCAAAGCGTGCTGGCGGAGCTGGCGCAACTGGGCGGCACCATCAGCGCCTCGCCCCGCGACGCCGCCCAAGGCGCCGAGTTGGTGATTACCATGCTGCCGGCCGCCGCCCATGTGCGCAGCGTGTGGCTGGGCGAGGAGGGCGTATTGGCCGGGATCGGCGCCGGCGTGCCCGCCGTCGATTGCAGCACCATCGACCCGCAGACCGCCCGCGACGTGGCGGCCGCGGCGGCCAAACAAGGCGTGGCCCTGGCCGATGCGCCGGTGTCGGGCGGCACGGGCGGCGCGGCGGCCGGGACCCTGACCTTTATGGTCGGCGCCACGCCCGAGTTGTTCGCCACCCTGCAACCGGTGCTGGCGCAGATGGGGCGCAACATCGTCCATTGCGGCGCGGTCGGTACGGGGCAGATCGCCAAGATCTGCAACAACCTGCTGCTGGGCATCTCCATGGTCGGCGTCAGCGAAGCCATGGCCCTGGGCGATGCCCTGGGCATCGACACCCAGGTGCTGGCGGGGATCATCAACAGCTCCACCGGGCGCTGCTGGAGCTCGGAGGCGTATAACCCGTGGCCGGGCGTGGTGGAAACCGCCCCGGCCTCGCGCGGCTACACCGGCGGTTTCGGCGCCGAGCTGATGCTCAAGGACCTGGGCCTGGCCACCGAAGCCGCCCGCCAGGCCCACCAACCGGTGGTGCTCGGTGCCGTGGCCCAGCAGCTGTACCAGGCCATGAGCCTGCGCGGCGAAGGTGGGCAGGATTTCTCGGCGATCATCAACAGCTATCGCAAGCCGCAGTAAGAGGCTTGGCCTAAAACTCAGTAGCAACAAAACCGGTGGGAGCGGGCCTGCCCGCGATAGCGCCACGCCAGACACCCGATGCAGGGCCTGGCACGCCGCTATCGCGAGCAGGCTCGCTCCCACCGTTGTTGTTCTTGGGTTTTTATCGATTGCCCATCAGGCAAACACAAAATACTTACGCACCGTTTCCACCACTTCCCACGTGCCTGTCATGCCCGGTTCCACGACAAAAATGTCGCCGGCGCGCAGGTGGATCGGCGCCATGCCGTCCGGGGTTATCACGCAGTAGCCTTCCTGGAAATGGCAGTACTCCCACTTCACGTATTCCACCCGCCATTTGCCGGGGGTGCAGATCCAGGTGCCCATGATCTTGCTGCCGTCTTCGCTGGTGTAGGCGTTGAGGTTGACGGTGTGCGGGTCGCCTTCCAGGCGTTGCCATTTGCAGGCGTCGAGCAGCGGCAGGGGGTGGGTGTCGCGTAGCACGGTAATGGGGGCGGACATGTTGGCTCCAGGTTGTCGGCAGAACAGAACCGGCACCCTAGCCCTTGCCTGCGCCGGCCAGTTGTCTGGGTTCGACACTGGGGTATCCGCAAGCGCAATGCCTGCGGCGGCGGGTGTTTGAAGAATCCTCCGGCAAAGGGCTTTTTTTTGGCAGCAAGTGCGAAATTCAGCGGAGGCTGTAGGAGAATTCGCAAGAATCTTGACGGCTATCGCTCGTATGATGCCTTTCAACGTGGCCGAGAACAGCACAATGAACAACACACCTGCGTGGTGGGACATCAGCCCGCCGTTGAGTAATGCAACGCCCACCTGGCCCGGCGACACGCCGTTCCAGGAAGAGCGCGTGTGGACCTTCGGGCCGCAGTGCCCGGTCAATGTCGGGCGCGTGACCCTGTCGCCGCACACCGGCGCCCATGTCGATGCGCCCCTGCATTACAGCCCCGAAGGCGCGGCCATCGGCCAGGTGCCGCTGGATGTCTACATGGGGCCGTGCCGCGTGCTGCATTGCCTGGACAGCGGCGAGCTGGTGCAACCGGAGCAACTGGCGGGGCAGCTTGAGGGCGTGCCCGCGCGCGTGCTGCTGCGCACCTATCGCCAGGCACCGCTGGACGTGTGGGACGAACACTTCACCGCCGTCGCCCCGGCCACCGTGGAGCTGCTCGCCAGCCTGGGGGTGCGCCTGCTCGGCATCGACACGCCGTCCCTGGACCCGCAGCAATCGAAAACCATGGACGCCCACAACGCCATCGCCCGCCACGGCATGGCGATCCTCGAAGGCATCGTCCTCGACGAAGTGGCGCCGGGGGATTACGAGTTGATCGCCTTGCCCCTGCGTTTCGCCAACCTGGACGCCAGCCCCGTGCGCGCGATCCTGCGCCCGCTCAAGCCCTGACTTAGCCCATAACGATGCGGGCGGCCCGAACCGCCCCAGCCCCGAGGAACCGCCGCAATGAGTCAATGCCCGTACTCCCCCTCCAACCAGGACGCCGACTGGCATAACGCCGAGCTGAATTTTTCCGATTCCATGAGCTACGGCGACTACCTGGACCTGGGCCGCATCCTCAGCGCCCAGCACCCGCTGTCGCCGGACCACAACGAACTGTTGTTCATCATCCAGCACCAGACCTCGGAGCTGTGGATGAAACTGATGCTTCACGAACTCAAGGCCGCCCGCGAACACATCCGCCTGAGCGAACTGCAACCGGCGTTCAAGATGCTGGCGCGGGTCTCGCGGATCTTCGATCAACTGGTGCACGCCTGGACCGTGCTGGCGACCATGACCCCCACCGAGTACCACTCGATCCGCCCGTTTTTGGGCCAGTCGTCGGGGTTCCAGTCGTTCCAGTACCGCGAGATCGAATTCCTCCTGGGCAACAAGAGTGCGACCCTGTTGCGCCCCCACGCCCATCGCCCGGAACTGCTCCAAGCCTTGCAGGAAGCGATTGTCACGCCGTCGCTGTATGACGAGGCGATCGGCCTGATGGTCAAGGCCGGCCTGCACATCGACCCGCAACGCTTTGAGCGTGACCCCAGCAGCCCGACCGCCCACGACCCGTCCGTGGAAGCGGCGTGGCGCGAGGTCTACACCGACCCCAAGCGCTACTGGGACCTGTACCAGTTGGCCGAGAAATTCATCGACCTGGAAGACTCCTTCCGCCAATGGCGCTTCCGCCACGTGACCACGGTGGAACGCATCATCGGCTTCCAACCCGGCACCGGCGGCACCGAAGGCGTGGGCTACCTGCGCAAAATGCTCGACACCGTGCTCTTCCCCGAACTGTGGCGCGTGCGCTCGACCCTCTGATTGCACGGCTGGGCGGGGCGCGCACAGGCCCATTGCTCACGGTAGGCCGGGGCGTTTGAGGTGGGCAGGGGGCTGCGCTTGCGCCTGGGGTTGCTGGGTGTCGGCCCAGGCGATGGGCGGGCCGCCGCCCCGGGCCATGCTCGCCCCCGCGGCCCGCACCAGCGAACCCCTTTGCAGCACCTGATCGAACACCACCCATGGGTAGAACTTGAGTTTGCCGGCCACAGACAGGGTGGTGAATTTCATGGAGGCCTCGGTCCGCCGCAGGGCGGGAGGCGGCCATCGTCATCACAACGGGTTGGGGCTGGCGAAACCGTGCGCCGGGGCCGGTAGTCGATAAACAGCGCGCTGCGTGCCGGCCAGGCTTGGAAACACAATCCAGTGTTATTAAACAATCACAATGCCTTGTTCTATTTGGATTTTTCGGTAGTTGCCGGGCGCTTGCCGTTTTCATAACGTTTGAAGTGTTGACGGGGATGCGCCTACTTGGGCAAGTTGGCGCCTTGAAAGTTGCAGGTGGTGTTGGGAGAAGAATTAGCTGCCTCGACTTTTATGGCTGCGGTAACACGCTTTCGGGGATTGAAGAAAGGAACTCACTATGTTTGACAAGGCCGTCGTGCCCGCGCGTTTGTGCATGTACGACTCTTCAGTTTCATTCGTGCATGGGCAAGTAGCGTTAAAACAACCGACGCTGCCGGAGCAGGGCACGCTCTATCAGGACTTTCGGGAATTTCAGGCCGACTTTGGTAACTTGCCCCTCGATGAATATATGAAAGAGGGTGACACTTATCGTCGGCGGCGTTTTAACGAAGTTCTGCTGCGCGATGAGGGGGAACATATAGCGTTGACCTTGAAACCGCTGCGGGGGTTTTTCCAGGAGGCGACGGTCAATGGTTATTCCGGTGGTGTCGAGCGGATTTATCAGCCCCTTGAACCGTCAACCACCAATAACCGGTTCCTGCATCAATTGATCGTTGATATGTACCTGTTGTTGCCCGCCGAACGCCGCGCGGTTTCCAGTACCTGGGATATCGGCATTCATCTGTACCGCATCACCGCCCAGCCCGATGTGCCCGGCCAGCCTGTGCCCGAAGGGCCGCACCGCGATGGCCACGAGTTCACTTCCATCACCCTGGTCAAACGCCACAACATCGAGGGCGGTGAAAGCCTGTTCTGCGATCAGCAAGCCCGGGTCAGGCTGCGCCATACCTTGCACCAGCCCCTGGAAACCGCCTTGTTCGACGATGCGCAGGGTTTGCATGACGTCACGCCCATCCACAGCCTGGATCGAGTGAACAGCGGCTACCGGGATATTTGCGGTTTTTCCCTGAACCCGTGCCCGCAATAACGTCAGCCTTTATTCAAGAAGAGGGTGGGAGCCGGTATGGGAACTAACGAGAGTGTAGGGCCGAACCTGTATTTGTTATCGGATGGGCAAGGGGCGTATGCCGGTAAACATCTGCTGGTGGATTTATACGGTGCACGCAATATCGATAATGTCGAAAGTGTCCGCCGTGCATTGGTGGCGGGCGTTGCCGCAGCGCGGGCGACGTTGTTGCACCAGTATTTTCATTACTTCACGCCCAATGGCGGCGTGTCGGGTGTTTGTGTGTTGGCCGAGTCGCATATTTCGATTCATAGCTGGCCAGAGTTCAATTATGCGGCGGTGGATATTTTCATGTGCGGTGACGCCGACCCGCATAAAGCCGTGGAAGTACTCAAACAATCATTCTCGCCATCGACGGTGGTCGTGGATGAAATTCGTCGTGGTAAAGACATTCTATAAGGAGCGGCATGATGTCGATTGATCTGTCCCAGGAAAACATGCGCAATGCCTACGTCAATATCTGGATCGGGGAAGTTTGGAATAAAGGCAATGTGAACTTCGTCGATTCGATATTTCACCCCGAGTTTGAAGACCACCGGCCGATTCCGCAGTTTGCCGGTAATTTGCAGGGCCACAAGTTAATGGCGGCGGACTGGCACCAGGCCTTTCCCGATGTGCGTTTCAACATCGAAAGCGTGATTGTGCAGGGCAATCAACTGGCCGCTCGCTACGTGGCCGAGGGCACCCATACCGGGGTGATCCTGGGCATCGAGGGCACGGGCGTGCCGGTGCGCCTGACCGGCATCGACATCTTCGGCTTCGAGGATGGCCTGGTGCGCCACTGGTGGCACGAAGAGGATTTCGACACCTTCATCCAGCCGATCCTGGCGGCGGATGCGCAACGTAAGCAAACGGTCTAGGAGGGCGTGGGCATGGACCTCAACAGGGCTGGGCACGCCGCCGAACACGCCTATCGCCGCGACCAGTTCGTCATGCCCCAGGGTTTGGTTTACCTGGCGGGCAACTCCTTGGGCCCGGCGGTGGCCGGGGTGGCGCAGCGCTTGGTGCAGACCTGCGAAGCGCAGTGGGGCCAGCAACTGGCGGGGGCCTGGAAAAAACACGGCTGGCTCGACGCGCTGCAGGCCATCGGCGACAAGATCGCCGGGCTGCTGGGCGCCGACCCGGGCACGACGTTGGTGTGCGATAGCACCTCGGTCAACCTGTTCAAGCTGTTGAACGCGGCATTGGCCCTGGACCCCACCCGCAAGGTGGTGCTGAGCGAGCAGGGGAATTTCTCCAGCGACCTCTATGTGGCCCAGAGTGTGGGCGTGCTGCACCCTGATATCGAGATCCGCATCGTGCCGCGCGCGGCCGTTGTCGATGCCCTCGATCGCTCGGTGGCGGTGCTGATGCTGTCCCATGTCGACTACCGCACGGGGCAAGCCCACGACCTGCACAGGCTCAATGAACAGGCGCGGGCGGTGGGGGCGTTGACGCTGTGGGATGTGTCCCACAGCGTCGGCATCATGGCGCTGGATTTCAACGCCAGCGGCGTCGATATGGCGGTGGGCTGCGGCTACAAGTATTTGAACGGCGGCCCGGGCGCGCCGGCGTTTGTCTACGCCAGGCGCGGGTTGCAGGAGCGCTTGCACAACCCGATCCAGGGTTGGTTGGGGCATGCCGAGCCGTTTGTGTTCAGTGACGGTTTTGTTCCGGCCGCCGGCATCAAGCGCATGCAGGTCGCCACCCCGACGACTTTTTCCCTGGTGGCGCTGGAGGCGGGCGTGGACTTGCTGCTGGAGGCCGGGATGCCCTGCGTCGAGGCCGGCAGCCGCGAGTTGTGCGCCCGGTTTATCGAGGCCTTGGCCCCCCACCTGCGTGCGGGCCGTGTTCGCTTGTTGCACGAGGTGGGCGGCGACAACCTCAGTGGTCATCTGGGGTTTTCGGTGGCCAATGCCCAGGCGCTGCACGACGGGCTGATGGCGCAGGGGATCGTCGCCGAGTATCGCTACCCGGACCTGCTGCGGGTGGCCTTCAACCCCCTCTACACCAGCGTCGATGACCTGGGGCGCAGCGTGGAAAGTCTTAATCGCCTGCTGGCGCGGGTTTGATGCCGCTCAAGGGAGTCACACGTGATGGAACATGAAGCTTTCAGGGATTCGCCGCAGCGCCGGGACAACCTGCTTCGGGCCCTACGCTGGCTGCAAAGCAGTGGCGTGGAGTACGTCTACATGCAGTTTCCGTCCATCACCGGGCGGTTGCAGGGCAAGGGCATTCCGGCGCGGCATTTTGCGCGTATGGCCGAGAAGGGGTTTTCCATGGTCTACGGCGCCACGGTGAATGTGGCGTTGGACCGCTTTGGCAATTACCTGGGTTACCCGCCCAACGCCTCGGAGTTGCTGGCCTACCCCGAGCCGGAAACCCTGGTGCAACTGCCCTGGGATAAACGGGTGGCGCGGGTGTTCTGCGCGCTGTTTCGCAACCCGGCCGACCCCACGTCGCCCGGCCAGCGCCTGGACGCCGATTGCCGGGGTAACCTGCGCGCCCAACACCAGGCCTTTGAGGCCCGCCACGGCCTGCGACTGCGGGCCGGGATGGAGCCGGAAATGATGTGGTTGCGCCAGCAAGCGGGCGAGCCGCGCTATGTGGGCGTGACCGAGCCGCGTTGCTACCACATCGGCCAGTTTGAAACCTTGCGCCCGGTGTACATGAAAGTGCTGGAATACGCCCACGCCATGGGCTTGGACATGATCCAGGGCGACCACGAGGATGCGCCGGGGCAGTTGGAACTCAACTTCGCCTTCGATGACGTGCTGGCCAGTTGTGATCGGCTGATGACCTATCGGCAGATTTGCCATCAAGTCGCCCGCGAGTTCGACCTGGTGGCGTGTTTTCTGCCCAAGCCGTTTGCCGGGGTTTCAGGCTCTGGGTGCCACTTCAACCTGTCGCTGTGGGATGGCGGGCACGCGGTGTTGCGCGAGGAGGTGTTCGCCCGCACCCAGGGCATGGAGGAGGTCTATAGCCACTATGAAGGCGGCATCAACCTGTTCCTGCCCGCGGCGGGTGACCCGGGCCTGACCGATGTGGGCAAGTTCGCCATTGGCGGCATCCAGCGCCATTTGAATGCCTTGACGGCGATTGCGGCGCCCACGGTCAATTCCTACAAGCGCCTGTGGGAAACCGGTTTCTGGGCGCCGGTGCGGGCCAACTGGGGGTATCAGAACCGTACCTGTGCGATTCGCGTGTCGGCACCGGACCGGGTCGAGTACCGCACCGCCGACGCCATCGTCAACCCGTACCTGATGGCCAGTGCGCTGTTGGCGGCGATTGACGATGGTTTGGCCAACCGTGTGGAGCCCGGCCCCGCCACGGACGGCGACAGCTATGGCGAGCACCCGGCGCCCACGGCCTATGTGCCGCGCAACCTGGGGCAAGCCCTTGAGGCGCTGGACCACGACCCGGTAGTGTCTGCGGCCCTGCCGGGGGATATGAAGGGCTTGTTCCAGGCCATCAAAACCAACGAGTGGCAGTCGTTCCTGGCCACCGTCACCCAGTGGGACTTTGACACCTACCTAGACCACACGCCTTGACCGCGAGGCTTCACGCCGGGCGCTTTTGCTCGGCGCGAAAGGCCAGGTAGTTGGAGGCGAAGATTATCAGCGCGCCGACAAACACCCAGGTTTCCAGGCTTTCGCCGTAGAGCATGAAGCCCACTACGGCGATCAGCGGCACGCGGAAAAAATCGATGGGTATGGCAATCGAGGCGTCCATCAGGTTCAGGGCCTTGGCCATGGCAAAGTGCGCGCTCAACCCGGTGACCCCCAGCAACACGATCCACGGCAGGCACGCCATGGGCGGGGTGCGCCATTGCGCCAGCGACAGGGCCAGGCCCAGGGGCAACTGCAACAGCACCATCCAGATCACGATGATCGCGGGGCTGCTGGTCAGGGTCAGGCGTTTGACCAGAATGATGGACGTGGCGTAGCACACGGCGGCCAGCAGCACGATGAGCGCGGCCGGCTCCAGGGTGGCCATGCCCGGGCGCAGCACCACCAACACGCCGATGAAACCGCCCAGGGCCGCCAGTACCCGGGCAGTGCTCATGCGTTCTTTGAGGAACACAAAGGCCAGCAGCGACACCCAGATCGGTGTGGTGAATTCCAGGGCAAACACCGTCACCAACGGCAGCGCCGCCACGCCCACCGTCCAGGCGTACTGCCCGGCAAAGTGCACCGCGTTCCTGGCCACTTGCAGGCCAAGGTCCCGGGCCTGGCGCAACTGGCGGCGCTGGCGGTAGATCAACGGGGCAATAATCAACAGCCCGACAAAGGAGCGGAAAAACAGGATCTGGAAAATGGACATGAACGCGGAAAGTTCGCGGGAAGCCACCGCCATGCCCATGAAGGAGAGCAGGCTGGCGATCATCCACAGCACGCCGGCGAGCGGCACCTTGATGGGGGACATGCGGGTTCCTCTGGGGGCGGTCATTGGGTTCGCGCCTGCACGTGTACGGTGCCCAGTTTGGCCACCAGGTAATCAATAAAACGCCGGGCTTTGAGCGGTAGGTTAATGCCGTTGGGGTAAAGAATATTGACCGGCGAAGTGGCGAACTCATGTTCGGGGAATAAACGAATCAGAGTGTTGGCCTCAATATCATCCTTGAGCATCCAGGCCGGCAATGCCGCAATGCCCAGGTCGAACAACGCCATTTGATGAATCAGGGTCAGTGAGTTAGAGGCATAACGAATATTGGGCTTGACGATGAATACGTCGCCCGGTTGTTTGCGCAACACCCACTTGCCTTCTTTATACAGGGCGGCGGCAAAAACTGAGTGCAACACCTGACCTTTCCGGTACGGTGCTGCCCCTATGTCCTATTCCGAACTCAGCGTTGAAGAACGCGCCACCATTCAAATCGGCAATGCCCAAGGCTTCAGC